>UQXK01000046.1 GCA_900544985.1 uncultured Eubacteriales bacterium
TTTTGAGATTCCAAAGGACTTTTCCCGAAAAGTCCTTTGTGTCCGGGTTTGGGGCAGACGCCCCAACATATAATGCACACAAAAAGCACGGCATTGCCGTGCTTTTTCTTTTGTCTTTCGTAATGAGTTGGAACTGCGTTCCAAACCTTGCTTTAAGGGGCTTTTTTGAAAAAAGCTCCTTAAAAATCCGCAAAAACTTTCCCCACCGACGCGCCACTTCGCTTTGGCAAAAACTTTTAAGCTCGCAAATACGCCGTGCCGTTATGCAAGGCACACCCTATTTATGCCGGATTCATTTAAAAATTTTTATTCTTTTTCCTGTTTTTTTAAAAAAGTCCTTGTATTTTCCCTATTATTTCGCTATAATCAATATGTAAGTGGTGAGTTGTGGTGAGTTGTGGTGAGTTTTCCACTTTTTCCACATGGTTTTCCACACATGGTACTTCAAATCCACAAAAAGATTTTAAGAAAAGGCGGTGATGAATATGTTCTTGGGCGAATACGAACACGCTCTCGACGCAAAAAACAGAATATTCATACCCGCAAAGTATCGTGAAGAGCTCGGAGAAACGTTCGTCATCACCAAAAGTGTTGACAAATGCCTCACTGTTTATACAATGGCAGAGTGGGAAAAACTGAAAGAAAAACTCGACGCACTTCCCGGGACAAAATCCAGACAGATAAAACGTTTCATATATGCGAATGCGTCCGACGTTCAAAGCGACTCGCAAGGACGTGTGCTTATCTCATCCGCACTTCGCGAATATGCAGGAATAGAAAAGAACGCCGTTATAATAGGCGTCGGCTCTTACCTTGAAATCTGGTCCGAAGAAGAATGGAACAGAGAAAAAGACGCGGAAGTATCCGAAGATATCGCCCACCTTATGGAAGAGTTGGATTTCTGATATGGAAAATATAAACTTCTCTCATGTTTCGGTCTTGCTTAACGAGTGTATAGAAGCGCTCAACATAAAACCGGACGGAATATATATAGACGGAACGACAGGCGGCGGCGGACATTCATACGAAATAGCGTCGCGCCTTTCCGATAAAGGAAAGCTCATCTGCATAGACAGGGATTCGGACGCGCTTGCGGCGGCGTCCGCAAGGCTCGCCCCTTTTAAAGACAAAATAACTTTTGTAAAAAGCAATTTTTCACAAGTTTCCGAGGTTTTAGAAAATCTCGGCATAGAAAAAGCGGACGGGCTTTTGCTCGATTTAGGCGTATCATCGTATCAGCTCGATACTCCCGAACGCGGATTTTCATATAACAACGACGCTCCTCTTGACATGAGAATGGACAAAGAAGCGCCTCTTTCGGCATATGATGTTGTAAACACATACTCCGAATACGACTTGAAAAGAATAATTTTCGATTATGGTGAAGAACAGTTCGCGCCGAAGATCGCAAGGATAATTACCGAAGCAAGAAAAGAAAAGCCGATAGAAACCACGCTTGAACTTTCCGAACTTATAAAAAGCGCCATGCCGAAAAAATTTCTTTCCGTAGGCCACCACCCCGCAAAAAAGACTTTTCAGGCAATACGAATAGAAGTAAACTCGGAATTATCGTCGATCGCTCCCGCGATAAACGGAGTGATAGATAAAATGAACAGCGGCGGAAGGATCGCCGTAATAACCTTTCACTCGTTAGAGGACAGATGCGTAAAACAGTGTTTTGCGGATAATGCGCGCGGTTGTACGTGTCCACCCGATTTTCCCGTATGCGTATGCGGAAAAAAGCCCAAGGTTTCAATAATAACGAAAAAACCGATACTTCCGAGCGAAAAGGAGCTCGAAGCAAACAGACGCTCACACAGCGCAAAGCTCCGTGTGGCGGAAAAAGTTTAATCAAAAATGTAAAGGAGACGGCATGAAAAACGGCAAAAATCCAAAAGAGCGCCGCGGATTTTTCGGTGCTATGTATAATATTTCCACAAATACAAAATATAATACAGTAAAATCGCAAGAAAAAGCCCGCTTCCCGCTCATGACGGTATTGGCGGCAATAACCGCAACTGCGCTTTTCATGATAATCGTCTTTTCATTTATGCAAATATCTCAGGTAAAAGCAGATATTGCCGAAATAAACTCCGCAGTACATACACTTCAAAAACAGGAAAGAAAGATCTCGACCGAGCTTGACGGAAAATACTCTTCGAAAATCGAAGCGCTTGCCGCAGATATGGGACTTTCGAGAACCGGCTCCGGGGCAGTATATTTTACAAATAACGATAAAATGGAAGTGACGGAAGTGATATCTCCCGAAAAGGATTCCCCTTCCACCATAAACACGCTCATGAGCGCGGTGAGCCGCAGCTTCCGCAAATTCTTGGAATTTATGGAGTAATACGGTATCCGCATTTCAAAAAAACAGGACATTATAATTAAAATTATCCGACAGCGTGTAAATCATCGTCATAAAAATCCGAGACGAAAATATAAATATATATATCTAACCATTCAGAGTGAGGAGAATATAAAATATATGCTCTTTACTCTTTTTGCGTTAAATAAGGTATACCATTTATTTCGGCAAGCGACACAAAACTGCCATAAAAATCTCTTTTAAACAAAAATATACGCAAAAGAGATAATTTACATTTGATCTGCCGCCTTTAATGTGTGACTTACAGCCGTATTAAAAAGTAAATTCAAAAAGGTTGGTTTTATGGAACAAAGAAGAAAACCGGACTCCATTTTGGGAAGACCGGGATTAAAGATCCGCGCCCGTTCTCTTTTTCTCTTTATAGCCTGTATAGCGGTATCCGCGGTTCTTGTAGGCAGACTTATATATCTGCAAATAATAAAATACGAAGATTACAGACGCGCCGTCGTCGAGCAGATGGTTTATGAGACAAAAATAACAGCCTCACGCGGAATGATAACGGACAAAAACGGCGTCGTGCTCGCGACAAATTATACGACAGAGCGCGTCTTCATATCTCCATACGATATGAAAAACAACAACGAGCTATGCGAGCTCGTCTCGAAAGGTCTTTCCGAAATACTCGGAGTCGATTACGATTTTGTCTACGGCGAAACGCAAAAAACATCTTATAAAGACAGAACTATCAAAAAGAATGTGGAAAAAGAGGACGCGGACAAAGTAAGACAGTTCATAACCGACAATTCCCTTTCCTGCATACACCTTGTGGAAACCGCGACAAGGATATATCCCTTCTCTACACTTGCTTCTCACGTAATAGGATTTTGCGGCACGGACGGAGGACTTTACGGACTTGAATATCAGTACAATTCGATCCTTACGGGTACAAGCGGAAAAATAGTAGCCGCGCAAAACGGCAAAGGCGGATCTATGCCGTACGACTATGAAGTATACATAGACGCAAAAAACGGCGCAAATCTCGTTACAACGATCGACTATAAAATACAGGGTTTTCTTGAAAAACACCTTGAAGACGCCGCAATAGAGGCGGGGTGCAAATCTCGCGCCTGCGGAATCGTAATGAATCCGAAAACAGGCGAAATATATGCGATGGCGACATATCCTTACTATGACCTGAACAATCCCCGCGCGCTTCCCTCGTATTATAATGATATAGTAGAAGGATATAAAAACCAGTACGGAGAAGATTCGAAGGAATATTCCAACGCTATATCGACGCTTCTTCTCACGATGTGGAACAACAAATGCATAACAGATACATATGAACCCGGTTCTACGGCAAAAATAATCACAACATCGATAGCTATCGAAGAAAATCTTGCAAAGACAACCGATATGTTTAATTGCAGCGGCTCTTACACAGTCAGCGGCTGGGTTATTAAATGCCATAAAAGATCAGGTCACGGTTCGCTTAATTTCGCCCAAGGGTTACAGCAATCCTGCAACCCCGTAATGATGAAGCTTTCCGAAAGAATAGGCATATCCACTTACAGCAACTATTTCAGCGCCTTTGGTTTTACGGAAAAGACCGGAATAGATCTTCCGGGAGAGGCGTCTTCCATATATAAATCGCAACAGGACATGACAAATCTCGACCTTGCGGTATATTCGTTCGGACAGAGATTCAATGTAACACCTATGCAGCTCATAAGCGCCGTAAGCGCCGTTGCAAACGGGGGCACACTTGTAACTCCGCATATAATAAAAGCGGTCCTTGACGACGACGGCAATACTCTCGCCTCTTTCGGCACGACAAAAGTAAGACAGGTAATAAGCGAAGAGACCGCGGCGACGATCTCCCAGATACTTGCGGAAGGCGTTTCCACGAACGGAGGAGCTAAAAACGCATATGTAAAAGGTTATTCGGTAGCCGCAAAAACAGGCACTTCCGAAAAAGGAACCGTGGGAAACAAGAGAATCGTTTCCACTATCGGATATGCTCCGTCCGACGACGCGGAAGTAATATGCATAATGATAATAGACGAACCGACGCTCGGTTCGATATACGGAAGCACGCTTGTAGCGCCGTATATATCAAAGCTCCTCGGAGATATTCTTCCCTATCTCGGAATAGAACCGAACTACACGGAAGAAGAGCTTCTGAGCATGGACATGAATGTTCAGAATTACCGCGGACTTTCACTTGACCGCGCGAAAAAGCTTATAAGCGATCTCGGACTTAAATATGAAGTTGTCGGAACGGGAGACAGCGTTGTAAAGCAGGTACCTTCTTCCGGAAGCAGAATGTCAAAGGAAAACGGACGCATAATACTTTACACGGAAAACGTGGAGGACGCAAAAGACTCCGTCGTTCCGAATGTCGTCGGCATGACAGCTGAAAAAGCAAACAAGGCACTTACCGACGCGGGACTCAATGTAAAAATAACGGGAGCAACAATAGGCTCCGGCGCCGTCGTCCATTCGCAGTCCATCCCCGCCGGAACAGTCACATCAAAGGGCACCGTCGTTTCGATAGAAATGAGATTTGCGGCGGCAGAAGGCGACGAATAACATTTTTTAGAAAGACAAATCTATCCTCGGAGGATTTTTATATGAATTTATTCGACATTATAAAAAAAGAGGATATAATAAAAAAGGACGTCGTAGAAGAAAAAACAGAAACCTGCGGTTTTTGCTGTGATACAAGAAATATTTCGCGCGGAGAGACTTTTTTTGCGATCTCCGGAGAAAAATTCGACGGCAACGCTTTTATAGCGGAAGCATATCTTAAAGGCGCCGTCGCCGTAGTAACGGATAAAGAACCGACAACAAGACCGCCCATTCCCGTTATCGTCATAAAAAATATAAGAGAGACTTTTTCCCGTGCGGTCTTTTTCGCCGCGGGAGACCCTCAGAAAAAAATGAAGATAATCGGCGTTACGGGAACAAACGGCAAAACGACAATAGCGACGGCACTGCACAAAATCATCTCCGACTCCGGCAAAAAGTGCGCGCTGTTCACCACCATATCATACGATGTTTGCGGAGGAGAAATATATCCGTCGTCACACACGACGCTACCTCCCGAAAAGCTCGCTCCGCTTCTTGCCGAAGCGTATAAAAACGGAGCCGAATACGCCGTCATGGAGGTGTCTTCCCACTCGCTCTCACAAGACAGGATATCCGCAATAGATTTTTATATCGGTATATTTACAAATATCACGCGCGACCATCTCGATTATCACAAAAACATAGAAGAATACACGCGTGCAAAAGCAAAACTATTCGAAGCGAGCGAAAATTCCGTTATCAATTTTGACGATGAGCGCGGAAAAGAAATCGCTTCATACGCAAAAGGAAAAGTTTTCTCGGTTTCAAAAGACGAAAATGCGGATTTCAGAATAAAAAATCCCGAAATAACCGCGGACGGTATGTCTTATGAGCTTTCGGGAAACGGATTTGAGGAAAAGATAGACCTTTGCCTTAACGGAAGTTTCAATATATACAACACAGCGGAATGTGCCGCCGCGGCGCACATACTCGGAATAGACAACAAAACCGTAGTCGCCTCCCTTGAAAAATTCAAGGGAGTTACGGGACGTATGCAAAAAATCTTCTCAGATAGACTTCCATACTCTCTCATAATCGATTATGCGCACACTCCCGACGCACTTGAAAAGGCGCTTCGCGCGTGCCGTGAGATCACGAGCGGAAAGCTCATATGCGTTTTCGGCTGCGGAGGAAACCGCGACAAAGGCAAACGCCACGAGATGGGAGAGATCGCCTGCTCACTTTCAGATCTCGCCGTTATAACGAGCGACAACCCCAGAAACGAAGCCCCGGAAGAAATAATACACGATATAGTAAAGGGGCTTGACGGGAGATTTATGAACTACAAAACGGTGGTCGACAGAGAAAAAGCGATAGAATATGCAATGGATATCGCAAAATCGGGCGACACCGTTATACTCGCGGGAAAAGGACATGAAGATTACATAATCGACGCTTTCGGTAAACATCACTTTTCGGAAACGGAAACGGTCGGAAAAATAATAGAGAAAAAAGGACTTTGAGATGTACGATATTTCAGAAGACGGAATAACTCTTAAAAAAGCCGCCGAGCTTTGCGGCGGAAAACTTTTTGGCAAGAACAGCAAAAAAATATACGGCGTTTCGACAGATTCGCGAAAAATAAAAGAAAACGACCTTTTCTTTGCCCTTGTGGGAGAAAATTTCGACGGAAATGCTTTTATACCTCAGGCTATGGAAAAAGGCGCCGTATGTGCCGTAACATCGCGAAAAGATAGTTTTCCTTTTCCGTATATACTTGTCGACGACACTTTGAAAGCGATCGGTGAGTTTGCGAAAAACTATAAATCGCGTTTTTCTCTTCTCACTGTCGGCGTAACGGGCTCTGTCGGGAAAACATCGACAAAAGAATTTATTTACTCCGTGCTCTCTCAAAAATACAAAACAGCGAAAACAGACGGAAATTTCAACAACGAGATCGGTATGCCGCTGACTCTTATAGGAATAGATTCTTCTTATAAAGCCGCTGTTATAGAAATGGGAATGCGCGGCATGGGAGAAATATCGTACCTTACAAGAATAGCGCGTCCCGATATAGCCGTCATAACAAATATCGGAACGTCCCATCTTGAAAATCTTCGCACGCGTGAAAACATAGCGAAAGCGAAGCTTGAAATAGCGGAAGGGCTTCCCGATGACGGAATACTCATACTGAACGGCGACGAACCGCTTTTAAAAAATATCGGAAATATAAAAAATAAAGTGATATATGCGGGCATAAACGACAAAAATTGCGACTATCTTGCGTATAATATAAAAGAGTTCCCCGATTTTATATCATTCAGCGTAAAATGCCCCGAAAACAAAATCCTGGAAGATATAAAACTCCCCGTTGTCGGAGTCCACAATGTTTTAAATTCGCTCTACGCTATCGTTATCGGACTTCTTTCGGGAATGGACGAAAATTCTGTAAGAGAGGGGCTTTTCGCATTCAAAGGCGTAAAGCTTCGCGGAGAAATATCGAATAAAAACGGCGTCACGGTCATAGAGGACTGCTATAACGCAAGCCCGGAATCCATGCGCGCGTCTCTTATGGTGCTTTCACACATCGCAAAGGAAAACGGCGGACGAAAGATCGCATTTTTAGGCGATATGAAAGAGCTGGGAGATGACAGCGCGAAAATGCATTTCGAAGTCGGAAAATACGCGGCGGAAAGCGGAACAGATATACTTTTTACATTCGGAAGCGACGCGCAAAACATCGCCGAAGGCGCGATCCTAAACGGTTTCCCGAAAGAAAACATTTATAAAATCACCGACACAGAAAACACGGACGGCGCAATCGAAATCCTTTCAAAGCTCTTGAAGAAAGGCGATACCGTTCTTTTCAAAGCGAGCCGCGCGCTTATGCTGGAAAGAATATCTTCAAAGATAAAATAAACATTATTTGCCGCAAAGCGGCGGAATTTTCAAAAAACGCGGGCTTACCGCCAAACGGAGTTTTATATGATAATCTGGTTTTTTATATCAATAACAGCGTCATTTCTCATAACGGCGATACTCGCAAGAATTTTTATACCGACGCTCAAAAGTTTCAAGCTCGGTCAGAAGATACGCGAAATAGGTCCGCGCTGGCATAAATCAAAAGAAGGCACGCCAACACTCGGCGGAATATTCTTTATCATTCCGATAACGATAATAACACTTTTGCTTCTTATATTCAAAATAGGATTTTCTCTTGAAGGAAAGAGACTTCTTTTCTCTTTAATTCTCGCTTTTATGTGCGGAATCATAGGCTTTGCCGACGATACCATAAAAATAGTAAGGAAGCAGAACGAGGGACTCAAAGCAGGAGAAAAATTCCTGTTGCAGGTAATAGCGGCGGCAATATATCTGTTTCTCATGGCAAAATTCGGCGGACTTTCGACGGGCGTATATCTCCCGTTTATCGGCAAAACGCTCGAAATAGGCAAATTCTACTATATATTTGCGATGATCCTCATAGTAGGAGTTATAAACAGCGTAAATCTCACCGACGGAATAGACGGACTTGCATCGTCCGTCACCGCCGTTGTGAGCGCATTCTTCGCCGTATACGCCATATCGCTCAGAAACGAAGGTTGTTTTTACTTCGCGGGCGCTATATTCGGAGGAATGTTCGGATTTCTCGTTTACAATTTCCACCCTGCAAAAATATTCATGGGCGACACAGGATCCCTTTTCTTAGGCGGTGCCGTGTGCGCAATGGCATTCATGATGAATAATCCGCTTGTAATCGTCTTTGCGGGTATAATATACATCATAGAGGCGCTTTCGGATATATTGCAGGTAGCATACTTTAAACTCTCCCACGGAAAAAGACTTTTCAAGATGGCACCGATACATCATCATTTCGAACGCTGCGGCTGGTCGGAAAACACCATTGTCGGCGTGTTCACACTTGTAAGCGCACTTATGTGCGTACTTGTATACATTTTCGGATAAATAAAGATAAAAAAGGAGCGCAGATAAAATTTTATGAATCAGGCAACAGATAAAGTTTCCTCTAATACAAGAAAAAACAAAAGCGCTGCGCTTCCGGAAAAACGCAGAAAAAGAGGATTTTTAGGCGAGCTTTTATCCCCCGCGCCAAGCGATACTGTATACCGCGTAAAGGGCGGCGTCGACACAACTTTTCTTATAATCGTCGTACTTCTTCTCTGTTTCGGAACGGTAATGATATTTTCCGCAAGCTATGCTTTTGCGGAAAGCAGATTCGGCAACAGCATGTATTTTGTAAAAAAACAAACTGTCTGGGCATTACTCGGAATCGCGGCAATGATATTCTTCTCATATATCGATTACGGATTCTTACGAAAAATGACGCTTCCGATATTTGCCGTAAGCTATCTGTTACTGTGGTGCGTATTTATCCCCGGCATAGGCGTAAGCGCAAAAGGCGCGCGCAGATGGGTGGCATTGGGACCGCTTCAATTTCAGCCGTCCGACGTAATGAAATTCGCTCTTGTGCTGTTTCTCGCATTCTACATAGCATATGCGCCGGAAAGAATGAAAAAATTCAAATACGGAATACTCTTCCCCGCCTCGGTGATAATACTTGTATGCGGAACCACTATTTTGGAACATCACGTTTCCGGCGCCGTAATACTCTTTCTTATCGGAGCCGTTATGATACTCCTGTCGGGTGCGAGCGCAAAATGGCTTGCCGGCATATCGGGTAGCGCGGCGGCGCTCGTATGCGTAATAGTATTTTTCACGGATTACGCGAAAAAGCGAGTCGACGCATGGCTTCACCCCGAAAATTTCCTGCAAGGAAGCGGATGGCAACCGTATCAGAGCCTGCTCGCGATAGGTTCGGGCGGAATATTCGGCGTAGGGCTCGGTAACAGCTACCAGAAACAGCTCTGGCTTCCCGAACCGCAGAACGACTTTATATTCGCCATAATATGCGAGGAGCTCGGACTTATAGGCGGTCTTACGGTAATAGCGCTCTTTATCCTTCTCATGTGGCGCGGATTTGTTATAGCCAAAAGAGCGCCCGACACATTTTCCTCCATATTGGTAATGGGTCTTGTATCAAAGGTCGGCATACAGGCGCTGCTTAACATCGCCGTTGTCACCGCGACGATACCGACAACGGGAATAGCGCTGCCGTTTTTCAGCTACGGCGGAACGGCGCTCGTAATGCAGCTCGCCGAAATGGGCATAGTGCTCTCTGTTTCGCGCTATTCTTCACAGGAAAAAATCTGACACAGAAAGGAAATAACAATGAAAGTAATTCTCGCCTGCGGCGGAACAGGCGGGCATATATATCCCGCCGTCGCAATAGCAGATAAAATACGCCAACACAACAAAAATGCGGAGATCCTTTTTGTGGGATCATCTCGCGGAATAGAAAACGATATAGTGAGAAAAGCGGGATACGACATAACTCATATCGAAATGTACGGAATAAACCGCAAAAATCCTTTCGCGAATATAAGGACGGCGTACTATTTTCTCGCATCGAGAAAAAAAGCCGCAAAGCTTATAAACGATTTCAAACCCGATTTTGTTATAGGAACAGGCGGATATCAATGCTATCCGCCCATATACGCCGCCGCCAAAGCTGGTATTCCCTCTGCGGTACATGAGTCGAATTCGATTCCCGGCGTCGCCGTCCGCATGGTGGAAAAGTACGTCGACAGGATATATACAAACTTTCCGGGACTTGAAGAAAAGCTCAAATACAAAGAAAAAGTTATGAGAGTGGGAAATCCGCTTGTCTCCGAAAACATAATAAAAGCCGATGAAAAAACGAGAAAAACGCTCGGCATTCCCGATAATACAGAAAAAATAGTTCTCTCGTTCGGCGGAAGCCGCGGTGCGCCCGCAATAAACGAATATATGATAAAATTCATTTCCGAGTACGCGCCCAAACACAAAAATATTCTTTTTGTACACGCCACCGGTAAAAACGGGTACGAAATCTCTCAGAACAAATTAAAAGAAAGTCATATAGACAATCTTGACAACGTCCGCGTTTTGGAATATATATATAATATGCCGCTCTGGGAAGCTGCGGCGGACGCTGTGATATGCCGCGCAGGAGCCATGACGATATCGGAAATGGCTCTCGGACAAAAGGCATGCATATTCATTCCGTCCCCGTATGTCGCAGAAAACCATCAATATAAAAACGCAAAACTTCTTTCGGACAAAGAAGCTGCGGTTTTAATAGAGGAAAAAGAACTTTCAACGGAAAAGATAAAAGAGAATGTAGAAAAAATTCTCTTCGACAAAAGCGAATCCGAGAAAATGAAGAAAAACATTTCCGCATTCGCTCTGCGCGGAGCATCTGAAAAAATATATAAAGATATGCAGAAAATCATCAGCCGCGATCTTTTCGCACTGATAAAACGAGAGGAAAAAGAAAGATGAGTGCTTCAAAGAAAAAAGCAAGTCCGCTTCTGACAAGACGTCTGACGACGTTTTTCATAAGCGCTTTTTTCCTTGTCGTAACAGTGTTTTTAACCGTATTTTTTCTGTTCTCCTGTCGAATAAAAACAGTGAAAGCCGAAAATTTCGTCTATTCTGCGGAAGAAGATATAGTAAAATCGGCGGGAATAAAAATCGGCTCTCACTCTTATTCCATAAATAAAAAGAAGATATCGGAAGCGATCATTTCGAAAAATCCTTATATATCAAATGTCAGAATAAAAAGGACAAGTCCTACTTCGATAACCATAATCGTCACCGAAGAAGAGCCGCGTTTTTATTTTATTTACGGCGAAAAATGTCTTGTGCTGTCAAAATCGCTCCGCGTTCTTGCCGAATACACAAATGTTGAAGATATTTCTTTTTTAAATATACATGAAATACATCTGCCGGTAATAAAAGAAGCGTCTGTCGGGAAAAAAATCACATTCGAAAACGAAAAGGACGGAAAAATAGCGTTCGACGCCATCGAAACCGTTTTTTCTTCCGAAATATCGGACGATATAACATCTGCCGATCTGAGCGAAAAATTCGATATGCGATTTACATATAAAGACAAATACGATATCCGTTTCGGCTCCTTCAAGAATATAGATATAAATATATCCATGGTTAAGGAAACGATAGATTACCTTGAAAATCCCATTAACGGATACGCATATGCCAAGGGAATCATTCATGCGAGAATACCGGATGAGACGTCTTTTGAGCCTACGGGGGTGGTGTCGGAAGAATAATAATAACGACAAAAATCGGTATTTTCGGCAAAAATAAGATAAAAATACTTTATTTTTTATGAATTTTTATTTTTAATCAAAGATTTTTTCAAAAACATCTTGTAAATAAGAGCTTTTTATATTATTATAGTATTGTATATTTCTATCTGCGTAAAAACAAGGAGGTAATAACATGGGTTTCGAATTTGATTCAAACTATGATAGCGGTGTAAATATTAAAGTTATAGGTGTCGGCGGCGGCGGCGGCAACGCTGTAAACCGCATGATCGAATCCAATATTCAGGGAGTTGAGTTTATAGCTGTAAACTGCGATAAACAGGTGCTTCTCACATCAAGCGCTCCCACAAAAATCGGAATAGGCGAAAAAATCACAAAGGGACACGGCGCAGGAAGCGATCCTTCCGTAGGCGAGCAGGCTGCCGAAGAAAGCCTTGAAGATATAGCCAATGTTGTTCGCGGTGCCGACATGGTATTTATCACAACAGGTATGGGCGGCGGAACAGGTACAGGTGCTGCTCCCGTTGTCGCAAAAGTCGCAAAAGAAATGGGTATACTTACAATAGGTATCGTAACAAAACCCTTCTCTTTCGAAGGAAGAAAGCGTATGCTCCAAGCGGAAGCCGGCATTGTTCAGCTCCGCGACTATGTTGACTCTCTCGTTGTTATACCGAACGAAAGACTCAAACAGATCTCCGAAAACCGCATAACTCTCGCAAATGCCTTTGAATACGCAGACGACATTCTCCGTCACGGCGTTCAGAGCATTTCGGATCTTATCAATACCCCCGGAATAGTAAACCTTGACTTTGCCGATGTATCCTCCGTTATGAGAAACGCAGGATATGCTCACATGGGCGTAGGCACAGGCACAGGCAGAGACAAAGCGGAAGTTGCGGCAAAAGCTGCTATTTCCAGCCCGCTTCTCGAAACTTCCATTTCCGGTGCGACAGGTATTCTTATAAACATCACTGCAAGCCCTGATATCAGCCTTGACGAGGTTGAAACGGCTTCCGCAATGATAACACAGGAAGCTCATCCCGATGCAACGATTATTTGGGGTGCCGCATTCGACAATACTCTCGAAGATACTATCAAGGTTACAGTTATAGCAACAGGTTTTAAAGCAGATGATGACGGCAAAACAACCGCTCAGAACACAACTGTAAAATCTGCTCCTAAAACTTCCGCTTTCAACTTCTCCACTTCCAGAGTTGATTCTACCGTAAAAAAACCCGAACCCCAGAAAACAGTTTCTTCCGAGGACAGCGATTCTCTGATATCCGACAGCGATTTTGACGATATCATGTCCATACTCAGAAAGAACAGAAACTGATTTTACATAAAATCATAGTTTAATGTCAAGCAAAACTCCTCTGAGGAAATCCACAGAGGAGTTTTTATTTTACAGAAAAGAAACAGCACGGCGTTGCCGTGCTGTTTTGTAGCGTTATCAGTTGGGGCGTCTACCCCAAACCCTGACATAAGAAACTTTTCGAGAAAAGTTTCTTATGAATCTTCAAAAGCTTTCGCCAAAATTAAGTGGTGTGTTTGAGCAAAAGTTTTGCGGATTTTTAAGGGGCTTTTTCAAAAGCCCCTTAAAGCAAGGTTTGGAACGCAGT
>UQXK01000047.1 GCA_900544985.1 uncultured Eubacteriales bacterium
TCCAAAGGACTTTTCACGAAAAGTCCTTTGTGTCCGGGTTTGGGGCGGAAGCCCCGACCGATAACGCACGCAAAAAGCACGGCAACGCCGTGCTTTTTTAATTGTCACAATATGTTGGAACTGCCGTTCCAAACCTTGCTTTAAGGAGCTTTTTGAAAAAGCTCCTTAAAAATCCGCAAAACTTTCACACCAAACACATCACTTCACTTTGGCAAAAGCTTTTGAGATTCTAAAGGACTTTTCCCGAAAAGTCCTTTGGTTGGGGTTTGGGGCGGATAGCCCCAACTGATAATGCCACACAAAAAAACGCGGAGAAATCCGCGTTTTTTATTATATCCCGTATTTATCTTCTTACTCTTGCGTTGCCTTCCCATATGCTCCATATCTGTTCTTCGTCTGCGGGAAGACCAAAATCGTCGAGAAGAGTTGCGACAAACGCGCCGCAAGCCCAACCGAAGTTTGCACATTTTTCAAATTCGTATCCGCGTGTTATGGAATAAAGAAGTCCGCCGACAAACGCGTCGCCTCCGCCGATACGGTCCATAACCTGGATAGGTCTGGGTTCTATAACGGTCCATTTATCGTCCGCGAGCATTATAGCGCCCCAAAGGTGTTCGTTTGCGCTTACAACCTGACGGAGCGTCGTGGCAAAAACGGAAACATCGGGATACTGCTTTTTAACTTCCATTATCATTCCCTTGAAGCTTTCTATCTTCGAAGAAATGTCTTTGCCGCCCGCTTCCGGTCCTTTTATTCCCAGAGATAGCTGGAAGTCCTCTTCGTTGCCTATGAGTATATCGGAAACGCTCGCTATCTCGCGGAATATGGCGGAAAGCTCGTCCTCTCTGTTTTTCCAGAAAGAAGCGCGGTAGTTTAAGTCAAAGGATATCTTTGTGCCGTATTTTTTTGCCGCTCTTGCAAGTTCAAGGCAGAAAACGCCCGTCTCGTGAGAGAGCGCCGCAACAAGACCAGAAAGATGGAGTATCATAACGCCCTCTTCGCCGAAGATACGGTCAAGGTCAAAATCCTTTATATTAAGCGTGCGTCCGACCTCGCCTGCGCGGTCGTTCTGAACGCGGGGCGCGCGAAGACCGAATCCGCTGTCTGCAATATTGAACTGATGGCGGTATCCCCAAGGTCCGCCCTGCGGGACTTCTTTTCCCTCGTAATCTATACCGCGGCGGGAAAGATCGTTCTTTATAAACTGAGCGATCGGGCTGCCCTCTACAAACGTTGTGAGGACTTTTGTCTTTTCGCCGAGAGCTGCGGCAATGCTGATAACGTTTGTTTCGGCGCTTGTCGCCTGCATTCTGAATGTATCGCTTATATGAACGGGCTGACGGTTTGCAGGGGTTATTCTAACCCCCATGCTGGACGGTACCACGATCGCATATTTGCAATTCTTTTTGAGTTCCATATTAAAAATCTCCTTAAAGAAAATTACTTTATTATACCAAATTGAATTATAACATCGGAAGAGAGTTTATGCAATACAAAAACGTCAAATCTCTTTCGGAAAAACCATCTTTATCGGGAAAGAGAATCTTTCCTTCGGCAAAAGTGAGATTATGCCGCTCTTCTTTGATATATCCTCTTGCGGGACGCATTCGTCCGCGCCGTGCCACGGCTCGATACAAATAAATTTCGCGCCCTGCTTTGCCCATATCCAAAGATGCGGAACTTTTCCGAATTCGATTCTCATATACTCTTCTTCATTTTCAGATAAAGAAACGCTTTTGGAATTCGGGGAGGAAAAAACGATAGAACCTTCGAAAAAAATATCGTCTGTGATATAAAAGCTCTTCCCTTCCGAAAGAAAGGCAAATTCTTTGCCGCTCGGTCTGTCGTCTTTATCGAAATACGGAGCTTTTTCCGCTTCTCTTTCGGAAAACGTCACCTTGTCGCCCATATTGCAACTAAATCCCGGATGTGCCCCGAGAGAAAAGAACATCCTCTCATCTCCGTTATTTTCCACCGTATACTCCGTAACAAGCGTATTTCCCGATAGCGAAAAAGACGTTTCGAACGCAAAATCAAACGGGTATATTTCCTTTATTTTTTCCGTCGGGCGGTAGATGAAGGACGCCGCATTGCCTTTATTTTCTTTTACGGAAAGCATCTCGTCGCGTAAAAATCCGTGCTTTGACATCTTATAACGCTTTCCTTTATATATATAACCGTCCGTATACATTCTTCCGACGGCGGGAAAAAGTATCGGAGCGCTCCTGCCCCATATCTTCGGGTCGGCACCCCATATATACTCTCTTCCCGTTTTTATCGAAGAAACGCTTACAAGCTGCGAACCGCGTTCATCGATCTTTGCAGAAAGAATACCGTTTTCTATTTCTGTCATAAATCCCCCGTAAAAACACTTTATTGCACATTTAAATGCGCAACACGTGCAATTTTTATTATCGGATACATTATACTTTGCATACGATTTTTTTGCAATATCGATTTTTTATAATATTTTAAAAAAATTGCAAAATACCTATTGACATATCGATTCTTATTTGATATAGTAGATGTTAATCAAAAGTTTTTATTTTGAAATTTACGGGAGAAGTAAGATGGGCTGCATTTTTGCGATCGGTCTCATAATTATTTGCGCTATCGTCCTATCGGTAAAGGTAGAAGATAGCGTTGAAAGTTATGTCATGGATTGCAAAGAGTAAGCATTTGTTTTGCGTTTTCCCGACAGGATATACGTTAAAGCAGATTATTTCGATCTTTCGACCTATGGTTGACTTTTAACCATAGGTCATATTTTTTTCCTGAACAATTTTCTAGGAGGGCAAATGAAACTCACAGGATCAGATATACTCGTTGAAACTCTGATAGAACAAGGAACGGAAGTCGTATTCGGATACCCCGGCGGTCAGGTACTTAATATATACGATTCCCTTTATATGAAATCGGACAGAATAAAACATATAATAACCGCGCACGAACAAGGCGCAGCACACGCCGCGGACGGTTATGCAAGGCAGAGCGGCAAAGTCGGCGTCGTCATCGCCACTTCCGGACCCGGAGCCGCAAATCTCGTAACGGGACTTGCAACGGCAAACCTCGATTCCGTTCCGCTCGTAGCGATAACGGGAAACGTACCGTGCGAACTTTTAGGCCGCGACAGTTTCCAGGAAGTAGACATCGTCGGCATAACGATCCCCGTCACAAAACATAATTTCATGGTGACAAAAACGGAAGAGCTCGCCGACACCGTAAGAGAGGCTTTCAGAATCGCAAAATCGGGACGTCCCGGTCCCGTCCTTATAGACATACCGAAGGACGTGCAGATAAAGACGGCGGAATATACCCCTGTTCCCGTCGTTGAAAAAGACAAATTCAAAGTTGCGGACGAAGAAGCCATAGAAAAAGCCATCGCTCTTATGAATGAGAGCGAACGCCCGTATATCTACTGCGGAGGCGGAATACTTTCCGCAGGCGCGGAGGGTCTTGTATCCGAACTTGCAGACAAACTCGACGCTGCTGTCGGATGCAGCATAATGGGACTTTCCGCCGTTGCCGACGGGAATCCCAGAAAGCTCGGAATGACGGGAATGCACGGAAGATACGCCGCAACAAAAGCAAAAGACGAAGCGGATCTTGTCATCGCCCTCGGCGCAAGATTTTCAGACAGAGCAACGGGCAAAAAAGAGAGATACTGCAAAGACGCAAAGATAATACATATCGACGTCGACGCGGCAGAGCTCGGCAAAAACATCGTCCCGACGCTCGGAATCCACGGAGACGTGAAAGACGCTCTTTCGAGAATAATCTCAGGACTTTGTAAAAAGTCTCACCCCGAATGGCAGAAAGAAATAGCGGAGCTTCGCGAATACGAAAAATCTCACGAGGCAAAACAGATAGGCGCTCTTACCCCTTATGACATAATAGAAACGGTAAATTTTTATATGAGCGACGACACCCCCGTCGCAACAGACGTCGGTCAGCACCAGATGTGGACGGCGCAGAGATACCGTTTCGAAAAGCCGAGAACCTTCCTCACCAGTGGCGGACTCGGAACAATGGGATTCGGCATGGGCGCGGCTATCGGCGGATGCGTCGCAAGCGGAAGAAAGCGCACCGTACTCTTTACGGGAGACGGAAGTTTCGGAATGAACTTAAATGAAATGGCAACGGCGGTTTCTCAGAAACTTCCCATAATAATCGTCGTAATGGACAACGGCGTTCTCGGAATGGTGAGACAGTGGCAGGCGGCATTCTACAACGGTCACTTCTCCGAAACCACTCTCGGAAGAAAAACAGATTTTCCCGCTCTTGCAAAAGCATTCGGCGCGGAAGGATATCTTGTTTCCACAAAAGAAGAACTCGATAACATAATGAAAAAAGCGATAGAAATAGACGGTCCCGTCCTGATAGACTGCGTACTCGACAAGGATGAGAGAGTTCTTCCCATGATCCCCCCGAACGGCTCTATCGACGATATAATACTTTCTTAAAACCGAGGTATATGTTATAATGGAAAAAATACAGTTAAAACTCTCCGTGGCAAACAGATTCGGCGTTCTCGTAAGAATCTCCGAAATGTTCGCGCGCCGCGGATTCAACATAAGCTCTCTTGAAGTTCACGAAACTGACGATCCGAACGTATCCGCAATGAAAATAACGGTATACGGCGACGATTATATCCACCACCAGATAATAAGACAGCTCGGCAAGCTTCACGACGTACTGTCCATAGACTAAGCGCAATAATTAAAATTTATATAAATATTCTTTTATTTGAAAAGGAGAAAAAAATCATGGCTAATATGTATTATGAAAAAGATTGTATCCCGGATCTTCTCGACGGCAAGACCGTTGCAGTCGTAGGCTACGGCAGTCAGGGACATGCTCATGCGCAGAATATGAGAGATTCCGGCGTTCACGTAATCATCGGTCTTTACGAAGGCTCAAAATCCGCCGAAACCGCAAAGAAAGACGGTTTTGAAGTATATACGACAGCGGAAGCCGTAAAGAAAGCGGATTTTGTAATGTTCCTTATCAACGACGAAAAGCAGGCATCTGTTTATAAGAAAGACATCGCCCCCAACCTTCGCCCCGGCATGACACTCGCTTTCGCACACGGATTCAATATCCACTTCGGTCAGATAGTTCCTCCGAATGATGTAAACGTTGTTATGATAGCTCCGAAGGCTCCCGGCCACACGGTAAGAAGCCAGTACACGATAGGACAGGGCGTTCCCATGCTCATAGCAGTCCATAACGACGCAACAGGCAACGCTCATGATCTCGCGCTCTCCTATGCTTACGCTATCGGCGGCGCACGCGCCGGACTTCTCGACACAACATTCAGAGAAGAGACCGAAACAGACCTCTTCGGCGAACAGGCTGTCCTTTGCGGCGGCGTATGCGCGCTTATGAAAGCGGGATTCGAAACGCTCGTTGAAGCAGGCTACAAACCCGAAAACGCATATTTCGAGTGCATTCACGAAATGAAGCTCATAGTAGACCTTATATTCAAAAAAGGCTTCTCTTTCATGAGATATTCCATATCCGACACAGCTGAATACGGCGACTATATGACAGGTCCCCGTATAATCACAGACGAAACAAAGAAAGAAATGAAGAAAGTTCTGACAGAGATACAGGACGGCACATTCGCACGCAACTGGCTGCTTGAAAACCAGATAGGCAGAACAAACTTCAATGCGCGCCGCGCACAGGAAGCAAACTCCCAGATGGAAAAAGTCGGCAAAGAATTAAGAGAAAAGATGAACTGGGGAGACATCACAAAATGAGAAGCGACGAGATGAAAAAAGGCGCGGAAAGAGCGCCTCAGCGTTCGCTTTTAAAAGCGATGGGATATACCGATTCTCAGATAAAAAAGCCGCTTATCGGTATCGTCAACTCCTTTAACGAAGTTATTCCGGGTCATATGCACCTGCAAACGATAGCCCGCGCCGTAAAGGACGGTGTCCTCATGGCGGGCGGAACGCCTATGGAATTCAATGTCATAGGTGTATGCGACGGTCTTGCAATGGGACATGAGGGAATGAAATATTCCCTCGCGTCCCGCGAACTTATCACAGACAGCATAGAATGCATGGCAAGAGCGCACCGTTTCGACGGTCTTGTATTCATTCCCAACTGCGACAAGATAGTTCCCGGAATGCTTATGGCTGCGGCAAGACTCAATCTTCCCGCGATATTCGTTTCCGGCGGTCCCATGCTCTCTCTCAAAGCAGACGACGGACGCCACATGGATCTTAACAGCGTGTTCGAAGCAGTCGGCGCATACAAGAGCGGCAAAGCCGATGACGACGACCTTCTTTACTGCGAAAACAACGCCTGCCCCGGTTGCGGCTCCTGCTCCGGTATGTTCACGGCAAACTCCATGAACTGCCTTACGGAAGCGCTCGGAATGGGGCTTCGCGGCAACGGTACAATACCCGCCGTATACGCGGAAAGAACACGCCTTGCGAAAAATGCGGGCATACGCGCAGTAGAGCTCGTTGAAGAAAATCTCCGTCCGCTCGATATACTGACGGAAAAGGCGTTCATAAACGCTCTCACGGTCGATATGGCGCTCGGTTGCTCGTCAAACTCCCTTCTTCACCTTACTGCTATCGCGCGTGAAGCGGGAATAACGATAAACCTTCGCGACGTAAACAAGATAAGCGACCGCACACCCAATCTTTGTCATCTCGCTCCCGCAGGTCCGTACCACGTACAGGATCTCCACGCGGCAGGCGGCGTATACGCCGTTATGAATGAGCTTACAAAGAAAGACCTACTTGACACTTCCCTTATAACGGTAACGGGAAAGACAGTAGGAGAAAACATTGCAAATATATACAGCAAAAACAACGACGTCATACGCCCCATTGATAATCCGTATCTTGAAAACGGCGGACTTGCCGTTCTCTTCGGTTCGATAGCGCCTAACGGCTCTGTCGTAAAGCGCAGCGCCGTAGCCCCCGAAATGATGGTACACAAAGGTCCCGCAGTCGTATTCGACAGCGAGGAGGAAGCGATAGCTTCAATCTACGCCGGAAAGATTCAAAAAGGCGATGTCGTGGTAATAAGATACGAAGGACCCGCAGGCGGTCCCGGAATGAGAGAAATGCTCTCTCCCACATCCGCTATTGCGGGAATGGGACTTGACAAAGACGTAGCGCTCATAACCGACGGAAGATTTTCCGGAGCAACAAGAGGCGCGTCGATAGGTCACATCTCCCCCGAAGCGGTAAGCGGCGGAAACATCGCATATATCAAAAACGGAGATATAATATCCATCGATATCCCGAACTACTCGATAAACCTCGAAGTTCCGGAAGAAGAGCTTGAAAAGCGCAGAAAAGAGATGCCGTTGAAGATCAAAAAGAATATCACGGGATATCTCAAACGCTATTCTGCCCACGTAAGCTCCGCGGACCACGGCGCCGTAATAGAGGGATAAAATAATTCCGTCAAAGACAAAAAGGAATTTACATAATGAAACAGATAAAAATTTTCGACACAACACTCCGTGACGGAGAGCAGTCCCCCGGTTGCAGCATGAACCTTCAAGAAAAGCTTGAAGTGGCTCACGCGCTCGAAAAGCTCAAAGTCGATATAATCGAGGCAGGATTTGCAATATCCTCCCCCGGAGATTTCGAATCGGTAAAAAGCATTGCCGAAGCCGTACACGAATGCACGGTCGCTTCTCTTGCACGCCTTAACGTAAAAGATATAGACGCGGCTTACGAAGCGGTAAAGGGAGCTGCAAATCCGAGAATCCACGTGTTCATAGCTACATCTCCTCTTCATCTTGAATATAAACTCAAAATGACAGAGGAACAGGTGCTCGAAAAAACACGCGAGCTCGTAGCTTACGCTAAAAAATATTGCTCCGACATCGAATTTTCCGCAGAGGACGCGACAAGAAGCGATCCCGCATACCTTGCAAAAGTAGTAAATGCCGCCATAAAAGCGGGCGCTACAACGATAAACCTCCCCGACACCGTCGGATATACGACACCGACCGAAATGCGCGAGCTTATAGAATATGTCATGAAAAACGTAGACGGTTCCGATAAAGTGGACTTCTCCGTTCACTGCCATAACGATTTGGGACTCGGCGTTGCCAACTCTCTTGCAGGCGTTATCGGCGGCGCGACACAGATAGAGTGTACCGTAAACGGGCTTGGCGAGCGCGCGGGCAACACTTCTCTCGAAGAAGTCGTAATGGCTATGCGCACACGCCCCGATGTTTTCAAAAATCCTCCCAGAATCGACACAACAAAGATTTACAACACGTCAAAACTCGTGTATAATATCATAGGTCAGACACCCGCGCTCAACAAACCCATAGTAGGTGCAAACGCGTTTGCTCACGAAGCGGGAATACATCAGCACGGCGTTCTTGCCAACAGAAAAACATACGAGATAATGACGCCCGAATCTGTGGGAATAACGACGAACAAAATCGTCCTCGGAAAACACTCCGGAAAGCATGCGTTCGATACAAGACTTCGCGAACTCGGATATGAGCTCTCGGAAGAAGAGCTTCTCGATTGCTTTGAAAAATTCAAAGTTCTCTGCGACAAGAAGAAAACCGTCTCCGACGCGGATATATCCGCACTCGTCGCGCACAAAAAGATCGTTTCGGAAGATACAAAGTACAAACTCGACAGATTCTATGTCCATGCGAGCAACGTTCTTTCCGCAACAAGCACGATACGCTTGAAGCTCTCCGACGGCACGACTATCGAAGACGCCGCTGTCGGAAACGGTCCCGTCGACGCATCTTACAACACGATAAACAAAATGATAAATCCCCCCGCGCACACTCTTGAAAAATATTCCATAAACGCTGTTTCCGAAGGCAAAGACACTCTCGGAGAAGCGATGGTAACACTCAAAACCGAAGACGGAAACATGGTCGTCGGGCGCGGACTTTCGACGGACGTTATAGAGGCGAGCATTCTCGCTTATCTCAACGCCATCGATAAAATAATATAATCGATATGCCGCCGCAATGCGGCGGCATAAATCAGGGATAAAACACAATAGCCAAATGACTTTTCCCGAAAAAGTCCTTCGGAAGAAAAATAACAGTTCAAAATTTCCACCAAATAATGCAGTAACTTTACCGAAAATTCTTTGGCTTACCTTTCTTATAAGAAAGGTAAGTCTTCAAAAAGGAGAAAACACGATTATGGGAATGACCATGACGCAAAAAATACTCGCACACGCCGCGGGACTTGATTCCGTTGTCGCAGGACAGCTCATACTTGCAAAGCTCGACCTCGTGCTCGGAAACGATATAACCTCTCCCGTTGCGATAAGAGAATACAACAAGCTCGGCGGCGATGTTTTTGATAAGGACAAAATAGCGCTCGTAATGGACCATTTTGCCCCTAACAAGGATATCAAAGCGGCAGAACAATGCAAAATGTGCCGCGAATTTGCCGGAGCACAGGATATAACAAACTTTTACGACGTCGGCAAAATGGGTATAGAGCACGCGCTATTGCCCGAAAAAGGGCTTGTAAAGAGCGGAGATGTCGTTATTGGCGCGGACTCTCATACCTGCACATACGGCGCGCTCGGCGCTTTTTCGACAGGCGTAGGCTCGACGGATATGGCTTGCGGAATGGCGACCGGCAAAGCATGGTTCAAAGTTCCCTCGGCAATAAAATTCATCCTCAAAGGAAAGCTTCCCGAATATGTTTCGGGCAAAGACCTCATCTTACATATAATCGGCAAAATAGGCGTCGACGGCGCGCTTTATAAATCCATGGAATTTACGGGCGAAGGCGTTTCTTCGCTTTCCGTAGACGACAGACTTTGCGTGTCCAATATGGCTATCGAAGCAGGCGCCAAAAACGGCATATTCGAAGTAGACGACAAAACTCTCGCTTATATGAAAGAATCGGGAGCAAAAGAGCCGAAAATCTTTTCCGCCGACGACGACGCGGAATACGATGAGACATACGAAATAGACCTCTCCGCCCTCGAACCCACCGTTTCCTTCCCTCACCTTCCCGAAAACACAAGAGAGATAGCAAATGTCGGAGATATAAAGATAGATCAGGTCGTAATAGGCTCCTGCACCAACGGCAGACTTTCCGATCTTGCCATTGCCGCAAAGATACTCGAAGGCAAAAAGGTTGCCGACGGAATCCGCGTCATCGTTATCCCCGCAACACAGAAAATATACCTCGACGCGCTCGAAAAAGGATATATCAAAACATTTATAGAGGCGGGAGCCGTTGTCTCCACCTCCACCTGCGGTCCGTGCCTTGGCGGATACATGGGAATACTCGCAGAGGGCGAACGCGCCGTTGCGACGACAAACCGCAATTTCGTAGGACGCATGGGACACATAAAATCCGAAGTTTACCTTGCAAGCCCCGCAGTAGCCGCGGCAAGCGCGCTCACAGGTAAAATTTCCGACCCGAGGGAGGTAATGAAGAAATGAATTTCGACGGAAAAGTTATAAAATATGCCGATAACGTCGACACCGACGTTATAATCCCCGCAAGATATCTGAATACAATAGACAAAAAAGAGCTCGCCTCCCACTGCATGGAGGACCTCGACCCGACTTTTGTAAAACGCGTCGTTCCCGGCGACATAATCGTGGCTGGATACAACTTCGGCTGCGGCTCTTCGCGTGAGCACGCGCCCATGGTAATAAAAGAGAGCGGCGTTGCGCTCGTTATAGCAAAGAGCTTTGCGCGCATATTCTACCGCAATTCTATAAACATAGGACTTCCTATCGTCGAATGCCCCGAAGCCTGCGACGAAATAAGCGAGGGCGACGTGCTTTCCTGCGACCTTTCAAAAGGCGTCATCGTAAACAAAACGACGGGAAAAGAATATACAACGGCGCCCTTCCCCGCATTCATAAACTCTATAATCGAAGCAGGCGGTCTTATAGAAGCGATAAAACAAGGAAAAATAACAAAATAACAGGCGTCATAACGATATATCACGGTGCTTTTATCATGTTACATAAAAAAGCGCCGAAACCCCAAACGGCGTAAAAACAAAAAGACATTATTTTTTCGGCAAGAAAAGAGGTAATATACAATGAATTACAATATAGCGCTTCTCCGCGGCGACGGCATAGGTCCGGAAATAGTCGACGGCGCTTGCAAAGTCCTTCAAAAAGTAGGAGATCTTTGCGGTCATACTTTCAATTTCACAAGATATCTTATAGGCGGCGCCGCTATCGACGAATACGGAATCCCGCTTCCCGAAGAAACCGTTGCGGGTTGTAAAAATTCCGACAGCGTTCTCCTCGGTGCCGTAGGCGGTCCGAAGTGGGATACACTTCCCGGAGATAAACGCCCGGAAAAAGCGCTTCTCGGAATACGTTCGGCTCTCGGTCTTTACACAAACCTCCGCCCCGCAAAGCTTTTCCCTGCGCTCATAAGCGAATGCCCGCTCCGTTCCGATGTTGCGGCGCGCGGCGTTGATATCATGATGGTACGCGAACTTACAGGCGGTATCTACTTCGGCGAACGCGGACGCCGCGAAGGCAAATACGGTCCCGAAGCATACGACACGGAAGCATACAGCGTTATGGAAATAGAACGCATTGCTCATGTCGCATTCAAGACAGCTATGAAGAGAAGAAAGAAAGTTATAAGCATAGACAAAGCAAACGTGCTTGAAAGTTCCCGCCTTTGGAGAGCGACCGTTCACAGAATCGCAGAACAATATCCCGAGGTTGAATGCACCGATATGCTCGTAGACAATGCGGCAATGCAGCTTATAAAGAATCCTTCCCAGTTTGACGTTATCGTAACAACAAATATGTTCGGAGACATTCTCTCCGACGAATCCTCGCAGGTAACAGGCTCTATCGGGCTTCTCCCCTCCGCCTCTCTCGGAGATTCCACCTGCGGAATGTACGAACCGATCCACGGCTCCGCTCCCGATATCGCGGGTCAGAACAAAGCAAATCCGATAGCAACGATTCTTTCCGCGGCTATGATGCTCCGCTACTCATTCTCTCTTGAAAAAGAGGCGAACATGATAGAGGATGCCGTCGCAAAAGTTCTCGAAGACGGTTTCAGAACAGCGGACATAATCGGCATGAGCGACAAAACGCCGCTTTCCTGCACGGAAATGACAGATAAAGTAATCGAATATATTAAATGAAAGTGAAGTGTATTTTAAATGCTTAACATCACTATTGAAAAAACAAAAACTCCCAAACCGCTCCCCGAAAAGGGACAGCCGCTCGGATTCGGTCACATTTTCACGGACCATATGTTCCTTATGAACTACACCGAGGGAAAAGGCTGGTACGACGCAAGAATCGTACCTTATCAGCCCATCTCTCTCGATCCCTCCGCGATGATATTCCATTACGGTCAGGAAATGTTCGAAGGAATGAAAGCATATATCGGCGCCGACGGAAAAGCGTGTCTCTTCCGCCCCGATATGAATGCAAAACGCGCCATAAACACAAACAAACGTCTCTGCATTCCCGAAATTCCCGAAGAGGATTTTGTTGAAGCAGTAAAAGCCGTTGTAAAAGTTGATGAAAAATGGATTCCGACAGATCCCGGCACATCTCTTTATATCCGTCCGTTCATAATTGCAACAGACGCATTTTTGGGAGTCGCCCCCTCCAAGAATTATCTTTTCATCATTATACTTTCCCCGAGCGGCGCTTACTATGAAAGCGGTCTTGCTCCCGTAGGAATTTGGATAGAAGACGAATTTGTAAGAGCGGTAAGAGGCGGTATGGGCTATACAAAGACGGGCGGTAACTACGCTTGCAGCCTTGCAGCTCAGGTAAAAGCACACGATGCCGGATATTCTCAGGTACTTTGGCTCGACGGCGTCGAGAGAAAGTACATCGAAGAAGTAGGAGCTATGAACATCTTCTTCAAAATAGACGGAAAAATAGTAACTCCCATGCTCAACGGAAGCATACTTCCCGGCGTTACAAGAGATTCCGTAATAAATCTCTGCAAATCCTGGGGAATGGACGTTGAAGAGAGAAAGATATCCGTCGACGAACTCATCGACGCACAGAAAACAGGCAAGCTCGAAGAGATCTTCGGAACAGGCACAGCAGCGGTAATCTCTCCCGTAGGAAAGCTCCGTTACAAAGACGACGTAATGGTAATAAACGGCGGAGATATCGGTCCTGTAAGCCAGAAGATATACGATACAGTAACGGGAATACAGCTCGGAAAGATCGCAGATCCGTTCGGTTGGAGAGTCATAATAGACTAACTTACCTTTCTTGTAAGAAAGGTAAGCCAAAGAACTTCACACCGACTACACCACTTTATTTTTGTGAAGTTTTTGAGATTCCAAAGGACTTTTCCGCGCCTCCTTTCGAAGAAAGGTGTGCCAAAGAATTTCCCACCGAATACACCACTTTATTTTGGCGAAGTTTTTGAGATTCCAAAGGACTTTTTACAAAAAGTCCTTTGTGTCCGGGTTTG
>UQXK01000048.1 GCA_900544985.1 uncultured Eubacteriales bacterium
TTTCCCTCAAAATCTTCATGGATAACACCGTAATTACCGATAAGCGGAAACGTCTGCATTACTATCTGCCCCGCATAGCTCGGATCGGTAAGAGTTTCGGTATATGAACACATTCCCGTAGAGAAAACAAGCTCGCCTATCATATTCTGGGAGCTTCCGAAACGTTTTCCCTCGAAGACGGTGCCGTCTTCGAGAACGATATATGCTTTTTCCATAAATTATTCCTTATCTTTCATGCACATTACCATGACAGCTTTCTGTGCATGGAGTCTGTTTTCCGCCTCGTCGAATATTTCGTTTGCATGAGCCTCGAACACGTCGGCTGTGATCTCTTCTCCGCGGTGTGCGGGAAGGCAGTGGAGCACCATCGCGTCCTTCTTTGCGGCGCTCATAAGCTCTGCGTTTACCTGATATCCCTTGAATATCTTCTTTCTTTCCTCGGCTTCCGCTTCCTCGCCCATGGAAGCCCAAACGTCCGTATATACTACATCCGCGTCTTTTGCGGCGGCGAAAATATCGTCCGTGCAGGTAAATTCTCCGTTTTCACCCGCCCATTTCATAAGGTCTGCGTCGGGTTTATGCGTATTGGGACAGCCTATCGCAACAGACATTCCGGAATTTATTCCGCCCACGATAAGAGAGTTTGCCATATTGTTTCCGTCGCCGATAAAGCAGAGCTTTCTTCCCTTCATAGAGCCTTTGTGCTCGCGTATCGTCATAAGATCGGCAAGTACCTGGCACGGATGGCAATAATCCGTAAGTCCGTTTATAACGGGAATACTGCCGTATTTTGCAAGAGTTTCCACCTCTTCCTGCGCATATGTTCTTATCATTATACCGTCGAGGTAGCGCGAAAGAACGCGCGCCGTATCCTCTATCGGCTCTCCTCTTCCGATTTGAAGATCGCGGGAACTAAGAAACAGCGCCGAACCGCCGAGATCGTACATTCCGACTTCAAAAGACACACGTGTACGTGTAGAAGATTTCTGGAATATCATTCCGAGAGTCTTGCCTTTGAGATAATGATGTTCTATGCCGTTTTTCTTGTCATATTTTAGTTGATCCGCAAGATTCAATACTTCAAGTGTTTCCTTCGGGGAAAGATCCATAAGTTTCAAAAGATTTTTCATATCGCACACACCTCTTTAATTACTTTTATCGCTTTTTCAAGCTCTTCATATCCTATATTGAGCGGAGGAAGAAGTCTTACCTTCGTCTTTGCCGTGAGCAGAAGAACACCGCGTTCTATTGCCGCTTTGACGATGTCGGAAGCTTTTTTCTCCGTTTCAAGCCCGAGCATAAGTCCAAGACCCGTCACGCTCTTTATACCGGAGGCACCTTCGAGCGCATTTTTTATATATTCGGATTTTTCACTCACTTCCGCCATGAGCTTGTCGTCGATTCTCGAAAGAATATTCAAAGCTCCCGCGGCGCAGACCGGGTTTCCTCCGAATGTGGAACCATGAAGTCCGGGCGTATAAACATTTTCGGTCTTTTCTCCGAACATAGTGGCACCTATCGGAAGTCCGCCGCCAAGTCCCTTTGCCGTCGTTATTATATCGGGCGTTATGCCGTAGTGCATATACGCATAAAGCTTTCCGCTTCTGCCGTTTCCGCACTGCACTTCGTCGTCGATGAGAAGTATATCGTTCTTCTCTGCGATCTCCGCAAGCTTTTTAAGATATTCCGCTTTCAGAGGAAGAACGCCGCCCTCTCCCTGAACGACCTCGGACATTATAGCCGCGACTTTGTTTTCCGCTACAAGCTTTTCTATTTCCGCCGTGTCGTTCGGCTCCGCATAAAGAAATCCTTCCGTAAGAGGGGTAAAATGCTCGTGGAAAACGTCCTGTCCCGTTGCGGCAAGGGTCGTTATCGTTCTGCCGTGAAAGCTCTTTTTAAGCGTGATTATATTGTAATAATCTTTGCCTTTCTTTATGGCCGCATATTCGCGCGCCGCCTTTATCGCACATTCGTTTGCCTCGGCTCCGGAGTTGGAAAAGAAAACTTTCTTCATGCCCGTGCGTTCGCAGAGCATTTTCGCAAGATTTGAACACGGTTCCGTATAATAAAGGTTCGAAGTATGCTGTATTTTGCTAAGTTGCGCATCGACGGCGGAAATCCATTCTTTGTCCGCAGCGCCGAATATGTTTACGGCAATGCCGGATCCCATATCTATATATTCTTTTCCCGAAGAATCGCGGAGAATGGCGCCGTTTCCGCTTACAAGCTCAACGGGAAAGCGTGAATATGTGTGCGCCACATATTTGTCGTCTGTTTCTTTTATACTCATCATATATGTTCTCCCGAAACAAGCATCGTACCCATACCTTCGTCGGTAAGCGTCTCTATAAGAAGAGAATGCGGTACTCTGCCGTCTATTATAAATACTTTTTTAACTCCGCGGCGAATAGCCTCGACAGAGCATTCGACCTTCGGAATCATACCGCCGGAAATGATTCCTTCCGCGATAAGCTGTTGCGTATCGCTTACGTATATAGTGGAAATGAGCGATGAAGGATCATTTTTGTCGCGGAGTATACCGCTTATGTCCGTCATGGAAATAAGGCTCTCCGCTTTAAGAGCGCCCGCGATTTTTGCCGCCGCGGTATCGGCATTTATGTTGTATGTGTTGCCCTCTTTGTCACAACCGACGGTGGAAACGACGGGGATATACCCTTTATCGAGAACGTCGAGTATCGGTTGTGGATCGACAGATGTTATATCCCCGACAAATCCCAGACGCTCGTCTTTGACCTTCGCCTCTATCATGTGTCCGTCCATGCCGGAAAGACCTATCGCGCGTCCGCCCTTGTTCTCTATAAGATTTACAAGATTTTTATTTATCTTTCCCGCAAGGACCATTTGTACTATCTCTACGGATTCTTTGTCCGTTACGCGAAGACCGTCTACGAACTCTGTTTTCTTGCCGATCTTGGAAAGCATATCGGTAATTTCGGGACCGCCGCCATGGACGAGCACGACCTTTATTCCGATAAGCGAAAGAAGAACTATATCGCGCATAACGAAGTCTTTAAGTTCTTCGTTTATCATAGCGTTACCGCCGTATTTTACGACGATTATCTTATCTTTGTATTTCTGTATGTAAGGAAGCGCGTGAACTATGACCTGTGCGCGCTGTGCGTTTGTTATTTCCATCTTCTAAAACTCCCTGTTTAAAAATCAAGTTCTGTAATCGCCGTTTATCTTGACATAATCGTATGTAAGGTCACAGCCCCACGCCGTTGCGGAATAATCTCCGGAATTAAGAGAGATAAGGACCTCTATTTCCTTTTCGGTCAAAACTTTCTTTGCCGTTTCTTCCGAAAAGTCGATTCCCGCACCGTTTTTGCAGACGTCCACAACACCCGCCGCACTCTTGAATGACACATCTATCTTGTTTACGTCGACAGGCGCTCCGCTGTAACCGATAGCACAGAGGACTCTTCCCCAGTTCGCGTCGGCACCGAACATAGCCGCTTTGAAAAGCGAAGAACATATAACGGATTTTGCCACCGTCTTCGCCGTCTTTTCGGAGTCTGCGCCGTCGACCTTGCATTCGAGAAGCTTTGTCGCGCCCTCTCCGTCGCCCGCTATTTTGCGGCAAAGGTAAACCGTAACCGTGTTGAGCGCCTTCATAAATTCACTGAAATCGAAAACCTCGGAAGTTATAGTCTCGTTTCCAGCCATGCCGTTTGCCATTACGCAGACCATGTCGTTCGTGGAGGTATCGCCGTCCACGCTTACCATGTTGAATGTATTCTGTATATCGGAATGGAGCGCTTTATCGAGCATTTCGGGAGATATCGACGCATCTGTCGTTATAAATACGAGCATTGTCGCCATATTCGGATGTATCATTCCGGAACCTTTTGCGATTCCGCCGATATGGCATTCTTTTCCGCCGACGTTAAAGCTGACTGCGATCTCTTTTAAAACCGTGTCGGTCGTCATTATTCCCTCTGCCGCATCTTTGCTGTTGTCGCCGAGGTTCTTTATAAGTTTGGGAATTCCGTTTGCGATAGGCGTTATGTCGAGTTTTTGACCGATAACGCCCGTGGACGCAACAATGACATCGTTTGCTTTTATTTTTAGGTTGCCTGCTAAAATCTCGCTCATCTTTTCCGCTATCTCTATACCGTCGGAATTGCACGTGTTCGCATTTCCGCTGTTGCATATAACAGCCTGGGCAATACCGTTTGAAATATGATTTTTCGTAACGGTGAGCGGCGCTCCTTTTACAAGGTTTGTCGTGTATACCGCCGCCGCAGATGCGGGAACTTCGCTGTATATAAGCGCAAGGTCGCGTTTGAGTTTGTTTTTACGTATTCCGCAGTGTACGCCGGAAGCGGAAAATCCTTTGGCAGCACAAACGCCGCCGTTTATTATATTCATTTTATTATACCTCTTTTTATAAGTTGTTTTTGCTTTTATAGGTGAGCGGAAAGATAAGTTTAGGCGTCGCCCCAACCCCCGACCAAAGGACTTTTTGTAAAAAGTCCTTTGGAATCCAAAAAACTTTCACCAAAATAAACCCATGCAGTTCGGTGCGAAAGTTCTTGTGTCTACCTTTCTTTGGAAAAGATGAGTTGGAGCTTTCAGCCCCAAACCCTTGACCAAAGGACTTTTGCCAAAATAAACCATACAGTTCGGCGCGAAAGTTCTTTGGCTTACCTTTCTTCCAAGAAAGGTAAGTTCTTTTGCCTACTTTTCTTATAAGAAAAGTAGGTTCATTCCCTCTGTCAAAGAAGAGCCGAGAACGATATTGAGACACTCTATCGCGGCGCCGCAAGCGCCTTTTCCGAGATTGTCGTATCTCGCGGTCAGGAGTATTCTGTCGGCGTTCCCGTGAACGGAAATTTCCATTTTGTCCGTTCCCGAAAGCTTTGCCGCGGACAAAAATCCGTTTTCGGAAGCATCGGAAACAAAATTCACAACAGGTCCTCTGTATTTTTTTTCGTAAATTTTCTTTATATCATCTGCCGTGGCACCGCCGAGAAGAGACGAAGCGAATATCGGCACCGTTACTTCCATACCGCTGTAAAAATCGGCTACTATGGGGCAAAATGCAGGGGAATTTTCAAGTCCCGTCACAGCTCCCATCTCCGGAAGATGTTTATGCGTTTGGGCAATTCCGTACTGGCGCGGTGCGTCGAAAAGCGGGTCTCTTGTTTCCGATTCATATTCCGCTATCATCTTTTTGCCGCCGCCGCTGTACCCTGTAAGAGAAAAGCAGGTGAGCTTTTCGCTCTTATCTATAAGTCCGCTTTCCACGAGCGGGTATACAAGCGCTATAAAACCGCTCGCATGGCACCCCGGAACCGCAATTCTCTTCGAATTTTTGATTTTTTCGAAAAATTCATTTGAAAGTTCGGGGAAACCGTACGCCCACAAAGGATCGGTCCTGTGAGCCGTAGATGTGTCGAGAAGCACCGTCTTGTCATTCTCCACAAGCCCCGCAGACTCTATTGCCGCGGCGTCGGGAAGACACAGAAAAGCAATATCGGCATTGTTTATCGCCTCTCTTCGCGCCTCGACATCCTTTCTCTTCTCCTCGGGAAGCGTCATAAGCTCTATATCCGTTCTTGCGGATATGCGCCTCACTATATCAAGTCCCGTCGTGCCTGCGCTTCCGTCTATAAAAATCTTTTTTTTCATATAAAAATCACATCCCGAAAATGTTTTTCACTTGATTTAATTTAAAAAAACATACATTTTTTCATTTTTGTCTGTACATTATATCACGCGTTGCATAATTATGCAATAGTATTTTTTATTTTTTTGCTTTTTTGTCGCGATTTATTTCAAAGCCGCACACGCATAAAAAAATCGCCTGCCCGACATTTGCGAATTATCAGCCTTTTTTCAATATTTACGGACTTTTTTCATATATTTGCGGAAATTGCCGCAATAAATCGCGATATGCACAAAAGCAATGTAAAGATTCATTTGATTTTGTTTTTTGCCGCCCGTATTCGCCTTTACCGATTATAAAAATCGCGTCTTATCGGCTTTTTATGCAATTATAATGAATAAAAATTCTCACACCTTTCCCCTCAGAAAGGTACGCCAAAGAACTTTCTCTCGAACGCACCAATTTATCTTGGCGAAGCTTTTGAGATTCCAAAGGACTTTTCACGAAAAGTCCTTTGTGTCAGGGTTTGGGGCGGACAGCCCCGACTGATAACGCATATAAAAAAGCACGGCATAGCCGTGCTTTTTTATTTATCAAAATATGTTGGAACTGCCGTGAGGGGACCTTGCTTTAAGGGGCTTTTTCAAAAGCCCCTTAAAAATCCGCAAAACTTTCGCCCCGACTACACCAATTTATTTTGGCAAAGCTTTTGAAGATTCATAAGAAACTTTTCCCGAAAAGTTTCTTATGTCAGGGGTTTGGGGCGGACAGCCCCAACATTCAATGCACGCAAAAAAGCAAGATGTTCCCCGATAAAAAATCGGAGAACACCTTGCTTTTTATTTTTTTAGGAGAAAATTTATGTGAAAGACCTGCCGGTTGAAATATATTGCTATATATTCCCAGATCTTCACTTCGGGATTAAATATTCCCGGCCCTGTTTCAGCCGAGCACTTCTTCAATTATCTTGTTCATTTCGGGGAAGCTTGCTTCCATTTCGCCTGCAAGTTTTATCTGCGTTCTTGCACGTACAAGATTGTGTTCCGGATATTTTGTCGCAAAATAAGTATCTCCGGAAAGATAGTCGGTCAAAAAGCGCATTCCGCACTCGGAAGTCATAAGATACGCACCGTAAGGAAGAAGCTCCGCTTCTTTTTTTGTTATGCTGTTCTTGACAGCCCCGCAATAACCTTCCGCATATGCGCGGAAAAGACGAATGTCGAAATGGACTTTTGAAAGGTCCTTTTCATCCTCTGCGGCAGTCGACGCGCCGAAACGTATGGAATCGCCGAAATCATAGAGCATAGAGCCGGGCATTATCGTGTCAAGATCGATTATGGCGCGCGCCTCTCCCGTTTTTGCATCCATAAGAATGTTATTTAACTTCGTATCGTTGTGCGTTACGCGGAGAGGTATCGTTCCGTTTTCAAGTCCCGTTGTAACCTTGCTGTACGTTTCCGCATGAGAAAGGAAGAATTTTATTTCGGGAATACAATCCTTTGCACGTCCCATAACGTCTTTGTCGAGCGCCTCTTTGAATTTTCTGAATCTGTCGGGCGTATCGTGGAACTTCTCTATCGTTTCCGTGAGAACGGAAGCGTTAAAATCCGCAAGACAATTCTGAAAATCGCCGAAAGCGCGTCCGGAATTTTTGAAAACAACGGCGTCGCTCACGCTCTGATATGTAACGGTATTTTCTATAAATAAATATACGCGGTAGCAGATGTCTCCTTCAAGGAAAGGCTTTCCGTCTTTTGTATATATAACGGTAAGCGTCTCTTTTCCTATGGAAGAAAGATACTCGGTAACGGCACATACATTTTTCATAAGTGCATACGGGTCCTTAAAGACATCCGTGTTCATTTTTTGAAGTATATATCTTCTTTTGTCCGTAGTTACAAGAAAAGTATGATTTATATGTCCTTCGCCATATGGTTCTATACTTTTGATATCTCCGTCAAGCGCGAATTTTTCGGCTATCTGCTTAAATTCCCTCATATAGTCCGTCATTTATATATCCTCCTATTGCTTTCTTTACTTCGTCAAGATCCTCTCTGTATGTTATGCCGTACCATTTATCGGCGTTCTTGAATACTTTCACGCTTGCTCTTCCCTCTTCAAGCGCCTTTGAAATAACTGAGGGAATGAAAAATTCGTCTTTTGCAAGATCCGCCGTAGCGAGAAATTTTTTATATTCTTCATCGAGAATGTCGAATATATCGGGAGTAAGTCCCCAAAGATTCATGGAAACGGGCGTATCGAGCGGCAAAAATTTCTTTTCTCCATCAATCTCGTAGCTTCCGTCTGAATAGATTTTTGTAAATTCGGTGACTTTTTTCAAATATCCGTTTTCCGTTTCGCATACGCCGCGGGAAACCGTTCCGTTTTTGCTCAAAGTATTGCCCAGATGGTACGCCGTCATAGCGTATTCTCCCTTTCCGGCAGTAGAAAGATGCTTCTGCATATCGAAAAACGCGTTGGAACCGTAATAATCGTCCGCATTTATTATGGCGAACGGCTCCTTTACGGCGTCACGGCAGCAATATATTGCGTGAGCCGTGCCGAACGGTTTCTTTCTGCCCTCTGGAAGGCAGGAAGTGTCCTGCATTACATATGCGACCTCTATTTCCTTTGATATGCGATCTCCTATAAGTTCGCAAAAATCTCTTTCCATGTCCTTGCGTATGATGAATACAACTTTGGAAAATCCCGCTTTTTTCGCATCATATACGGAAAAATCGAGTATACCTCTTCCGTTTGGTGTGACGGGCTCTGCCTGTTTGAGTCCTCCGAAGCGGCTGCCCATGCCTGCCGCCATAACAACAAGTGTGGTTTTCATTCTTCTTTTCTCCTGATTGAAAGTTCGATATTATTACAAATTCATGCTCGGAACAGAATATTTCCGCCGCGCACCGTCATGACAACGTTAAATTTATTGTCAAGCACGGTAAAATCAGCGTTTTTGCCTGTTTCTATACTTCCGATTTTTTCATCGAGACCGATATTTTTCGCGGGATTTATCGTGGCAAAATCTACCGCGTCCGTAAACGAAGCGCCCGCCTTTTCAACCATGTTTTTGACCGCGATATTCATTTTCAGAACACTTCCCGCAAGCGTGCCGTCTTTAAGTCTCGCTTCTCCGTTCTTTACTATGACAACGCTTCCGCCAAGCTCGCTCTCTCCGTCGCAAAGTCCCTTTGCCCTGATGGAATCCGTTATAAGAGTAAGTTTTTCATGCGGTTTAGATTTCAAAAGAAGCTTTATCGCAGGAACGCTTACGTGTATCGTATCGGCGATAAGCTCTGCCGAAAGCCCGTCTTCGAGAAGCGCCGCGCCGACAGTCCCTATCTCTCTGTGATGAAGGGCGGATTGTGCGTTGTACGTATGCGTAACGCCTTTAAGTCCTCGTTCCATCGCTCTTTTTATATCGTCATACTTTGCGCCCGTATGACCGGCAAAAGCCGCCACGCCAATACCGGAAAGATATTCGGTAAGCTCACCTGCACCCTCGCATTCGGGGGCAACGGTAACTATCTTTATGTTTTTTCCGGAAGCATCGTAATATTTTTTAAAAGTAGCGATGTCCGGCGAAACTATATACTTTTCGCTCTGGGCGCCTTTGTGTTTTTCGGAAATAAACGGTCCTTCAAGGTGAACGCCGAGAAGCGAAGCGCCGTTCTCTTTTTTTCCGGAGATATAATTGCCCGCGGCGGTGAGCGCATTCATTATTTTTTCTTCGCTCTGCGTCATTGTCGTGGCAAGAAATCCCGTAGTTCCCTCTTTCAAAAGAGTATCCGCAATGGTAGCAAGCGCATTCTCGCTTGCGTCCATGGCGTCAGCGCCGCCGGCACCGTGTATATGTTCATCTATAAATCCCGGGACGATTACCGCGTCCTTCGGAATATCGATATATTCAGCACATTTCCCGTCGCGGCAAAATCCCACAATCTTATCGTCGAATAAAACATCGGTCCTTACTATGCCTTTTTTATAGACATAGCAGAGCGAATTTTCAAAACATTTCATTTTACAAATTCCTCAATAAGCTTTGCCGCGGAAGCGTCGCAGATAAGCGTCGTATCGGCATGATTTTGAAGTATGCTTGCGGGAACGTCGACGCATATTTTTCCCTTTACCATTCCGTACACTGCCTTCGCCTTGTTTTCTCCGCTTGCGAGTATGATTATTTTTTTCGCGTTCATTATGTTGGAAAGCCCCATTGTGAACGCTTTTTTCGGAACATCGTCGATACTGTCGAAAAGTCTTGAATTGTCCTTTATGGTGCTTTCGGAAAGAGAAACAACATGCGTTACGGAATCGAATGGTGTTCCAGGCTCGTTAAAGGCGATATGACCGTTAGAACCCAGCCCGAGCACCTGAATATCCTGGCGCAACACAGAAAGAAGCGCATTGTATCTTTCGCATTCCGCACCGAAATCCTTTGCCGTGCCGTCCTCTATATTCGTATTTTCTTTTTTGATGTCGATAAAATCAAAAAGATTTTTCCTCATGAAATAAGCATAGCTCTCTTTATTGTCGGAATCGAGCCCTATGTATTCGTCAAGATTTACTGTTTTTATTTCCTTGTAGCTCGTGCCGTTTTTTTCATGATCCGCGACCATTCTCGAATAAAGCCCCAGAGGCGTAGAACCCGTGGCAAGACCGAGCACCGCGCGCGGATTTTCCGATACGGTCGTTGACATTATCTCAAAAGCCGCATCGCTCATTTCTTCATAATCTTTTGTAACTATAACCTTCATTTTGAACACTTCCCGTTCCGTTATATGATTTTACCGTCTGAAAAATAAAAAAGCAATATATTTTTACATTCTATCTACCATATTACTTTAAATTATACTTACGTTTTATATTATAACAATAGAAATTATTTCCCCTTTATTGTGAAATATTTCACCGTTGTTTTATATTGAAACAATTCGCAATTATTTATATCAAATCCACTTTACAAAATGCACGCCGTTGTGCTAAAATAGCCCTGTAAAACAAATTGTTGTAACAGTCATACATATCTCATATAAAATATTTACCTGAATCGGAGATAAATATCGTATGGAAAAGAAATCTGCGGCAAAAAAATTTTATATGCACAAAATATCAAGTCTTATCAACATAAGAAAGATAGTCACCATACACTATCAGGAGCTTTTGCCGCACTATGTCTACCCCGAAGAGTCTCACGATTTCTGGGAAATAATCTACGCCGACAAGGACGATATTACGATAACGCGGAGCGGCATACCGATACTTCTTAGCCAGGGAGAAATGCTTTTTATAAAGCCCAACGAGCCGCATATTGTGGAAAGCCTTGATAAAAGCCCGAATATATTTATAATATCGTTTTCGTGCCGTTCGGAAAGCATGAGCTATTTTTGCGAAAAGAAATGCTCCGTGCCCGAAAAATACAGGTATCTGTTGCAAATAATAATGTCGGAGGCAAGAGAAACTTTTTATATCCCCGATTTCAATCCCGATCTCAACGAATTAAAGCTGCGCGAAGATTCGAATCTCGGCGGCGAACAGATGATAAAAAATTCGCTCGAAACGCTTCTTATATACATACTCCGGAACGAAAACAAAAAACGTCAGACGGAAGAATTTTTCGTTTCGAAAATCGCGCTTTCGACAGAACTTCCCGATGAAATCGTCCGCATACTGTCATCAAAGATATACGGGAAACTGAACTTAAAAGACATCTGCGCGGAGCTGCACTACGGGAAAACGAGATTATGCACATTATTCAAAGAGCAGACGGGAAAAAGCATATACCAAACATATGAAAAAATGAAAGCGGACGAGGCTAAAAAACTGATAAGAAGCAAAATGTCGTTTCCGGAAATAGCGGACGCGCTCTGCTTTGATTCCACATCGTCGTTTTCGAATTCATTTAAAAAAATCACGGGAATGACGCCCGGAGAATACAGAGAAAGCATAAAATAAAAAGGAGACAGGAAATGAAAGCAACCGATATAAAAAACCAATTGGACTATAAATGGGCAACGCGCCCCAATACCGTCTGGATAAACGCAAAAGACGAAATTTTCGATATTTTCGGGCTGTATGATCCGAGAAACAGAACGCCTTTTTGCCGTATGCCGCAGGGAACAGCAACTGCGACAAACGAAGGCGTAGCGGGCTTAAATCTCAATACGGCGGGCGGAAGACTCACATTTGCGACGGACTCGTGCTATATAGCTATATATGCGAAAATGTCCGCCATGTGCAGAATGCCGCATATGCCGCGCTCCGGCTCATCGGGTTTTGACCTTTACATAAGAGACGAAAAGCAAAATCAGAAATACGCCTGCTCTTTTATACCCGACTCCTCCGCTAAGACAGAATACACATGCACGGGGGATTCGAGAACGGACAACGGAAAAATGCGCGAATATGTTCTGAACTTTCCTCTCTACGACAGAGTAGACGAGCTCTACATAGGCGTTTCAGGCTCCGCCGAAATACAAAAATCTTCAAATCCTTATATAAACGAAAAGCCCGTAATTTTTTACGGCTCATCGATAACTCAGGGCGCCTGCGTATCCCGTCCCGGGCTCTGTTACGAAAACTATATTTCCAGAAAGCTGCATATCGATTATACAAACCTCGGATTTTCGGGAAGTGCCAGAGCAGAAGATGCGATAGTGGATTACATGGCAAAACTTCCGATGTCCGTTTTCGTTTCGGATTACGACCACAACGCGCCCGACGAAGAGTATCTCGAAAAAACGCACCACAAAATGTATGAGAAGATAAGAGAGAAAAATCCCGATGTTCCCTACATAATGATAACGAAACCCGATTTTGATTCCCACCCCGTAATAGACGCCAAAAGAAGAGAAGTCATAAGACGCTCATACGAAAAAGCGCTTAAAAACGGCGACAAAAACGTCTACTTTATCGACGGAGAGACGCTCTTCGGCAACGAATTCCGCGATTCCTGCCTTGTCGACGGCATACATCCGAACGACATAGGGCATATGAAAATGGGAGTCGTCATCGGTGACGTAATAGAAAAAGCTTTAAAGAACAGAAAATAAACCGGCACAATCGATGGGAAGTTTTTGAAGATTTTCAAGGGACCTTTTTTCAAAAAGTCCCTTGAAGCAAGGTTTGGAACGCAGTTCCAACATATTACGACAAAATAAAAAACGCGGAT
>UQXK01000049.1 GCA_900544985.1 uncultured Eubacteriales bacterium
CATTCACAAGAAAATTAACTATATTATTTTGTCCAACTTTTGGGGTTCACATCAAAAGTGAGGTCTTTTTTTATAATATTAAGAAAAATACAGTCTCATATTTTCTAATGTTTCTTTTGCAATTTGAGAAAAACTTACTTATATTGACAAAAAAAGTTTGTTATGATAATATAAAATAAAAAGGCTTTTTTATCTATATAATGGTAAAAATGACTGTTTTGAAAAATAAAAATATAAAATTTATATATAAGGAGGCATTTGTAATGAAAAAAGTTATTGCTATTTTAATGGTGATTTTCATGCTTACCGTAATATTTTACGGTTGCAGAAAAGGCGAGGTTAAAGATACGACGCTCTCTTCTGTAACGACGGCGACAACGGGAACAACGGCGAATACAACTACACCTCCCGTAAATACGACCGTTGACCATGTAAAAGAATACAATAAAGAAGAGTGGAATCGCCAGCTTGATAATTTAAAATACGGCGAGGCACCTGAATATTTAAAACAAATAGGCAAGCCGAGCGAAGAGGACGTTGCATTTATCAGGGAGCAAGAGGGAGACGGATATTATCTTGTTTCAGATCCCGCTCAGGTGTGGGATAAGGCGTTTTATGAAAGCAGATATCGTTGCACTTATATGGGAACATTTGATATTGGAGACGGAGAAAGCATAGTCTATTTTAAGGGATTTCCGAGTTCAAGCATTTTGGCGATCGTATCACCGAGTTTGGCATATTATAAAAAATCCGGAGAAATCCGGTATACAACTCCACAAGAATTAGAGGAATATGAAGAATTATTCGCTTTAAGGTACAGCGAATATCTTGATTTTTTCAATTTGGCGTCAGAGATAATTTATAGGGACGAATACAATGAAAAAGAGTGGGATCGTCAGCTTTATAATTTAAAATACGGCGAAGTCCCCGGATATTTAAAACAAATAGGTGTTCCGAGCGAAGAGGACGTTGCATTTATTCGAGAGCAAGTGGGAGACAGATATTATCTTGTTTCAGATCCCGCTCAGGTGTGGGATAAGGCGTACCATGAAAGTAGCTATATTTGCCTTTACATGGGAACATTTGACATTGGAGACGGGGAAAGCATAGTGTACTTTCATGGCACAGTCGGTTTCGATATTGTGGGGACGATAGCACCAAGTTTTGCATATTATAAAAAATCCGGGAAAGTCATACGAGCAACTCCCCGAGAATTGGAGGAATATGAAGAATTATTCTCATTAAGGTGCAGAGAATATATTGATTTTTCCGATGTGGCAGCAGAGATGATTTATAATGGCGGATACACTGAAAAAGAGTATAGGCGTCAGAATGATAATTTAAAATACGGTGAGGTCCCGGAATATTTAAAACAAATGGGTGTTCCGAGTGAAGAGGATATGGCAACAATATATGAATCTTATAAATATCCGCTTGTCTCAGACCCTGCACAATTATGGACAGATGAGAGTCTTATAAGATACGGCGGTTATAGATATGTTTATGTGGGCACATACGATATAGAAAATAATGAAAGCGTGCTGGTTTTCAGGCGTATGTGCTTGGGTACACTTGATGATTGTGTGTCTAGACCTGATGTAGTATATTATAAAAATAGTGGAAAGGTTGATTACTGCCGAGATACCGAAAAACTTTTAGGTGATAAACAATTCGAGCTATCATATTGGAGCATACATAGATATGACCATTTTTATGATGCTATTTTGGAGATTGTTTATAATACAAATAAAGGAGAATAAAAATGACTACTGCGCTTCCGCGTGAAATAAGGAAGGCTATTCGCAAGAAAAGGGCAAAGCGAATATTTCTTTTCTTGTCAGCTACAATATTGACAGCTGTTATAATTGCGATATGGGGGGACACGATATTTCCTTTTCCCGAAGGCTATACCGCACTAAAATACTTATGTTACGCAGTGCTTCTGATTTTACCGTTTTTCTATACAAAAGTTTACCTGATTTTTACCGATTTTAATTACATCGGAAAAATAAAGAAGGTAAAGGTTGTATCATTGGTAGATAATAAATCTGCCGCAAAACCAACTCGGGAACAGCTTTATAGAAAAAATGAAATACATATTACGGTTGAAGATGAAAAAGGAAGAAGTTTCAAGAAAAAGGTATACGAAGCTCCGGCTAAATTTAGTGAGAATTTAGATATGTATAAGGTTGGGGATAAAGTTTTGCATCTGCATGGTACCGCTACAACTGTCGTATTGCCCACCGCAGCGGATACTCACTGTTGCTGTTGTATGTGCGGCGGTGTGAATAACAAGCTCAACGATATTTGTACCCACTGCGGATTTCCATTGATCAAATCAATCAAATAATTTATCAAATAATAGGTGAAAAATGAAAAAATAGTACAAACGGCAGGAAGAAACGCACTGGGAGACTTCGCTCCCGATTTCGCGCATTACAATGACGATATTTTATTTGGAGAAAACTGGAACAACACCGATATAAGTTTAAAAACAAGATGCATTATTACCGTTGTGGCGCTTATGGCGCAGGGAATATGCGATAGCTCGATGAAGCATCATTTGCAGAATGCCAAAAACAACGGCGTTACAAGGGAAGAGATAGCGGCGTCGATTACTCATGCTGCGTTTTATGCGGGCTGGCCGAAGGCTTGGGCTGTATTCAATATGGCAAAAGAGGTATGGAACGAACAAACGCCCGCTCTTAGCGAAAAGGACAAATATCAGAATACGCTATTATTTCCTGTCGGAGCGCCGAACGACGCTTATGCGAAATATTTTAAAGGGCAGAGCTATCTTGCACCTGTATCAAAAGAGCAGGTGTTTATTGCGAACGTGACGTTTGAACCGAATTGCCGCAATAATTGGCATATTCATAACGCCGAAAAAGGCGGCGGGCAAATTCTTGTCTGTGTGGGCGGTGAAGGATATTATCAGGAATACGGAAAAACGGCAATCAAAATGAATCCCGGCGATGTTGTGAATATACCTGTCGGCGTAAAACACTGGCACGGAGCGGGGAAAGATAATTGGTTTTCGCATCTTGCAATAGAAGTTCCCGCCGAAAAGGGAAGCACGGAGTGGTGCGAACCCGTTTCGGACGAGGAATACGAAAATGTGGTAAAGTAATAGACGCGGGTATAAGCACGTCTTATATAAAGAGCTATAATTCAAAAATAAAAATCCGATAGACTTAATTTTGATCTGTCGGATTTTTTGTTTATAATTAGGAAGATGATTATTCTGTTTTCTCTATAAATTTTATTTTACTATGATTTTGTAATATATTATTAACGTTAATTTTTATTCGAACCACTTTACTTTCATAACAAAATTTTTGGCATCGTGATATCCTGCTTTTCCGTAATAATGTTCATGAAGTTCATCGGATACCGCTTGCATTTCTATACATGATGCTCCTTTGTTTATGACGCGCGTTTCGATTTCTTTTAATAAAGCACTGCCGTATCCTTTATTTTGATACTCTGTTGCTATAAGTATCTCTTCCAAAAAATATGATCGTATATCGTCGTACTGTTTAAAATATCCCATTACAAAGCCGACTGTGATATCTTTGTCTTTCATAATCAATCCATAAGAATCCTGTGTGGTCAATACCTGACAGATTCTCTTTTTTGCCGTGGCTTCTGTCCAACAACTGTTTTCTTGTTCATTGTAATAAGAAATATAAACAGGGATTACAGATGATATATCCGAAATATCTATTTCTTTGATTTCCATAAGAAATATCCCTTTTTCTTTGATTTTCTTATATGAATTATATCACATACAAAATACTATTACAAGGCGTAATTACACAAGAAAGCATACTGAAGCGATTTTTCGTTCGATATGCTTTTTTAGGAGAAGTGTACCTCGAACCGAATATTAGTAGCATTAAGATTCAATCAATTTTAATTTTTTAATATAAACAGGATCATTGTTTTTTGCTTTACAACTGAATGAAAATTCATATCCGAGTTTTTTATAAAATTCGGGTGCTGTGCTTGTCGTTAATATGCTTTTATATATTCCGTTTTTATAAAAATATTCTTCTGCAAGCTTCATAAGCGCAGCTCCGTGTCCGCAAAGTCTATACTTTTTATTTACCCATAGCTCTCTGATAAAACCATATGGTTCTTCAAAAAAATCATCGGAAAATATTGTGGGTTTTACCTGAATAAACCCAATACAGTCATTATTGTTGTTATACCGTATAAATGCTATGGTCTCTTTGTCTTTATTCATTTGTTTGAATAAATCTTCCCAATCGGACACAATAATTCCCAACTCTTGAAAATATTGTTTGAAAGCGACTTGAAAAATACTGTTTGAAAAATCGGTTATTTGTTTTTCGATCATAAACACCTCAAATATTATATATAAATATGATACTACAAATAAAATCATTTTTCAAGCGTATAACATATTAATGTAAAATCCTTGATAGTATAAAAAATTCCAAAATTTTTCGAGGATTTTGGCGGAGGGAAATATTACAGAACATGGGAATCGTAGGGACTTGTCAGGGGAGTGAAGGGAAACGTCATTGACGATGATGTTGCGGCTAAATATATACGCGAGATATATGATACTTACGGTATACGCCCTTACCGTTGGGGATATGGCTAATGGCACGCCAAAGAATTTGCAAAGATAGTCGCGTGGTATAATAGAAAACTCCCCGCTTTTACATGGGGAGTTTTCTATTATACCATCAATTTTTAAGCAAAGTACCAGAGGAAATTATAAAAAATATGTATAGGGCTTATCGAAGAGCGAAATTCTTTTGAGAGGAGCGTACAGGAACAACTAAATCTGCAACATCTCGCAGTTCTTCTAAATCTATGTTTAGAAATAACACGAGCCTTGCCAAAGTAACCGAGCCCGGGAATCTTCTGCCGGATTCGATTTTTTGATACCAACGAATAGATACAGAAACCGCTTCTGCTACTTCGCTTTGAGTATATCCGAGTTCGGTTCTTGCTTTTAACAAGGCACTTGCAAATTTATATGCCATTTTCATGATAAAACCTCCAAAATTTTGAGGAGTATTCTATCAATTAAATAACGTAATGAAAACGTCCTAACAGTCCAAAAATTGAATTATGACGAAAAATTTTCTTTTTTGTCGATAAAAATATGGAAAATTATAGCGGATTGAAAGAAAAAAGGAAGCAACTGATATCAGTTGCTTTCTTTTTTACATACAATCCTCGGAACACCATGCACGCTTTTGGGGATTGTAAATTTTTTTATGTATCTTTATCAAGAATTTGTTTTTGTACTACAAGATATTGCCCTAAATCTACGATCTTATGCTTGGGTAATTTGCTTCGATATATTTTTTAAGCTCCGAATAATTTTCAACGTATTTCAGGTTGAATATGGTATTTTTGATTCTCAAGCTACAACGATTTGCTACTTTATCTGCCTTTGACTGAGTAAGCACGATGTCAGATGCGGGAATGTCGTACACTTGATAATGAGCTTTCTTGGTTTTCCCGTCAAGATACAAGACATCACCCTTAAATCTCAGGGTAAAAATGTTGTTTATTCTGACTTGTATCAACGAAATTATGGTGGTTAAGCCGAAAAACGCCGAGCTGATGCCGAGTATATATAGATTAATGGGGTCTTGCAAAAGCGAATAGATAATGAGCGCTATCCAAATCGGGATAATTATGATCGCAAAGCTGGCAAAATTGTAAGCAGCGACCTTTTTTGCATTTGTCTGTGTGACAAATTCTTTCATAACTGTTCCTCCTAAAATTGAATAGCCGCAAGGAAAATTCCTTGCGGCTATTGCGGTTATAAGCCGCATATGGCGGAGGGAAAGGGATTCGAACCCTTGTGGGATTGCTCCCAAACGGTTTTCAAGACCGCCTCGTTATGACCGCTTCGATATCCCTCCGTGTATTTATATTACACATTGTTTATTCATAATATCATATTTTCTTTTTTTTGTCAATATTATGCTCTCAATATATTCCGTGTAATTGAAAAAATTATCTATACATGAAATCTCATATCATTGTAAAGTTTTTATCTTTACAACATTTTATATAAAAACATATTTTATATTGAAAGAATTATTCTCAAATGTTAAAATAAAAATAAGGATTTTTTCTTTTTCATCCGTATAAATGTTAAAGATAATCAAAAATCCTTTCGGGAGGGCAGGATGGACAACGGGGCGGAATATTACCGTCGCTTTCTGGACGGAGACGAGGTTGCTTTCAATAATATAATGAGTGAATACCGAGACATGCTTACATATTTTATATTCCGATATGTCAAAAACATGGACACCGCGGAGGATATTGCAATAGATGTTTTTACTTATATTACGATTCATCGGCACAAATATAATTTCAAAACATCGTTTAAAACGTATCTGTTCATGCTCGGAAGAAGCCGCGCGATAGATCATATAAGGCATGAGGGCGTTTTAAATGCGGATAGCATATCGGAAAACGTTATTTCAAATGAAATTTCTCCCGAACTTGCGGTGATATCAAAAGAACAGAAAGAAAAACTTGCATTAGCTGTCGAAGAGCTTCCGGAGAATATGAAAATTGCCGTATATCTTGTTTATTTTGAAAATCTTTCATATGCCGATACCGCAAAGGTCTTAAAAAAGAGTGTGAAACAGATAGACAATATTTTATATCGTGCAAAAAATTTGCTGCGCGAAAAGTTGAAAAACGGAGGTGAAGTTTTGTTTTGAGAAGATCGGATGATGAATTTTTTGCGGAAGTTGAAAAGCGACGCGAAAAATATTATGAAAAAAGACATAAAAGAATAAAATCCGTAATCAATTTCTGTGTTCCTTTCTTTGTTTTGACGGTTTTTGCGACTGTTTTTTCTGCGATTATACTTCCGTCTTTTAGGTGTGGCTCTAATAATTATAGCGAGAAATATAATGATACAGACGTAAATATAAAATTTATATATGAAAATTCCGAAAGCGATACAGAAAATAGTTTTACTGTTACGGATTCCGATAGATCAGAGCAATTATATCAATTTATTTCCGGATATTTCGATCGTGATTCCTATGATAAAAGTGATTTTAGTGTTCCGACCACGAGCATCGGCGATTCGTCAAATGAGGGAAATGATAAATTTGATGAACATATAGAACTTGTTTTCATTAAGCATAGCGGTAATATAGCTTTGGGCGGAGATAATATCACAGAAAACCGCTATTATATATATAGAAATCGTATTATATCTGAAAATACTCTATGGATAATAAACGAGCATGAATATGATGAGATTATTTCGGAAATAAAATCAATTTATACATCAATGGAATAGGAGGTATATATGAAAAGAAAAACAGCATTCATAATGGCGACAATATTTCTTTTGGTAGTTTTTGTGCCGTTCCATGTCTTTGCCGACACGGGACCCAAGCCCTCGGTGAATATAAAAGTAGAAGGCTATGAGGGAAAAGCTTTCTACATCACGCTGTTTTCGGCTCGTCCTTCCACAGGTCCCCATTCGGCATACAACGGAGAGGACGGATACGCAAGGTATCATGAGGGCGATGAAGGTTATGAAATCTGGAAGATGTTTTGTGAGCATTCTCCTTCGGACGGCTTTTATTTTTTACAGGAATTCTCTTTTTGCGAAGACGGAAACTACCGTTGGGGATATTATCCTCCGCGTACATTTAAAGTTCATATTTATTTTCCCGATAGTGGGGAATATGTTGTAAGCGACACATATGAAACATATGCTTTTGACAGCTATTACAAGCTCACACTTTCGCGTGACGAAAGCGGAAAGCTTTTATTTGAAAAAGCAGAGAAAAATTATAATTACGGTCTGGAAATTATTTCTCTTGCGGCAAGAATCGTTATAACGCTTGCTTTGGAGATACTTATAGCTCTTGCTTTCGGATACAGAGCAAAAAAACAGATACTTTTTATAGCTGTTGTAAACGCCGTAACAAACATTTCATTGAACGTTGCGCTTAACATTTTCAATTATTATGAAGGACAGCTTGTATTCATGCTGATGTATGTGCTTCTAGAAATTATTGTATTTATAGCAGAGGCTGTCTTGTATCTGTTGTTCCTCGGAAGATTCAAAGAGAGGGAAGAGAAACGCGGCATATATGTTGTTTATGCATTTGTATCAAATGCGGTTTCATTTGGAGCGGGGCTCGTTTTGGCTCATATTATACCTGGAATATTTTAAGAGAAAAAATGATTTTTTTAATCTGTATAAAATACAGTATACAATAGTATAAAATCTGTATTGCAAAAAACAAATAAAATATAAAGTATAAACGGAGGTTTTAAGATGAAAAAAGTATTGACTAGTGTTCTTGCGGCACTGCTTGCATTATCTGTCGTTTTCATCAATGTGAGGTGCATGAAAATGGGAGCGACAGACCTTATGCGTGATATCACGCGAAAAGAAGTTGACGGGAAAAATCCTGACGATGAATTTAAAAGCGCATATTTGAACTTTACGGCGGAGCTTTTTAAAAAATCCGTCGAGAAATCCAAAAATGACGGTGAAGGCAATGCTCTTATTTCTCCGTTTTCGGTCATGGTGGCTCTTTCCATGACGGCTAACGGAGCGGGCGGAAACACGCTTTCGGAAATGGAAGAGGTTCTCGGCAAAAATATAGATATAGAGACACTTAATAAATATTTATACACTTATATAGAATCGCTTTATTCGGGAGAAAAGTGCAAGCTTTCGGTTGCAAATTCCATATGGCTGCGCGACACAACATCGCTTTCAGTCAAAAAGAATTTCCTGCAAAAAAATATGGATTATTACAACGCCGCTATTTATAAAAGTATGTTTGACGCAAAGGGCGCCGATGATATAAACTCCTGGGTCAAAAAGCACACGGACGGAATGATAGAAAAGTTAGTGGACAAAATAGACGATGACACGATGATGCTTTTAATCAACGCCGTTGCTTTCGATGCCGAGTGGGCAAAAAAGTATGATGTCATATATGAAGGAAAATTCACTTCTTTGGCAGGAGAGAGAAGAACGGTCGACATTATGCGCTCTTTGGAGGAAAAGTATATAGATGACGGCAGCGCAACAGGTTTTATAAAAGAGTATAAAGGCGGAAAATACAGTTTTGCGGCGATTCTTCCGAATTCGGAGGACATATATTCCTATGTCGAAAATATGACAGAGGGAAGTATAGCGAAACTCCTTTCAGGTGTTTCTTACGAACCGGTAAAGACCGAAATGCCGAAATTTTCCTCTGATTTTTCGATATCGATGGAAGAGTGCCTTAAAGACATGGGAATAAAAGATGCTTTTTCCGCAATTGCGGATTTTTCGGAAATGTCGGAAAATAAACTCTCTATAAGTAAGGTTGTTCATAAAACGCATATAACCGTCAACGAAAAAGGAACGAAAGCGTCAGCTGTGACTGGTGTTACAATGAAGAATACAGCAGTCCTCACGCCTGCCACTACAAAAGAAGTTGTTCTCGACAGACCTTTTGTGTATATGATATTGGACAACGAAAACAATATGCCTGTATTTATCGGCATGGTGACAGACATAAAATAACTTACCTTTCTTTCGGAGAAAGGTAAGCCAAAGAACTCTGCACCGAGCACACCATTTTATTTTGGCAAAGCTTTTGAGGTTCCAAGGGACTTTTCCCGAAAACTCCCTTGTGTCAGGGTTTGGGGCGGAAGCCCCAACTGACAATGCAGACGAAAAAACGCGGATTTCTCCGCGTTTTTTATATTGTCAAAAAATGTTGGAACTGCCGTTCCAAGCCTCCGCTTCAAGGGGCTTTTTGAAAAAAGCCCCTTGAAAATCCGCAAAAACTTCGTACCGATATACCAAAGCGATAATTTTTGTTTTTACATGCCGCGCTTTATTCTTTCGAGAGCGCTTTTTTCGATTCTCGATACCTGCGCTTGCGAGATTCCTATTTCTTCCGCTATCTCCATTTGCGTTTTGCCTCTGAAAAAGCGCATGTTTATTATAGACGTTTCGCGCGGTGAAAGCTTGCTCATTGCGCTTTCAAGCGCGATATTTTCTATCCAGCGCTCGTCCGTATTCTCTTCGTCGCGTATACCGTCCATTACAAAAACGGAATCCGTTCCGTCCGAATACACGGGATCATAGATAGAAATGGGTTCTACTATCGCTTCAAGCGCCGCAACGACATTTTCCTCGGGAACTCCCATTTCTTTTGCTATTTCGGCGGATGTGGGATCACGACCGAGTTTTTTTACAAGAACTTCCTTTACCGAAAGTGCATGGTATGCCGTATCGCGTGTGCCGCGGCTGACCCTTAACATATTGTTGTCGCGAAGATATCGCCTTATTTCGCCTATTATCATCGGAACGGCATAGGTGCTGAATTTTACTCCGACGGATATATCGAAATTGTCTATCGCTTTTATAAGACCTATGCAACCGACCTGAAAAAGATCGTCGGCAGAGCCGTTTCTTCCCGCAAAACGCTGTATAACGCTTAATACGAGTCTCAGGTTTCCGTCTATCAGTTCTTCACGCGCTTTTTTGTCGCCTTCCGAAACTTTCTTTAAAAGTTCGTCGGTCTCCTTAGAAGTAAGAGTTTTTAATTTAGATGTGTTTATTCCGCAGATTTCGACTTTATTATAATACATATCGTCCCTCTGTGACATTTTTTTCATGTAAGAAAAGTATTGCCGCAAAGGATATTTTTTTATGCATGGACGGTTTACGCTATTTATTTCCAATTTTCTGAAAAATACGCCTTAAAATTACAAAATATATTCGAAATCATATTGAAAAAAAGCGAGATATTTGATAAAATTATTTTAAATTCATTTTTGTTTCGGTGAAAAATGGTTGGACTTAAACGACTTTTAAGCTATGCACGCCGCGCTTGCGACGATTATAATATGATAGAGGACGGCGATGTTATAGCCATCGGCGTTTCGGCGGGGAAAGACTCTCTTTCACTTCTTTACACCCTGTCTTATCTTTCAAGATTTTACCCGAAGAAATTCAAAGTTATCGCGATAACGGTCGATATGCATTTTGACGCTTTGGGAGAGGGCAGGACTGCTTCCGATTATTCCGAAATAAAAAAGCTCTGCGATACGCTCGGCGTTGAATATTATATAGAAAATTCCGATATAGCGAAGATCGTTTTCGATATCCGCAAGGAAGAAAATCCCTGTTCTCTTTGCGCGAAGCTTCGCCGCGGCGCGCTTAACGAGAGCGCCAAAAGGCACGGGGCGAATAAAGTGGCTCTGGGACATCATTTTGACGATGCCGTGCAAACTTTTATGCTGAACCTTTTTTACGAGGGAAGAGTCGGTTGTTTTTCTCCCGTGACATATCTTGACAGAACTGATATAACGGTGCTTCGTCCGCTTGTATATGCTCCGGAAAAGGACATAGAATACTTCGCGCGGCACACGGAGCTTCCCGTGATAAAAAGCTCTTGTCCCGCCAACAAAAAGACGGAGAGAGAAGAGATGAAAAAACTTCTTTCCGAAATAGAAAAAGATAACAAAGGGCTTCGGCACCGCATTTTCGGCGCTATGCAGCGCGGTCATATTTCCGGGTTCAAAGAATCCAAAATAAAAAATTACGACGACGAAAACGCGTGAAATTTTTTGTTGAATAACATTTTTTTCTCCGCAAAAAATAAGAAAAAAGTTTTTTCGGAGGAAAACATGGATAAAGACCGAGAATTTCCGGAATTATCCCAAAAATATTGCCCGCATTTGGAGAGCAATGTTACGATGATGTCGGAAAACGGCGAAACAGCTTGTCTGTCTTCTCATCTTTGCAGGGAGGATAGGCGCATTGTATGCGATCATTATATGAGTTCTCGCCCCGTAGGCGAAGAACAAAAAAGAATATAAATGAAATATTTTTTACAGAGGTTAAAAAAATGGCTTTTGAATTTTCAGACAAATATCTTAAAAGCACAATAACAAAAGAGGATCTTGACGGCATAGCGGGGGAAGTCGACGCGGCAGTCAAAACTCTCGAAGGCAGAAACGGCGCGGGCTCTGACTTTCTCGGCTGGGTAGATCTTCCCGTAAATTATGACCGTGAAGAGGTCGCGCGTGTTGTTGCGGCGGCGGAAAAAATAAAGATCAAAACAGAAAGGTTGAAAAATGAAAACTGCACTTGTCTTGACGGGGGCATTGATGATGCTCGGTGTTTCGGCGCTTGAACTGCCTTATGTTTCCGATTTCGGAAAAACGGACAGGGATGTTTCCGCCGTCGTGGAGAATG
>UQXK01000050.1 GCA_900544985.1 uncultured Eubacteriales bacterium
AATTGACTCACAAGAAATATCCGAAGAAATTTTCTCCCCTTTTTGTATGGGCAATATTATATTTTTTTCTTTACTAAAAAAATCCGAGTTTTCTAAAACCCGGATTTTTTATTTTTATTATTATTTAATTCTTTTTGGAATCCGCCAAGGCGCGTTCAAGCCATATGGTTCCTATGTCAAGAGCTTCATAGAGTCCTGATTTTTCACCTTGTTTTATAATTTTATTTTTTTCTTCTGTTGATAAAATCTGTATAAGTATTCTATCAGGAACTTCATTGCCGTTTTCTATTTTATTTGTGAGAATCATAAGAAAAAGATAATATTTATCATTCATGTCACCATAACATATAATATTTTTTTCTCTTACAAGAGGTTTCCCCTTGTATATCATAAATTTTCCTTCAATAGGCTTTTTATCTTCCATTTTAATCTCCTTTTCTGTTTTATTCATGATCAAAGCTATCAGATGATTGCTTTCATATGTCTCATAACGTGACAATTTATATTTACTGCAACAGGAAGCCCGGCTATGTGTGTAGGATAATATTCAATATTTACCGCAAGAGCCGTTGTATCCCCGCCAAAGCCTTGCGGACCTATACCGAGTGTATTTATACGTTCAAGTATTTCGTCTTCAAGAGCGGCGTAATTTTCATTCTCATTATGTGTCTTTCCGCTGCGTGCCAAAGCTTTCTTTGCAAGAACGGGAGCATAATCAAAAGAACCTCCTATTCCTATTCCCACCATTATAGGCGGACACGGATTGGCACCTGCGGTTTTTACGGTATCGAGAACAAAAGAAATTATATCTTCTTTTGTAGAAGTCGGCATCATCATTTTGATTTTACCCATATTTTCGCTACCAAATCCTTTTGGAAGCGCCGTAATGGTTATTTTATCACCCGGAACGATATTCGTATGAATTATTGCAGGCGTATTATCCTTTGTATTTGTTCTGTCAAAAAGAGGATCCTTTACAACAGAAGCGCGCATTTTCCCGTCGGTATAAGCAAGAGAAACACCGCGGTTTACAGCCGATACAAAATCGTCGCCGATAATATGTACATCCTGTCCTATATCGGCAAACAAGACAGCCATGCCCGTATCCTGACATATAGGTACACCTATCTCTTTTGCCGCATCGAGATTGTCCCTTATGGTTTTCAGAACGGATTTGCCTGTGCTGTTTCTCTCTTTTTTCAGTGCATCTTCAATAAGCTCATGTTCAGTTGAACCAAGCTCATAATTGGCAGATATAAATAATTTCTTTACAGTTTCTGTTATTTCTTCCGATTTGATTTCTCTTATCATTTTTTCTTCCTCAATTACCGTTGCTTTTTCTGAAAACTATTTCCCCCGATTTATGAAATCCCAGCACTTCCCTTGCGTATTTTTCAATATATTCGTTCTCTGTAAGAGATGCTTCGTATTTCAGTTCTTCAACCCGGTACTCATATTCATTTAAATTATCGGAAAGCTTTTGATATTCTTCTCTCAATTCGCTGATCTGGGAACGAAGTATTACAATCGTTACAATCAGAAAAATCACGATGACGGTAAACACCGTTCTATATATCAGATTCTTTTTCTTTTGTTTCTGTAACACTTTTGAGCCTCCCATAATTCGAAAATCCCATTCTTGCTTCTTTTAATGTTTCCGCACATTTCCTTATCGAATAAGACATTTCTCTCCTATTTCTGGAACGCATTATAGCGGGATATATAATCTTTGTATACATAAACATCAAAATACGATTAAACAAAGACAAGATTTTCCTTACAGGATATATTATAATATAAATCAACCAATAAAGCAAGCATCGAAACAGAAATATGATTCTTACCGAAAAAAACATTATAAGTTTACCGGCTGTGAAGAAATATATTGCCGCGCCTATAAAGTTACATACAAAAAAATATATTCTTATTTCTCCGCCGTTTACATGATATATAAAAAGTATCTCGCTTAAAGTTATTATAAGCCAAAACAATATATCTTCTATAATTGTTATGGCACTATCTGAAATGTGCAATATTTTTTTTACATTTTTATGCTTTTTACCGTCTTTTTTCGGTATGGCTATTCTGTCATAAAATTTTCCGGCAGGTGCTATATGCGGCATACGGGATATCCTCAATATTCTGAAAATATCATATAAAATACCGAAAATAACGCCTAGAGAAACGGCTCCCAAAAACGATTTATAAGAATTGTAAAAATCGGCTATCATTTGAATATTCTCGCGAAAAAGCCGCCTTTTGCGGGTTGATTTTTGTCATTATAAATCAGAGAATCTATAATACCTTCCACGGTTATCTCTTCATTTTCCACGTTCATATTTTTTATTTTCAAATCCGCCCCGCCGATTTCAAGACCGCCGTCATTTGTATTTAAAGATATCAAATTTTCATCGGAACTCAATATATCCAATACTCCGTTTATAAATAATGACGAGCGGTTTTTTAACACCAATGATGTGGAATTTTTTTCTCTCTGCTGTTCCATATTTATTCTCCTTTAACAGTATATACTGTTAAATTCTATGAAGAGAAATACGGAAATATTACTGGGATATCACTTCAAAAAGCTGTGAAGCATCGTTTTTCAAAGTATGCTCTTTAACATCGGTAACTCTGACACATAATTTTTTTTCGCCGAAAGATATTTCGATAATATCGCCTATCTTTACATCATAAGAAGCCTTTGCATCTCTTCCGTTTACTTTTACGTGAGCCGAATCGCAGGCATTGTTTGCTACGGTGCGCCTTTTTATTATTCTTGATACCTTCAAATATTTATCGAGTCTCATTAAAAACCTCCTTTTGGCAAAAAAACAGAGACGCTATAAAAAAGCGGCTCTGTTTTCCACAATTATTTATTAACAGCTTCTTTAAGAGACTTGCTTGCGGAAAATGCGGGGTATTTCGAAGCAGGAATCGTGATTTTTTCTTTTGTTCTGGGATTTCTGCCTACTCTCTCTGCTCTCTTTTTAACATCAAAAGAACCGAGACCCGAAACCTGTACTTTTTCTCCGTCAACAAGTGCCTGTTCCACAGAAGTAACAAGAGCCGCAACAACTGCTTCAACGTCTTTTTTCTTAACTCCTGTGTTTTTAGCGATCTTTTCTACTAATTCAGTCTTATTCATTCTAATAGATTTCCTTTCTTTAAATGTGACCTCATGCGACTTGTTTTTTCACATGGAATTTAGATACTGTGATAAGTATACCATTAAAAACAGATTTTGACAATACTTTTTACATAAAAATTTAAAAATAAAGATTTTAATGCAATTTTGCCTTAAATTTGTTTTCAAAAAATAAATTTATTAAAAAAGCGACATCTGGCTTGTCTCGGAAAGTCCGGAAAGAGCTCCGTTTTCTTGAAGTATCTCTATAACGGCTTTTGATATGCCTGTTCTTTCCTTCATATCTTCAACTGACAGATATTCCCCTCCCGTTCTTGCATCAACTATGCTTTGCGCCGCCGCTTCTCCGAGTCCCGGCAACGACGTAAACGGAATTCTGATTTTTCCGTCTTCCGGAAGGTAAAATTTAGAATCGGATTTATAAATATCAACAGGAAGAAATTTAAATCCTCTTGCCAAAAATTCATATGCCATAAGCATAGAAGAATATGTTTCGTTTTCCTTTTGAGTCGCTTCTTTGCCCTTTGCTTTTATTTCTTCGAGCGCCTTCAAGATAGCTTCTTTGCCCTTCACGGCAAGAGCACCGTCAAAGCCTCCCGGAGCGGCGCTCCAATAGCCTGCATAAAACACGAGCGGCATATGAACCTTATACCAACCGATTCGTATAGCGCTCATTACATATGCGGCAGCATGAGCTTTCGGGAACATATACTTTATTTTAGCCAAACTTTCGATATACCATTCAGGAACATTCTTTTCACGCATCTGTTTTAACATTTCGTCTTTTATAGGAAGACCGCGTTTGTTTTTTCTGACAAATTCCATTATTTTAAAAGCATGGCTGTTATCAAGACCGTATCTTATAAGGTCAAGCATTATACCGTCTCTTGTTCCGATAACACTCGAAATGGTGCATATACCTTTTCTTATAAGTTCGCTCGCATTACCGAGCCAAACATCGGTACCGTGAGAGAGTCCGGATATCTGTATCAGATCGGCAAAACATTTAGGTTTCGTATCTTCAAGCATCTGCATGACAAATTTTGTTCCGAATTCGGGAATTCCGAGAGTGCCTACTTTTATACCTATTGCGGAAAGATCGGCGCCCAATATTTCGGAAGAAAGAAACATTTTATACGTATCAGGATCATTCATGGGGACATCCAGAACGCTTGTATTCGAAAAACGCTCTATCATCTTGTATTTGGTCGGAATATCGTGTCCGAGCTCGTCAAGCTTCAACAGAGTATCGTGAAGATAGGCAAACGTAAAATGCGTTGTGACTATATCCGAATTCGGGTCATCGGCGGGATGCTGAACGGGGCAAAAATCGTATATTTCGTATTCTCGCGGTACGACGACAATGCCGCCGGGGTGCTGACCGGTTGTCCTCTTTACGCCGACACATCCGCCTATTATTCTGTTTATTTCGGATTTGTTTACGGTTATGTTTTTGTCCTCCATGTATTTGGCGACAAATCCGTAAGCCGTTTTGTCGGCAAGCGTTCCTATCGTGCCCGCTCTGAACACGTTTTCCTCGCCGAAAAGTTCCTCTGTGTATTTATGTACCTTTCCCTGTACTTCTCCGGAAAAGTTAAGATCTATATCGGGCGATTTATCGCCGTAAAATCCCAAAAAGGTTTCAAACGGTATATCATGACCGTCATTTATCATTTTTGTTCCGCATTCGGGACAGTTTTTATCCGGAAGATCAAATCCGGAACCAACGCTTCCGTCTGTGAAAAATTCCGAATGTTGACAGTTCGGGCAGTAATAATGGGGAGGAAGCGGATTTACTTCCGATATTCCCGCCATTGAAGCTACAAAAGATGAGCCAACGGAACCACGCGAGCCGACAAGATATCCGTTATCCTCACTGAATTTTACAAGCTTTTGCGCTATCATATAAAGCACCGCAAAACCGTTTTTTATAATCGAAGTCAGCTCTTTCGAAAGTCGTTTTTCAACTATTTCCGGAAGCGGATCACCGTACATACTGTGCGCTCTTTCATAACACATTCTGTTAAGATCTTCTTCCGCACCCTCCATTGAGGGCGTAAAAGTGCCATCCGGAAAAGGTCGTATATTGTCATCGATCATATCGGCTATCTTGTTTGTATTGGTTATGACTATCTCATACGCTTTTTCTTTTCCGAGATATTCAAATTCTTTCAGCATTTCCTCCGTATTTCTGAAATAAAGATGAATATCCCTGTCCGCATCGGAATATTTTTGTCCCGCCAAGAGAACTTTTCTGTATATTTCATCTTCATAATTGAGAAAATGCGCGTCGCACGTAGCGACAACGGGTTTTCCGAGCGTGTCTCCGAGTTTTATAATGGTTTTGTTTATCTCCTGCAAAGTTTCAACACCGGCAACAGTGCCGTTCTCCACAAGAAACATATTGTTACAAACAGGCTGGATTTCAAGATAATCGTAAAAATCCGCAAGAGTCAGAAGATCGTCCCACGGCTTGTTTTCAAGGACGGCGGTATATAGCTGTCCCGCCTCGCACGCGGAACCGATTATAAGTCCTTCCCTGTGTGCTTCGAGTACCGTTTTCGGAATTCGCGGCACTTTTTTAAAATAATCAAGATAACTTCTGGAAATTATTTTATAAAGATTTTTAAGTCCTACCGCATTCTGCGCATATATGATTATATGATACGTTTTAAGAGAAAGCGGGTCTGTATTCTTGTTCATCGCAAGAGACATCTGTGAAGGAGTATAAATGCCCTCTCCCGCGAGTTTTTCGACCATTCGGTAAAATATCTTTGAAGCCATTTCCGCGTCGTCGCTGGCTCTGTGATGATTGAAATCGCCTATTTTGAAATAATCCGCCACGATATCGAGCTTATGTCTCTTTAATTCGGGGTTTGTAAATCTAGACATGGAAACGGTATCGAGATATGAATTTGCAAAGTCAAATCCGTTATCTTCCGCAACTTTTCTTATAAAACTCATATCGAACGAAGCGTTATGAGCAATAAGCATTCTGTCTCCGATAAATTTTATAAATTCGCTAACCGCTTCTTTGGGAGTCGGAGCGCCCTTGACCATATCATCGGTGATACCCGTAAGATTTACTATTTCGGGCGGGATCGGCACTCCGGGGTCTACAAAAGTTTGAAATCTATCAAGCACAACGTCTTTTTTAACAAGAACGGCGCCGATTTCGGTTATTTGGCAGCTAAGCGGAGAAAGACCGGTTGTCTCTATATCAAAAGCTACAAATTCGTCGTCAAATCCGACTTCGTCGTTTCCGAAAATAGCTTTTGCCGTATCATCTACAAAATATCCTTCAAGTCCGTAAAGCACTTTCATTCCGAGTTTTTCTGATGCAAGCATAGCCTCAGGATACCCCTGTACATTTGCATGGTCCGTTATTCCTATCGCTCTGTGACCGAAGCGATATGCGGTTTTTACGGCAACATCGGGCGGAATCGTCGCATCCATCGTGGACATATTCGTATGCAGATGAAGTTCCACTCTTTTCTCAGGGAAATCATCGAAACGTTCTACTTTTTTGACTTCCAAAACAGAAAAAGGCGTCAGAACATTTTCGTTTTCAAACTCGTCAAAAGATATTTTTCCCTCTATGGAAACCAACATTCCATCGGAAATATTCAAAAAGGCTTCTTCCCCTCTGTCCGCGGAAACAAGCTTTTTTACTGTTATGGAGGCATTTCTGTCTGTAAGACCGAAAGATACGGAGAAATTCCCCTTTTTCTTCATCTCTCTTACAGAAAAACCGAACACTTCTCCCGTGACAGTTACATAATTTAACTGTCTGTTCAGGTTTGCTATTATAACCGGGGATATTTTGAAACTCTTGCCGTATATGACCTGCGGATCCGATATATCAAAAGTTAAAAATCCAGCGTGCAGGAACCCTTTGTCATCTATGTAAGAATCTTTTATTTCGTCAAGAAGAGTGAAACGCGCCTTTTTATTACTCTCTTTTTCAAAAACATTCTCGCTGTATCCGGCATTTGCTTTTGTATCCGGTGCGGCAACGTGTTGTTTATTTTCTGCGGGAGGCTCAAAACTTGTGTAGAACGCGCTTATCTCTTTTTGGATCATTTCATCGAATTCTATATCGGCTTGTTCCGACTGCGTGAATTCGACGTCTATTTTTATACCGAATTCGCGCAATATTATAGAGGAAATTCTCTTTCCCATATTTACACGTTCTACAAAACTTACGGCACCTTGTCCCACATGCAGATTTATTGTAAGAAGATTCCCGCTTATAGTAAAATTCGAATTCGGAAGAAAGCTATGAGAAACGGCGTCTGTTTTCTGCGCCTCATAAAGAATATCCGCTATGCATTTTTCATTAAACAGAGATTTATCATATCTCGGATATATTTTTACATAATTCAGCGCGTAGGCATCTGTTATTTCTTTTTCGAGAGAAAAAAGCTTTTTGTAAGGTACAAAATAAGGAAACTTAACATCTGCTTCTACTGCGCGTTCTTCTCTTGCCACACGGCGCGATTCTACAATTCCGATACTCGCAATCTCTGTATTTTCCGCATTGAATCTGCATCTCGGAAAAGCATCGACAATAGTCTTTAATGTTTCCACTTATGTCCTCCGTTTATTTTGATATCCTTTTTATCTCTTCGAGAAGTTCGTTTTCCACGTCTTCTTCGCGTATTTTGCGTATTATTTTTCCGTGACGGAATAGCAAAGCCTCGTGTTCCCCTCCGGCAACGCCTATATCGGCTTCACGCGCCTCTCCGGGACCGTTTACGGCACACCCCATAACAGCCACCGTTATTTTCCTGTCAAGCCCTTCGATATTTTTCAGTCTGTTTTCAAGCTTTTCGCAGATTTTTATCAAATCTATCTTTGTTCTTCCGCAGGTCGGACAGGAAATAATATTTATATAATTTTCATTTGCGATTTCAAGAGAGCGGAGTAACTCTTTTCCGTACAATACTTCATTAACGGGATTATCCGTAAGAGATATCCTTATAGTATCGCCTATTCCTGAAAGAAGAAGAGCGCCTATTCCAGCCGACGATTTTATAAGTCCGCTGTTTCCTCTGCCTGCTTCCGTAACGCCTATATGGAGAGGATAATCGCATTTTGAAGATACTATCTCACACGCTTTTTTCATGATATCGGCATGACTTGATTTTATAGATATGACAATATCGTCAAAATCGTATTTTTCAAGAAGAGATGCGTGATAGAGAGCGCTTTCCGCAAGAGCTTGCGCAGTGGGCGCGCCGTATTTTTCAAGAATCAAAGATTCAAGAGAGCCCGAATTTACACCTATACGTATCGGCACTCCGGCTTTTTTGCAAGAATCGGCAACAAGTTTAACTTTTTCGTCATTTCCTATGTTGCCGGGATTTATACGGATTTTGTCTATTCCTGCCGCAACCGCTTCGATCGCTATCTTATAATCAAAATGTATATCGGCGACAATAGGCGTTTTTATATCGTTTTCTTTGATAAAATATATAGTCTCAACAGATTTTATATCCGGCAAGGCTATACGGATTATGTCCGCTCCCGCTTTTTCAAGTTCCTTCACCTGATTTAAAGTCGCTTCTTTATCGTGTGTATCGGTATTCGTCATCGTCTGAACGGAAACATTTGAATCTCCGCCTATAAATGTATTTCCGACTTTTATTTTCTTTGTTTTTCTTCTTATTTCGTTGTAATTCATATCTACTTTCTTATAAGTTGAGTTATGTCCTTAAATGTTATAAAAGCCATAAACAACAACAAAATCGCCATTCCTATAAGATTTATATATCCTTCTACTTTTTTGTTTACGGGGCGCCTTATAATAAGTTCTATAATAAGCATTAACACTCTTCCGCCGTCGAGCGCTGGAAAAGGAATAAGGTTCATTATTCCGAGGTTCATGGCAAGCAACACAAAAATATAAAATACCTGATATGCGTTACCCGTTTTTGCCGCGCTGCTTATAACATTTGTAAAACCGACAGGACCTGAAAGATCCTTTACACCGTATTTTCCCGTTATAAGATCGAACAGCGAATCAAAAACAGTCCTTATTGTAAGAGTTGCCTGATGGAATCCGTTTTTTATAACAGTGCCGATGTTTTTATCTGCGGCGCGTATATAAAAATCATAATCGCCGAAAACTATTCCGTTAGAGGAATACGTCGGAAATTTTACATTTTCCAAAACCAATTCTTTTCCGTCGCGAACAACTTTAACATCTACTGGCTCGGCGCCGTATCTGCTTATAAAATAAACCATTTCGTTAGCTATATGGACTTTATGTCCCGCAACTTCCGTTATTCTGTCGCCCGGCATAAGTCCGTATGAATCCGAAACGGAATTTTCTGCAAAATCATTTATCACAGTAGACGGAATCCTCGGCATCGTGGATACTAAAATAAACATTACGAGAAATCCGATAAGTATATTGGAAAGAGAACCTGCCACGGATATTATTATTCTTTGCCATACGGGCTTTTTGGAGAAAGCGTTTTCGTCATCGCTTTCCTCATCTTCACCCGCCATGCTTACAAAACCGCCTATCGGCAAAAGACGCAAAGAATAGGCTATTCCCGTTTTTTTCGATTTTTTTGAAATGAGCTTCGGACCCATTCCTATCGAAAATTCGTTTATTGTGACTTTAAAAATCCTTGCAGTCAGATAATGTCCAAACTCATGAACCAAAATCAAAAGCCCGAACAAAAGTATAGCTATTAAAATATACATTACTTAAACCCTCATTTTTATTTCGGTAACAAACAATATATTATTATTCTTTGTGACGGGCATTTATTCTTTACGTTAAATCAATGTTAATAAATAAGTTTTACTCCGAATATTACTGCAATTCCGAGTATTACAGGCGCTACTGCTATAATGGAATCAAACCTGTCCATAACGCCGCCGTGTCCCGGAAATATCGTTCCGTAATCTTTTATATCATTCTCTCTTTTTATATAAGACGCTATAAGATCGCCCAACTGAGAAATAACAGATACAAAAACAGCGGTCATTATAAGATAGATGTAATTAACTTGAAAAGAATTGAAATGTGTCATGCAAAATCCGAATATTACAAATCCGAGAACACATCCTAAAACGCCGCCTATCGCCCCCTCTACCGTTTTTTTGGGACTTACTTCCGGAATGAGTTTATGTTTTCCCAAGAGCATTCCGATAAAATAAGCTCCTGTATCGGTTGCCCATGCGCCTATAAATATAAGCCAATACAAATACTCGCCCATTGGAGAGTATCTGAGGAAGCTTATTGAAACAAAGCCGCAGATAATATAAAAAGCCGTTGCGGCAAGCGAAGCAACCTGAGAAAAATGAATATTTCCTATGTGGAACATGGATGATGCGAGAATAACAAACATAAATATAAAGCCTGTACATATGAGATAGGCAACATAATGTTCGTTGTCGGAAAAAAATATGGTTATAAGAGTAGTGGCAATAGCAAACAAATATGTCGGAGCAGATATAAAAATGCGCTTTCTTACACCGAAACAACCGCATATCTCATACATCGCCGTCAAAGCTAACAGCCCCAACACAGAAACGAAAACATATTTTCCCGCCGTCGTTCCGGAAAATATCAGTACAGGTATGAAAATACCGAGGCACACTATCGCCGTGACTATTCTTTTTATCATATCTATCAAACACCTCCGAATCTTCTTTTTCTTTTGCCGAATTGTTTTAAAACATCGTCGACATCGGATTTTTTCAAATCCGGCCAAAGCGTATCCAAAAAGAAAAGTTCCGAATACGCGGATTGCCACATCAGAAAATTAGACAAGCGCATTTCTCCGCCCGTTCTTACGATTATATCGGGCGGCGGACAAACGCCGGAATATATGGAATTTGTTATATCTTCTTCCGTAACAGACGTCTTACCTTCCGATATCAGTTTATTGACGGCATCGACTATCTCCGCGTGGCCTCCGTAATTTATCGCTATACAAAGTTTTTTTTCTCTTTGTTTAGTCTCTTCTTCGATATCGTTCATTCTTTTTCTGATATCCTCGGAAAAAGGCTCTTTCGAACCTAAAAATACAACACCGACGTCATCTGTCAACGTTTCAAGCGCATCGTCAAGATAATCTATAAAAAGCTTCATTATAGCCTTTACTTCATTTTCCGGACGCTTCCAGTTTTCCGTGGAGAATGCATAAAACGTGACATAACGTATCCCCAGATCGCGGCAGTACTCCGCAATTTCGCGGAATTTGTCAGCGCCGAATTTATGCCCGTACTCTCTCGGCATGAATCTTTTTTTAGCCCATCTTCCGTTTCCGTCCATTATAAAGGCAATATGCTTTACCGTATCGGAATAATCCTGTTTCTTTTTGTCTCGCATGATGAAATATTCCCCTGACTAATACAACCGCCGCTTTTGCGGCGG
>UQXK01000051.1 GCA_900544985.1 uncultured Eubacteriales bacterium
CCAAGAAACTTTTCCCGAAAAGTCCTTTGTGTCGGGGTTTGGGGCAGACGCCCCAACGCTCAAAGCTCACACAAAAAGACCCGAACGAATCGGGTCTTTTTTAATATTATTATTTTTGTTCGCTCTTATATCCGCATTTTTCGTCCATACAGTAAAGATACTTCTTTCCGCGCTTTTCGAGAAGTATTCCGCCGCATTTCGGGCACTTTTCCGCAACAGGCATATCCCATACGGAGAAATCGCATTTCGGATAATTTTCGCAGTTATAGAATACGCTCTTGTGACGACCGAAGCCGCGCACGATTTCTCCGCCGCATTTCGGGCACTTCACGCCGATACTCTCCCTTATTGCTTTTGTGTATTTACATTTCGGGAAGTTCGTGCAGGCATAGAATTTTCCGTATCTGCTCTTTCTTATGACGACGTCCCCGCCGCAGTCGGGACATTTGAGATCCGTCTTTTCCGGCTCGTCGGAAGGCGCTTTCTCCGCCGAATTATCCTTTGCAAGAGGTTTTGTGTTCTTACATTCCGGATATCCGGGGCAAGCAGCGAATTTGCCGAAGCGTCCTGTCTTTATTATCATGCGTCTGCCGCATTTCTCGCATATTATATCCGACTCTTCCACAGGAAGCTCAACCTTGTTTTCCTTTATCTTCGACTGAGCGGTTTCGAGAGATTTTTCAAATCCTCCGTAAAAATCGCCGAGGACTTTCTCCAAAGTATCCTCTCCCATAGCTATCTTATCGAGGTTTGTCTCCATGTTCGCCGTGAATTTATAGTCTACGATACTCGGAAAGTTCTTCTTCATTATCTTGACCGTCGCCTCTCCCAGAGGAGTAGAACGGAGCGTTTTCTTATCGCGAACAACATATCCGCGGTCTATTATAGTCGTTATCGTCGGGGCATATGTGCTCGGTCGTCCTATCCCCTTGTCCTTCAAAAATTTGATAAGAGACGCCTCGTTGAAGTGCGGAGGAGCAGACGTAAAATTCTGTTCTCCCGAAACAGAATCGAGCATGAGCTCTTCGCCTACCGCAAGATCGCATACTTTTGTAAGCTTTTCGGAATCTTCGGGAGCGTCCGTATCGGCATATATACCGAGATATCCTTTGAATTTGACCGAATATTCGCTCGCCCTGAAAATATATTTTCCGCAGGAGATATCAGCGCTCATCGTATCAAGCTCCGCATTCTTCATCTGGCTTGCGATAAATCTGTCAAATATGAGTTTATAAAGTTTATATTGATCCGGCGTAAGATATTTCTTTATCGTATCGGGGTCGAGATTTACATCGGACGGACGTATAGCCTCGTGCGCGTCCTGTGCTTCCGCGCTCGTTTTAAAGAAACGTCTTCTCGACGGATAATACTCTTCACCGTATTTCGAGATTATATATTTTTTCGCCGCTTCCGCCGCTTCATCGGAAATTCTAAGCGAGTCTGTTCTCATATACGTTATAATACCGTGAGCGCCGCCGAGTTCTTCTCCGAGCTTTACGCCTTCATAAAGCTCCTGCGCGACTCTCATAGTTCTCTTTACCTGATAACCAAGGCGTTGGAAAGCCTCCTGTTGCAAGGTGGACGTTATAAAAGGAGGAAGCGGAGATTTTGACTTATTCGCTCTTGTGACCTTTGAAACGATAAACTTGCCGTTTTCGCACGCTTCAAGGACAGCGTCCGCCTCTTCTTTCGAGGAAAGCTCTTTTTTGCCCTCGTTATCGCCGTAAAATTTCGCTTTTACTTTTTTCTTTTTAGGATCGAGCAAAAGTGCGTCTATCGTCCAGAATTCCTCGGGAACGAAAGAAGCTATTTCCGCCTCCCTTTCGACGATGATTCTCGTCGCCACAGACTGAACTCTGCCGGCGGAAAGTCCGGATTTTACCGTTTTCCAAAGATAAGGGCTTAATTTATATCCCACTATTCTGTCGAGAATTCTCCTCGTTTGCTGTGAATCGACAAGGTTCATATCTATTGCGCGCGGGTGCTCTATTTCCGCCTTTACCGTTTTCTTTGTTATCTCGTTAAATGCGACGCGGTTTGCTTTCTCCGGCTCTATTCCCAGCACGGTCGCAAGGTGCCAGGATATAGCCTCGCCCTCGCGATCAGGGTCGGTCGCAAGATAAATGACATCGGCGGCTTTTGCCTCTTTTTTCAGCTGATTTATAAGATCGCCTTTACCCTGTATATTTATATATTTAGCTTTAAAATTGTTTTCTATATCAACGCCGAGAGTGCTCTTGGGAAGATCCCTTACGTGCCCCTTCGAAGCTATTACTTTAAATCCGTCCCCGAGGTATGAATTTATCGTGCTCGCCTTTGCGGGAGACTCCACTATAACAAGTTTTTGCATTCAAATAAGAATGCTCCTGAAACGGAGCATGCTCCTTTCGTAAAATTTCGGCTATTCGCAATTATACACTCAAAATTCAAAATATGTCAAGCGTATTTTTATGTACAGATTATGTACGAACGAAAATTCCGCCCGGAAGTTCTTTGCAATATCCGTCTATTTCAAGCGTTGTAAGCGCGCCGAATATTTCGCCCACGCCTATGTTTTCTCCGCTCTTTCTGAGTATTTCCGCGGCAATTTCGTCGCACGAAAAAGCGCCGGAAAGATTTTCATAAACAAGTTTTTCGATTCCGGAAAGAGATGTTAAAATTTCCTCTTTTATATCGGCGCACACTTTCTCTTCCGGTTTCTTCTCTTTTTCAGACGCTGCGGATTCGGTTTTGCAGTCCTTATTTTCCGATTTGCTGTTTTTGGAAAATCTTTTCTTGAAAAATCCCGTTTTTATTTTGCTTTCTTTATTTTCTGTCGGATTTTTTTCAATATATTCTATCCGATCTCCCGTATAATATTTATTTTGATTTATTTTTTCAGTAAATATTTTATTGTTCCAAACGGATTCATATTCCGAAAGTATATCTTTTGCGTCCCTTGCTATTTTTGCACCTTCTTTTATAAGAAGGTTGTTGCCGCTGTAATTTTCGTTTTCAACATCTCCCGGCAAAGCGAAGACATCTCTTCCCTGATTTCTCGCGTGCTCTGCGGTTATAAGAGCTCCGCTGAATTTTCCCGCCTCTACGACAACCGTGCCGAGAGATAGCCCCGATATTATTCTGTTTCTCACGGGGAAATGTTTTCCGCTCGGAGGCATTCCCGGCGCGTATTCGGTTATCACCGTGCCGCGTTCTTCTATCGTTCTCATGAGCTTTTCGTTTTCGGAAGGATATACACGGTCGATCCCGCATCCGAGAACGGCTATCGTATGCGCACCGACAGAGAGAGCTCCGCGTGCGCACATGGAGTCTACTCCGGAAGCGAGCCCCGAAACAACGATAGCCCCGGCAGATGAAAGTTCCGCTCCGAGTTTATACGCCATTCTCGCGCCTTTATCGGAACATTTTCTCGTTCCGACAAGCGCTAACAAAACATTTTTATCCACATCGGGAAATCTCCCTTTGTAATACAAAACGACAGGCTTTGCGTATATAGCGCGCAGTCTCTGCGGATAGACATTGCTTTCGGGTGTGAGTATACCCACATTGGCTCTTTCGCAATATTCCAATATACGTTCGGACGAACTTAGATCTTTATCGCAAAGAAGATTTACAAGCGCGTCATCTCCGAGAGAGGCATACAGTTCCTCCCTTGTCGCGTCATAGATATTTTTCGGCGAAGAAAATTTCGAGAGAAGAAAAGACGCTTTCTCGTTTCCTGCGCCTGTCCTCAGCGAAAGCCATATGTAATAAAGCAAAGAATCCATATTTCTCTCCGTAAATCAAAAAATATATTTTTATACCTTTCTTGAAAGAAAAGGTAGGCACACACCTTTCTTTCGGAGAAAGGTGTGCCAAAGAACTTCGCACCGAAAACACCAATTTATTTTGGCAAAAGGTACACACAGGAGCTTCACACAGAATATACCGCGCCATTTTAGCGAAGCTTTTGAAGTTCCAAGAAACTTTTCACGAAAAGTTTCTTGTGTCTGGGTTTGGGGCTGACAGCCCCAACATTCAACGCCCCAATCCCCTTTTACGCCTTGTATCGCTTGCTGAAAACTTCCCATTCGATGACAGAAGCGGAAACGGCGGCATTAAGCGACTGCGGTCCCTCTCTCATAGGTATTATCACGCTGCCGCTGCAAACATCTCTTACACTGTCAGAAACGCCGTGCCCCTCGTTTCCTATAACAAAGCCGATTTTTCCCTTCGAAAGATCGAGCTTTGTAAGCTCCTCCGAATTTTTATCGAGCATTGCGGCATATATCGAAAATCCGTCATCCCTCAGAGATTTTATATCATTTTCAAGTCTGTCGCAGACCTTTACGTCCATACGGAAAAGAGAGCCCATGCAAGCTCTTACCGTTTTCGGTCCGTATATATCGGCGCTGTTTCCTCCGACATAGACGGAATCAACGCCGAATGCCTCTGCCGAACGTATCACGGTCCCGATATTTCCCGGGTCGGCAAGTGAATCGAGAAGCATTACAAATGCGTCCTTTTTATATTCACGAATAAGCTTTTCCGGCTTTTTTGCGACGGTAAAAACGCCTTGCGGCGCATTTTCGAAAGACATTTTGGCGTACACCTCGTCGGAGACTTCAAAAAGCTCTCCGTATGCCGGCGAAAGAAGTGTTTCTCCCCATTTCGATATAGCCTTTGACGTTGCAAAAACTTTTTCTATAATGATCCCGGACGACACGGCGTCCTCGAAAAGTTTTATTCCCTCAAAAGCAAAAAGCCCCGTTTTGTCCCGTAGCTTTTTGTCGCAAAGTGATGACGCGTAAAGCACTGTGGGGTTCTTTCTGCTCGTGATAATACCGTTCGTTTTAATCATACAAGTCCTTTGTAATTATTCCTATTAAATCAAAAACCAAAGCACATATAAGCACCTTGGTTTTCAAAATCAATTATTATAAGCTCAAAGAGCCTTCTTTGCTGTTTCAACAAGAGAAGCGAAAGCTTCTTTGTCGTTTACCGCAAGCTCTGCGAGCATTTTACGGTTGAGATCTACGCCTGCCTTTTTAAGACCGCACATAAATCTGGAATAGTTGATACCGCAAACTTTTGCCTGAGCGGAGATTCTTGTGATCCAGAGAGAACGGAAGTCTCTCTTTTTCATCTTTCTTCCCGCGAAAGCGTAGTTGCCGCTCTTCATGACCTGCTGTTTAGCCATCTTGAAGTGCTTGCTCTTTGCGCCCCAGTAGCCCTTTGCGAGCTTCAACATTTTATTTCTTCTCTTGCGAGTCATCATCGCGCCTTTAACTCTTGCCATTTTCGTTTCCTCCTACAAAATATCGTCTTAACTCAGCCGTTGGGCATAAGTGTTTTTATTGTTTTTTCAAAAGATTCGCTGAGGTAAGCATTGCCTCTGAGCTGTCTCTTTCTCTTCGGTGTCTTTTTGCCGAGTTTATGACGGCGGAAGGAAGAATTGAGCTTTACCTTGCCGCTCTTTGTGAAAGAAAATCTCTTCGATGTGGACTTATGTGTTTTTATCTTTGGCATAACTTTATATTCCTTTCGATTTTTTGCTGATTTATTGTTTTACGGGCGCTATGAACATTGTCATATTTCGTCCGTCGAGAACAGCCTTCTTTTCTGCAACGCCTATACCATCGCACCCCTTTTCGAATCTTGCGAGAATCTCCTGTCCGAGTTCGGTATGGCGCATTTCTCTTCCGCGGAATCTGACGACTACTTTAACCTTGTCTCCGCCTTTAAGGAAACGGAAAGCATGATTGAGCTTCGTCTGGAAATCGTGGTCGCCTATCGTGCAGGAAAGCTGTATTTCCTTTACGTCTACAACCTGCTGTTTCTTCTTCGCCTCTTTGGCGCGTTTTTCCTTTTCAAAGCAGAATTTGCCGTAGTCCATTATTTTGCATACGGGCGGTACTGCGGAAGGAGATATGAGAACAAGGTCAAGGTCCTTTTCCGCCGCAAGCTCGTGCGCTTTTGCTATTTTGACGATTCCGAGCATTTCTCCGTCGTTTCCGACAAGGCGAACCTCCGGAATCTTTATTTCTTCGTTTATAAGATTTTCCTTTGTGCTAATTTTAAAGCACCTCCATGTAAAATAATAAAAAATCAATCGATTATCCGCATATATTGCCCGTTTTAAAGCAACGTTTGTAATACAAAAAAGCGGAAAGCCGTTAAAGCAGCTCTCCGCACAAAATCATCGCAATCAGTATGTCCCGAAAAACCAAAACAGTGTCGGAACAAAATCGCAATCAAAAATTGTATTGACCGAGCGCGCTTTGCGGCAAGGTGAGAGCGGAGAACGCCCTTCTTCTTTTTACTGTAAAAGTATACCACCGCAAAACGCTTTTGTCAATAGCATATTGAAAAAATTATTTTCCCGTTTCGTTTTCTTTCTTCGGCACTTCTTTTTCCGTGCTTGCTTCCTCTTTTTTATCGGAGTTTTTCGGCTTTTCGAAAAAGCTCATAACAAAACCGACAATAAATATTATCAACGCTATTGCAGCGCCGTACAAGGAGATATAAATACCGGGTTTTAAAAACACACGCGCAAAATTCGCGGAATATTTAAAGTTTTCAATTATTAAAGACGTTGAGGAAGAAATCACACCCGTAAAGATGAGAATGAAAAAAGAAAGAACCATCAAGCGTATCGAATGAAATTTTTTCATGAATATATCCCCCTTAATTCTTAAAATGTATTGCAAAAGATGTAACTCAAAGTTATGTATTTTTGCATCTGCCATGACATACATATTTTAACACATTTCGAATTATTTGTCAATATAAGTTAATAAAACCGAAAAATCGGCAGAGTCAAATGTGTAAAATCAACAATCAAAACTCTTATAAAGAAAACAAAACAGGAACTGCACTTCCGAACAGTTCCTGCCTTTTTTCTTATTTTATTTTGTTCCGAAAATTCTGTCTCCGGCGTCTCCGAGTCCCGGAATGATATACGCGTTCTCGTTGAGCTTTTCATCGAGAGCCGCAACGTATATATCGACATCAGGGTGTGCTTCCTGTACTGCTTTAACACCTTCGGGCGCTGCAACAAGATTCATAAGTCTTATATTGCGGCAACCGTACTTTTCTTTGAGCATCGTTATCGCGTCAACGGCAGAACCGCCTGTTGCAAGCATGGGGTCGACGACTATAACGATTCTCTCCTCTATGTCGCACGGCATTTTGCTGTAATACTCTACGGGTTTATGCGTTACGGGGTCACGGTAAAGTCCTATATGACCGACCTTTGCAACGGGAACAAGCTCCAAAAGACCGTCCACCATTCCCAGACCTGCGCGGAGTATCGGCACTACGGCAAGCTTTTTACCCGAAATTATCTTTGTTTTCATAGGACATATAGGGGTTTCGATCTCGATTTCTTCGAGGGGAAGATCGCGCGTTATCTCATATCCCATGAGCATTGCAATCTCGTTTAAAAGCTCGCGGAAATCCTTAGAGCCCGTCTCTTTTTTTCTCATGTAAGAGAGCTTATGCTGTATAAGCGGATGATCGATTATATGAAGCTGTCCCATTTTTTCTCCTGTTTGCTTCGGCAGCTTTGCCGCCGTTTATTTTCATTTATATTATAAACCGCAAATATACGTTTTTGCAATACCAAAAGTCAAAACAATATAAAATTATGTTCTATTTTGTCTTGTAAAGGCAATCCGAAAACGGAAAATCGTCCGTTTTCCTCACAAATTCCCTTCCCGTAAGATAATCGAGAAAAGACGGCTCGTCGGGCAAAAACACAAGCTTGTACGAATAAAGCTCCTGACTTGAAAATCCGAGCTTGCGGTCGTCGCGGTTCACCGCGTACTTTCCGTCGCCCACGAGCGGATGTCCCGCGTGAGAAAACTGCGCGCGTATCTGATGCGTCCTTCCCGTGACAAGGCGCGCTTCGAGTATATCCCCGAGCTCCCCGCGCCCTACGACTTTGTATTCCGTAACTACGCTTTTCGCATTGTGTTTTCCGCGCGGCAAAGTATCGAAAACCTCAACTTTATTGTTTTTTGCGTCCTTTACGATATAACCCGAAAGTTTTCCGCTGCTTTTTTCCATCCTGCCGTGGACCGCAAGAAGATAATATTTTTCCACTGCTCTGCGCTTTATCTTATCGTTCATAACGCGCAGCGTCTTCGCGTTTTTCGCGGCGATGACGATACCTGCGGTGTTTCTGTCTATTCTGTTGCAGAGCGCGGGAGCAAAAGAGGCTTCGTTTTCGGGAATATATTCTCCTTTTCGGAAAAGATACGATTTCACCTGTTCTATAAGTGTGTTCTGTTCCCCGCTCTCGTCGCTGTGGCAGAGAAGTCCGGACGGTTTATCGCAAAGCAGAATATTCTCGTCCTCATATATCACGCCGAAAACGGGATTTATCTTTTTGAAAAAATCGTCTTTCGGCTTTGCTTCGAGAAATTCCTCTTTTATAAATAATTCCACCGTGTCCCCCACGGAAAGTATCTGCCCTATTTCAGCGCGTTTGCGGTTGACTTTTATTTTCTTTGTTCTGATATATTTATACATCATGGATTTCGGCAGTAGAGGAAGTGAGGACGTCAAAAATTTATCAAGGCGCCTGCCGGCGTCGTTTTCTTTGATTTCAAAAATCTTCATATTTTTTCCTCCGCGACTTCTCCCGTAGCCATTCCGTCTTCATACCCCGTAAGCTTCACGTTCACTGTCTTCCCGCATAGATCTTCATTGCTCATAACCTTTACTTCTATCATATTCGGGGTATGTCCCATATAAAAACCGTTTTCATGTGTTTCAAAGAGCACGGGATATATTTTTCCCGAAAAAGCTCTTATGACTTCCTCTTTCATAATTACATCGAGGTCTATAAGTTTTCTTGCCCTTTCGTTTTTTATCTCCTCGGAAAGCTGATTATCCATTTCCGCCGCGGGAGTCCCGTCTCTTTTTGAAAAAGGAAAGACGTGCATATGAAGAAAATGTATATGCTTTGCGATATCGTAAGTCAGAGCAAAATCCTCTTCCGTTTCGCCGGGAAATCCCGTTATTATGTCGCAGGTGAACGTCGCATCGGGCATTTTCGCCTTTATATAGTCGGTGTTTTTTATAACGCTTTCCCTGTTGTACTTGCGTTTCATTAAGGCAAGAATAGCGTTGCTGCCGCTTTGAAGAGAAAGATGAAAGCTCGGCATGAATTTTTTGTTTTCCGAAAGCATATCCACAAAGTCCGCGCGAAGGATCGACGGTTCGAGAGAGCTTAATCTTATGCGTTCTATCTCCGTTTTCTCGGAAATATCGCGCACAAGGTCCGAAAGTTTATATCCGTCGGAAAAATCACGTCCGTAAGACGCCACCTCAACGCCCGTGAGAACTACCTCTTTATATCCCGACAGCACAAGGTCGTTTATCTCGTTTATAACATCGGAAGCGGTGCGGGAAACGACATTTCCGCGCGCTTTCTTTATTATGCAGTATGTGCAGTGATTGTCGCATCCGTCCTCTATTTTCACATATGCGCGGGTGCGGTCGGAGCGCGTTATGTTCATCTTTTCGATAGGAGCGCGCTCTACGTCTTCTATCTTGACGTTATGTTCGATTTTCCCGTTTTCAATAAGGCTCTTTGCCGCCTCTATCACAGAAAGTTTATTTCTGTTTCCGCAGACATAATCAACGCCTTGTATCTTCTCTATGATGTCGGCGTGCACCTGGGAGGCGCACCCCATGACGATAACAAAGGCATCGGGATTTTCGCTCTTTGCGCGGCGTATCATCTTTCTGCTCTTTTTTTCGCTCTCGGCGGTGACGGCGCAGGTATTGATTATATAGACATCGCACTTTTCGGAAAACGGCAAAACTATAAAGCCTTCTTCCGAAAGCTTTTCCTCTACCGCCGTAGATTCATAATAATTCAGTCTGCAACCGAGCGTGCAAATTCCCGCCGTGGGAGAGTTTTTTTCAGACATAAGCCTTCCGCCTTTTCGCAAATAAAAAATGAGATGATTTCCGCCGAAAGAACGCCGAAAAAGGACACATATCCAAAACGTTCTATGGCGGGCGGCGGAGCAAAACGTCCGCCGCCTTTATCATCTCATTTTAACACATTTATTATTTTATTGCAATAAATCGGAAATTTATTTTAAGAAGCGCAGACAAGTCTTTTGAGTATGCGGGGAAGAAGCGTGAAAAAGCTTATCTTATCCACATCTTCCGCCGCAACTATATCAGTCGTACCTATGACCGTTTCCCCGTTTTTATATGTTATCGTGCCTATTTTATCGCCGGTCTTTATGGGAGCAGGTACGCTTTCGGGAATATCAGTAACCGCTTCTATCTTGGAAAGCGCAGATTTTTCGATAAGAGACGAGAAATCGTTATGCTTCAACGCAATATCGTTTTTTATGCCTCCCGTGACCTTTATATTGTCAACAGCGCCGTCTGTATCCGAGTATATGGCATAGTTTGCAAAACCGAAATCGAGAAGCTTTGCCGCAAGAGCATTTCTGTCATCTCTCGTAGGACTGCCCATAATAACGGCAATAAGAGAAAGACCGTCGCGTTTTGCGGTGGCGCTTATACAGAATTTCGCTTTTGCGGTAGAGCCTGTTTTCAGTCCCGTACAGCCTTTATATGTACGCAATAACCTGTTTGTATTCGAAAGGCCGAACGTTCCGTTTCTTACTGTATCCATCCATATCGTCGTATAATCGAATATCTTTTCGTGTTTCATGAGCTCCCTGCTCATTATGGCGATATCGCGCGCAGAGGTCACATGATTTTCGGAAGTATCGTCAAGTCCGTTCGTGTTTTCAAAATTCGTACTGTTCATGCCGAGCTCTTTTGCTCTTTTATTCATTGCCGCAACAAAAGCGCTTTCGCTTCCGCTGACATATTCCGCAAGAGACGCCGCGGCGTCGTTAGCAGAGCTTACGACAACGCTCTTTATAAGCTCGTCGACGCTCATCTGCTCTCCCGGTTCAAGATAGATCTGCGATCCGCCCATAGACGCCGCGTGCTCGCTTGTGCTCACCATGTCGGAAAGCTTGATAACGCCGTTATCAAGCGCTTCGAAAACGAGAAGAAGCGTCATTACCTTTGTGACCGACGCAGGAGGAAGCGCGTCGTCCGCATTGTATTCAAAAAGTATCTTTCCCGTATTGGCGTCCATAAGCACGGCGCTTTTCGCATTCACTTCCTCGGAAAAATCGGCGGCAAAGGCGTGTATACCGAGCGCCGAAAGTAATATCACCAAAATCAAAATAACAGCTATGATTTTTTTCATTGTTGTAATCTCCCCGAATAAAACTTTACAATAAAAATATATTTTCGTTTTTTCCGATTTATTACAAAATTTCTGTCATTTTCTCCTTACCTTTCTTGAAAGAAAGGTAAGCCAAAGAACTTCGCACCAAATCCACCTCTTTATTTTTTGCGAAGCTTTTGGGATTCCAAAGGACTTTTCACGAAAAGTCCTTTGTGTCGGGGT
>UQXK01000052.1 GCA_900544985.1 uncultured Eubacteriales bacterium
GACACAAAGGACTTTTCGTGAAAAGTCCTTTGGAATCTCAAAAGCTTCGCCAAAAATAGTGAAAAAAGGTTGAAATATAATTAAATATATGATATAATATATATAATATAATGCTCATTTATTTTTTCTCGTAAAGGACGGTTTTAATGGACGATTACAAAGATATGTGTAAAATGGTGGTGGACAAGCTTGCAAACAAGTATACAAGCAGTGTCACCGATCTTTTGTTTAAAAATTTTTCACTTGTCAGCATGAACGACAAAGTCGCTGTCTTTACATCTCCGAGCAATGCGTTTCTTCCCATTTTGAAGACGAAGTACGCGCCGGAAATAGAAGAGATATTGGAGGAAATACTCCATATCGAAATAAAAGTGAAAATATTCAAAGAACAAGATTTCGATCTTGAAAGATATCTTTCGTTCCCCGACACTTACACGGAGAAAGAAAAAGAAGAGGCAGTAAAACCCGCCGAAAAAGAAGAGGATAAAGAGAATAACGAAGATATCGACGACTATTACAGCGACAATATCTCCGAAAGGAAGTTCACTTCCGCTGACAACAGCTATACGTTCGAAAACTTCGTCGTCGGAGAATCAAACAAGTTCGCATACAAGGCAAGCTTTGCCGTAGCCGAAAATCCCACATCGTACAATCCTCTCTTCATATACGGGCAGAGCGGACTCGGAAAAACGCACCTGATGAAAGCTATCGCGGCGTATGTCATACAGAAAAATCCGTCTTATAATGTCATCCTTGTAAAAGGAGAATCCTTCACAAACGAACTGATAGAAGCCATAGCTCAAAAAAACACCGCCGGATTCAAAGAAAAATACAGAAAAGCCGATATGCTTCTGATAGACGATATTCAGTTTATCGCAGGAAAAGTTGCGACGCAGGAAGAATTCTTCCACACGTTCAATGCGCTTTACGAATCAAACAAACAGATAGTTCTTACATCAGACCGTCCTCCGAAAGATATAAAACAGCTCGACGACAGAATAAGAAGCAGATTCGAATCGGGACTTGACGTAGATATCCAGCCCCCGGATACGGAGCTTCGAATGGCTATCCTTCAAAGAAAAGCAAGGCTTATAAACGTAGACCTTTCCAACGACGTTCTAACCTTTATAGCGGAAAACATAAAAAACAACGTCCGCCAGATAGAAGGGGTAATAAAGAAGCTCGGCGCTTATAAATTCGTAACAGACGAAGAAATAACCGTCGAGGTGGCAAAAGAACAGCTTGCGGGATTTTTGAGCGGCAAAGAATCCCCGGAGGTGACGGTGGAAAAAATAATAAGCGAAATAGCAAAAAAATATTCCACCACACCGGAAGAAATAAAAGGCAAGAAACGCTCCAAAGACGTTGCCATGGCAAGGCACGTTGCGATATACACCATACGCAATGCAACCGATATGTCGCTCAAAAACATAGGAAAAATCTTCGACAGAGACCACACGACGATGATGTCCTCGCTCGACGTGGTAGGGCAGGCAATGGAACAGGACGCAGGTTTCGAACACGAGATAAACTCCCTTATAAAAGAGTTCAAAATCTGAAAAAAATCATGTTGAAAAAGTTTTCAATACGGTGTTGAAAACACGGAAAAATCCGCTTATAATACAAAATTTTCCATGTTTAAAAATCTGTTGAAAACATAAAATAAAAAAATTTATCATAAATCAAAATAACAAAATTTTCAAAACAGAGATTTTGTTTTCCACATAGTTTTACTTTTCCACATAAAAGTTTTTCAAAGTTTTCCAACTTTGTTATATGAGTGTATAAAAGAGATTTTTTTACACATCGTCTTTCCGAAACGAAAAAACATTTTTCATAAAGAAAATTTCTTATTTTTACCGCATGATATAAAGATTTTCTTGTATTTCCACATTTTCTACATATACTACGTACTTTTTCTATTATATTTATTTTATTTTTATTTTTTTAAAGAAAGGACACGAAATGAAAGCAACATTCGAAAAGGAAGCCCTTCTTCTTGCGATAACACGTTCGCTCGGTTGTGTCGCAGAAAAACTCACAAGCGTTATAGAGGGAATTTTCATAAATACCGTAGGAGACGACAGATGCCAGGTCTGCGCTTACGATATAGAAAAGGGAATAAAGACGGAGATAAGCGCCACTGTTTATGAAAGCGGAAGTCTTGTAATAAACGGAACGAAGCTTGCGTCCATCGTAAAAATGATGCCTTCCGAGGTAACGCTTACGACTGACGATAATAATATAGTAACCGTTTCCTCCGGGAGATCGAAATTCCAGCTCCACTATATCCCCGGAAACGAGTTTCCGAAGATACCGGAGTTTTCTCCCGAAAGAAACTTCACTCTTTCTCAGAAGCTTCTGAGAAAAATAATAAATCAGACGTCTTTTGCAATATCAAACGATGAAACGCGTCCGGCTCTCACAGGTCTTTACATAGAGATAAACAGCGACAAAATAAAAGCCGTCGCATGTGACAGTTTCCGCCTTGCAATACGTGAAATAGATATAAAAACTGAAATTTACTCTAAGACGGGCGAAGAGGAACTGTACTTCATAATTCCGGGAAAAACTTTAACAGAGCTTTTGAAGCTTCTCGAAGATAAAGACGATCCGATAAAATTCAGCCTTACGAGAAAACATATAATATTCTCTTTGAAAATGAAATACGGTTCGGAAGAAAAAGAAACCGTGATGTTCTCCCGTCTTGTCGATTCCAACTATATAGAATATGAGAGATTTATTCCGAAAGAAAGCAAGACAGTTGTAAGAGTTGAGAGAGATCCTCTCGAAGACGCTCTCGAAAGAGCATCTCTTGTAACGGAGGACAGAGCGCAGGGACAGGTAAAGAGCGTAGTAAAACTCAATTTCACAAACGGACTTTTAAATATTTCCGCAATATCCATAAACGGTAAGTTCTTTGACGAAATACCGATAGAAAAAACGGGGATAGACATAGATATCGGTTTTGCCTGCAAATATCTTATAGAGATACTCCGCGGAACGGACCAGCCTGTTTTGAAACTCTCTCTCACATCTTCTCTTATGAGCATGGTGATAGAGGGAGACAGCGAAGAGGGAGATTCGAAATTCCTCTATCTTGCACTTCCCACAAAGATGAGTGCAAACTGATTTTATAAAAAATTTGTTGTTTCAGAGTTAAATCGTCAAAATTTTTATATTCGATAATATAAACTGTGTTTTATAAAAAGTATTTTTCGGTTTTGATTTAAAGGGGAAAAGATGTATCTTGACGTTGCCGTTTTTGAAAATTTCAGAAATATAGAACATTTTCCTTTTTCGTTTTCAAAGGGCGTCAATATATTTTACGGTAACAACGCTCAGGGGAAAACAAATGTTTTGGAGGGAATATATCTTTTTGCCGGCGGAAAAAGCTTCCGACACGCCAGGGAAAAGGATATGATAGGATTTGACAGCGACAAATGCCAGGTAAGCATTTCCTATGTCACCGCCGAAAGAGAAAACAGAATGGCGGTCCGCTTTTTCAGAGACTTAAAAAAGCAGATGTTCAAAAACAGCGTGAAGATACAGCGTTCCGCCGATTTTATAGGAAATTTCAAAGCGGTGCTTTTCTTTCCGGACCACCTCGGTATAGTGAAGAACGAACCGTCTGTAAGAAGGTCTTTTATAGACGGAGCGATATCGCAGATAAGCCCGTCGTATCTCTCTTCTCTTATGGAATATACGAAGATAATAGAACAGAGAAACGCGCTTTTGAAAAATTATGCGTCTTACGGAGCGTCGTTCGATATGACTTTTTCGATTCTTTCGGAAAAGGCGGCACTTACGGCGGCGAGGATAACCGCGGCAAGGTCCGAATACATAAAAGAGCTTTCCGAAATTTCCGATATATGTATAAAAGATATGACATCGGATAATGAGAAGATATCTTTCGAATACATAACGAATATAAGCGTATATGCAGGGGAAGAACTCACCGATATTTCGGAAAACGAAAAAAGATACAGAAAAGTTTTTACACAGAATGTTGAAAAAGAAAAGATCCTAGGTGTCAGCATAGGCGGCGCCCACAGAGACGATTTCGATATAAAAATAAACGGAAAAAATTCGAAGTTATACTGTTCCCAGGGACAGCAGAGAAGCATTGCGCTTGCAATGAAGCTCGCCGAGGGAGAGATATCGAGAAAAAAGAGCGGAGAGCTTCCCGTTTTCCTCTTTGACGATGTTCTTTCGGAGCTTGACGCGGAGAGAAAGAGATATATTTTGTCGAAGCTTTCCGACAGGCAGGTGATAATAACCTCCTGCTCCGAATCGGATTTCGATTCTTTTATAAAAAATTCGTCAGACGCGCAGAAGATATACGTGGAAAACGGAAATTTCTTTTACAGATGAAACAAGGATAAATATTCTATGGATAAAATGTACCTTCATATAGGAAACAACAAAATAATCCGCGCAAAAGACGTAATAGGAATTTTCGACGCGGATACCGCTACGGTATCGAAGACCACGCGCGCATATCTTTCGGAAAAAGAGAAAAAAGGACTTCTCACAACGGCGACGGATGAGGTCCCGCGCGCATTTGTCCTTTACGGGGACAAAAAAGAAGAAAATATATGTTTTTCGCTTTTGTCTGCAAAAACTCTTGCAAACAGAAACGAAAAATACAACTGAAATAAAAAAGTGTGAATTTAACACTCGTCTGTATAAGCTTTTTCTTGATTTGGAAAAGCAAAACGGCGGAAGTAAAATGATACAATTTTCTATGGAATAAAGAAATTCCGTTTTTAAAACCGAATTTTGAAAGGAAAAAAGACAATGGCAGAAGAAAAACGTGTTTACGAGGACGAACAAATACAGGTGCTCGAAGGATTGGAGCCTGTAAGAAAACGTCCCGGAATGTATATCGGTTCTACATCGCAAAGAGGTCTGCATCACCTTGTTTACGAGATAGTGGATAACTCGATAGACGAAGCGATGGCGGGCGCGTGCAACGAAATAGAGGTCGCTTTCTACGACGACGGAAGCGTTTCCGTAAGAGATAACGGACGCGGCATACCGGGAGGTATAAACGAAAAGACGGGTCTTCACACTCTGGAAGTGGTATTTACCGTTCTTCATGCCGGAGGAAAATTCGGAGGAGAGGGGTATAAATTTTCCGGAGGTCTTCACGGCGTAGGCGCGTCTGTCGTAAACGCGCTTTCCGAATGGACGGAGGTAGAGGACTGCCACGACGGACAGATGTACACGGAAAGATTCGAAAAAGGAATAATAACACGTCCGTTTACAAATGTGGGACCGTGCGGAGAAAAACACGGTCTTTACGTAAGATTCAAACCGGACGCGGAAATATTCCGCGAAACAACGGAATTCGATTATACCACGATACTCAACCGCATGAGAGAGCAGGCTTTCCTCAACGCGGGAATAAAAATAACCGTAACAGACAACAGAACGGAAGAGCCGACAGTAAATTCTCTCTATTACGAGGGCGGAATAAAGAGCTTTGTCGAACACCTCAACGGTATAAAGCACGGTGAAGTTCTCCATGACGTTATATATATGAGAGCGGAAACTGACGACAAAACTGCGGAGGTCGCTCTTCAATACAACGACAGCTATAACGAAACTCTCATGACGTTCGCAAACAATATAAATACGATAGAGGGCGGAACGCACGAGGACGGATTCAAGGTAACTCTCACAAGAGTAATAAACGACTATGCGAGAAAGAAGAATATCTTAAAAGACAGTGACAAACCGCTCACGGGAGACGATGTAAGAGAAGGACTCTGCGCCGTCGTTTCCGTAAAGCTGTGCGAAGCGCAGTTTGAAGGACAGACAAAAGCAAAGCTCGGAAATTCCGAAATGCGTTCATTTGTCGGAAACCTTGTTTCGAGCAAGCTTACGGAGTTTTTCGAAGAAAATCCTTCCGTCGCACGCTCTATAATAGATAAAGCCTGTGCTGCAAGCCGCGCAAGAGAAGCGGCGAGAAAAGCAAGAGAGCTTACGAGAAGAAAGGGCGCTCTTGACGGAGCCGGACTTCCCGGCAAGCTTTCCGATTGCTATGAAAAAAATGCTGATCTTTCGGAACTCTATCTTGTAGAGGGTAATTCCGCAGGCGGTTCCGCAAAAGAGGGAAGAGACAGCCGTTTCCAAGCCATACTTCCGATGAGAGGTAAAGTCCTGAACGTAGAAAAGAGCCGTCTTGATAAAGTTTATTCCAATCCTTCTCTTATCCCTATAATTCAGGCTCTGGGCTGCGGTATAGGCGAAGATTTTGATATAGCGAAGCTCCGTTACGGCAAAGTAATAATAATGGCGGATGCCGATGTAGACGGTTCGCACATACAGATACTTCTTCTCACTTTCTTTTACAGGTACATGAGAAAGCTTATAGAGGACGGACACATCTTCCTTGCAAAACCGCCGCTTTTCAAGGTTTTCAAGGGAAAACAGGTAAGATATGCTTTCACCGAACCCGAAAGAGATATGTATATACAGGAGCTCGGATCAAACTGCACCGCAAACAGATACAAAGGTCTCGGTGAAATGAATCCCGACCAGCTCTGGGAAACGACAATGGACCCCGAAACAAGAACGCTTCTCCGTGTGGGAATAGAGGACGCCATGGCGTGCGACGAGATATTCTCTGTTTTGATGGGAGACAAAGTAGAACCCAGACGCGATTTTATCGAGAAAAACGCGCGTTACGCCGTAAACCTCGATATATGAGATAAGGACGGAACAAAATGGAACATAACGATATATCATATCAGAATCAAAAAATAGTTGAAGTCCAGATGGGCGCGCGCGTAAAGCAATCGTTTATAGAATACGCTATGAGCGTCATAGTTTCCCGTGCGCTTCCCGATGTACGCGACGGTCTTAAACCCGTACACAGACGTATACTCTACTCTATGTATGAGGATAAGCTCACTTACGATAAACCCACGTGCAAATCCGCAACGACGGTCGGAAACGTGCTCGGACGTTACCATCCGCACGGCGACTCTTCCGTATATGACGCAATGGTACGTCTGGCGCAGGATTTCTCTATGAGATATCCGCTTATCGACGGACAGGGAAACTTCGGTAACGTGGACGGAGACGGCGCCGCTGCCTACCGTTATACAGAGGCAAGACTTGCAAAGCTTGCCAACGAAATGATGACGGATATAGACAAAAACGTCGTCGATTTCGAACCGAACTTCGATAACAGACTTAAAGAGCCCGCGGTCCTCCCGTCGAGATTTCCGAATATACTCGTAAACGGTTCTGTCGGTATCGCCGTAGGTATGGCTACAAATATCCCTCCCCACAATCTGGGAGAGGTAATAGACGCAACGCTTTATTTCATGAGACATCCGGAAGCACAGGTCACGGAGCTTATGAATTATATAAAGGGACCGGACTTCCCGACAAAGGCGATGATATGCGGTTCAAACGGAATATATCAGGCATATCAGACAGGCAAAGGCAGAGTTATAGTCCGTTCCCGTGCAAAGATAGAGGAAGACCACCACAGGATAGTCGTAACGGAGATTCCGTATATGGTAAACAAAGCCATGCTTGTGGAATCGATAGCAAATTGCTATAAAGATAAAAAAGTAGAAGGCATTACGGGACTTCGCGACGAATCCGACGGTAAAAAAGGCATAAGAATCGTTATAGATTACAGGCGCGACGCAAATCCGCAGGTAATACTGAATCAGCTCTATAAGTACACACAGCTCCAAGATACCTGCGCCGTCAACATGATAGCGCTCGTAAACGGAGAGCCTAAGCTTCTGGGACTTCGCGAGATACTCACTCATTATATAAATCACCAGGAAAGCGTCATTCGCCGCCGCACGGAGTTTGACCTTGAAAAGACGAAAGCAAGACTCCATATTCTTGAAGGTCTCAAAAAAGCGCTCGATTTTATCGACATCATAATAGAGACGATAAAGAACAGTGATTCCGTAGCCGACGCTAAAAACGCCCTGATGGAAAAATTCGGATTTACCGATATCCAGGCGCAGGCTATCGTCGATATGACGCTCGGAAAGCTCGCAGGACTCGAAAGACACAAGATAGAGGACGAGCTCGGCGCAAAAACGCTCCTCAAACAGGAGCTGGAAGGCATACTTGCCGACGAAACGAAGATTTTCGACATAATAGAAAAAGAATTAAAAGAGATAAAAGAAAAATTCTCCGACGGAAGAAGAACGGAGATAACGGCGCCTATTGACGATATAATCGACGAGGACCTTATAGACAAGGAAGAGTGCGTCGTAACAATCACGCGCGACGGATATATAAAACGCTCTTCGGCGTCGTCTTATTCCGCACAGCGCCGCGGCGGACGCGGTATACGCGGCATGAAAACAAAGGAAGAGGATTTCGTAAACGATATAATAATCGTAAATTCTCACAGCTTCCTGCTCATGTTCACCAACAGCGGAAAAGTTTTCATGAAAAAAGTTTATCAGGTGCCGGAGGCTTCCAATATCTCCAAGGGAACAAACCTTGTAAACCTGATAGATATAGACAAGGACGAAAAAGTAACCTCCGTTATCGCCGTAAAAAGCTTTGAAGAAAACGAATATTTCGTAATGGTGACGGAAAAAGGCGTTGTAAAACGCGCCAATATAAAGGATTTTGAATTCCAGCGCAAGGGCGGAAAGATAGCGATAAACCTTGACGAGGGCGATAAGCTCGCGTTTGTAAAGCATACGACGGGAGAAGACGATATCGTCATCGCGACAAGAGAGGGCAAAGCCGTTCGTTTCTCTGAAACAGAAGCGCGCATTATGGGCAGAACCGCAAGAGGCGTAAGAGGAATAAAACTCAAAAACGACGATTATGTTGTCGGCGTTGCGGTAGTGGATCCTAACAAAATGCTTCTCACGATAACGGAAAACGGATACGGCAAACGCAATTCGTTTGACGGATATACGGCGCACAGCCGCGGAACTTCGGGCGTTATATGCCACAAGCTCACAGATAAGACAGGCAAGCTTGCGGGAATTGCCGCGGTTTCCGAGGACGACGATATAATGATCATCACAAACGAAGGTATACTTATACGTATGGCTGTTTCGGATATAAATGTTTATGACGGCAATTCGACAGCGGGCGTCAGAGTAATGAGACTCGACGACGGCGCGTATATAGTAAACTTTGCCGCGACAAAATCCGAAGAGGAAGAGGAAGCGGAAATAGCCGCTGCCGCAGCTCTCGAAAGTTCCGAAAAAGAAAATCCGGCGGAAGAAAAAGTATCTTTCGAAGACGAGGATTTACTTGATTCTTCTGAGGAAAAAGGCGAAGACGACGATACAGATAACGATATCATATAAATAATTACAAGGAGCAATAAATAAATGGCAGCAAAACCTGTTAAGAAAAAAGCGGCAGTCGTTCCCATGGACGGCGAAGAAAAGAAAAAGGCGCTTGCCACGGCGCTTGCTCAGATTGAAAAAGATTTCGGCAAAGGAACTATAATGAAGCTCGGGGACAATGTAAGAATGAATGTTCAGGCTGTTCCCACAGGCTCGCTTACGCTCGACCTTGCGCTCGGCATAGGCGGCGTTCCGCGCGGCAGAATAATAGAAATATTCGGACCGGAATCCTCCGGTAAGACGACGGTCGCGCTTCATATAGCGGCAGAGGTCCAAAAAATGGGAGGAGAAGCCGCATTTATAGACGCGGAGCACGCGCTAGATCCCGTTTATGCAAAAGCTCTCGGCGTGGATATAGACAGACTTCTCGTTTCTCAGCCCGACAGCGGAGAGCAGGCGCTCGAAATAACAGAGGCGCTCGTCCGTTCCGGCGCTGTCGACGTCATAGTAGTCGACTCTGTTGCGGCTCTCGTTCCTCAGCAGGAAATAGACGGCGTCATGGGGTCGTCTCATGTAGGTTTGCAGGCAAGACTTATGTCCCAGGCTCTGCGCAAGCTTTCCGGTTCTATCGCAAAGACAAACAGCGTCGTTATATTTATAAACCAGCTCCGTGAAAAAGTCGGCGTTATGTACGGAAACCCCGAAACGACTCCCGGCGGAAGAGCGCTTAAATTCTACGCTTCCGTCCGTATAGACGTAAGAAAAACGGACGTATTGAAGCAGGGCGGAGAAATGTACGGCAACAAAGTAAAATGCAAGGTTGTCAAAAACAAAGTTGCACCTCCGTTTAAAGTTGCCGAATTTGAAATAATATACGGTCACGGAATTTCAAAATCCGGAGAAATAGTCGAAATAGGCTCTGATCTGGGCATTATTCAGAAGAGCGGTTCATGGTTCTCCTACAACGGAGAGAGAATCGGACAGGGCAAGGAGAATGCGAGAAAAGCGATAGAGGCTGATCCGAAGCTCCTCGAAGAAATAGAGTCAAAGATAAAAGCGCAGTCCGATAAGATCGATCTTACTGCGGAAGAGGCATATTCCCTCGAAGAAGACGGCGATGAAAACCTCGAATACGACGACGAGCTCGGAATAGAAAGCGGAGATAAGGACGACGATTTTGATATCCGCATACTCGACGTTTCCGCCGACGAATGACAATGCATATTTTTCTCACGTCTGTAAGACCGATTGCGGGAGGAGAGGAAACAGAACTCTCCTTTCTCATAGACGGAGGGGATTTTTCCGAAAGAAAAAAGCTTGTAATAGCGGCAGAGATGTTTTTTCCTCTCGGATTTCCTTTGGAAATTGTAAAGGATATAGAAATAGACACTTTTAAATTCGACGAGATATCCTTTCTTGCAGACAAGACTGCGGCGATAAAACGCGGTATATATATACTGTCTTTCGGAGATAACACAAAGAAAGCTCTTGCCCGCAAACTTACGGAGAAGGGTTTTTCCAGGGAAGTATCCGCCGAGGCGGCGGAATATCTTGCCGAAACGGGATATATAAATGAAGAAGAATCCGCAAAGCTTCTTGCTTCCGATATGGCAAATAAAAAGCTTTACGGTCCGCGGAGAATAAAGGGCGCGCTCTATGAAAAAGGATTTTCAAAGGATATCTGCGAAATCGCAGTCGATTCTTTAAATGTGGATTTTTCGAAAATTCTCGCAAAAAGAATATCGAAAATGAGGGTTAAACCCGATTTTTCCGATGAAAAAGAAAGAAAAAGAGCGATAGCTTCGTTTATGCGCCTCGGTTTTTCCTATGACGACTTACCTTTCTTATAAGAAAGGTAAGCCAAAGAATTTCCCCTCGACTACATCACTTTACTTTGGTGAAGCTTTTGAAGTTCCAAGAAACTTTTCTCGAAAAGTTTCTTGTGTTCGGGTTTGGGGCGGATAGCCCCAACATTTAATGCTTACACAAAAACGCGCAGTAATGCGCGTTTTTATTTTTTCGTTATATGTTGGAACTGCCGTTCCAAACCTCCGCTTTAAGGTGCTTTTGAAAAAGCGCCTTAAAAATCCGC
>UQXK01000053.1 GCA_900544985.1 uncultured Eubacteriales bacterium
CGATAAGAACGACGTTAGCCGCCTTTACCATTGCGTCGGCAGCTTCGATAGCTGCTACAAGACCTCTTGTTTCTATCATTCCGAGTGCTTCCATGTTTATACCTCCGTTAAAATTTGTTGTTTTTTGATTTTTTCAGTCTGTTTTTAAAAAGCTCATCACATCTTTGTGGGGACGGGCGATCACTTCCGCGACCTTGACGTTTCCGACTTCTTTGGCAGCCGCAACGCCGGCTTCGAGAGCCGCCGTAACAGAAGACACGCTTCCCTCTACGACAACGGTCACAAGACGTCCGCCCAAGCGTTTCTCGACATGAATGAGCTTTACGTCTGCCGCTTTTACCATCGCGTCAAGACCCGTGATGGCGGCGACGAGCGCCTGTACTTCGAGCAACGCTATTGCCTGTTCCATAATACCTCTGTTATATAAACTCAACCGAGTTTCGGAAGAAGTTTTTCAACGTCAGTATGAGGACGGGGAATTACGTGAATAGCTACGACCTCACCGAGGTTTTTAGCAGCGTTTCCGCCTGCTTCGACAGCGGCGTTTACTGCGCCGACATCTCCGCGAACCATAACGCTTACGAGTCCGGATCCGATTTTTTCGCTTCCGATAAGAACGACGTTAGCCGCCTTTACCATTGCGTCGGCAGCTTCGATAGCTGCGACAAGACCTCTTGTTTCTACCATTCCGAGTGCTTCCTGCATAATTCTTTTTCTCCTTTATAACTTTGTGTTTTTTGTTTTGTTGTTTCAGACTTCCGCTATATTAAGCTTGTCTTTGCCGAGTGCGTTCAGGTGTGCGAACCACTCTATATCTTCCGATTGACGCGCTATTATGCGCGATGCAATATAAAGATTTCTCTTTTCCGCCTCCTGCTTTCCGGCTTCGAGAGCCGCTGCGACCTCCGCCGCGCCTCCCTCGAATTTTACCACCATTACAAGCGGGACATCGACCGAATCGGCATTTGCGGGTTTGTTTTTATCGATGGCAACTATCTTTACATCAGCGCTCTTCGCAACCTTGTCGGCTACGACTATCGACGTTGTAAATCCGTATACCTCGATCATTCCGAGTGCCATATTTTTTCTCCTTAATCAGCGACGTAGCATATCTTTATGCCCTGCTGAGAAACGTTTGTCTCCATAGCCTCGTTCATCTTATCAAGCGGGAACGTGTGCGTGATAAGCTCCTTTATCGGAATGTTCATCTCGCGCGCCTGACGGAGGAATGCCATCGTCGTAGGATAATCGTCCGCGCTGTAATCCCATGAACCGATAAGATTTATTTCCTTGTTGCACATAGCGAAGTGCGGGTTTACCGTGTATTCTCCGTTGTTTACGAAGAATCCCATCTCGCACATACCGCCGCCGCGGCGAATATATGAATATATATCGGCAGCAGCCGCGGGAACGCCCGTGCACTGGAATGCGAAGTCTGCAAGGTTGCCGTTCGTGGCTTCCTTTACAAGACGTACTCTCTCTTCGAGCGTCGTAGCTTCCTTGAAGTTGATGACCGTCTTGACGCCTATCTTCTTTGCCATATCAAGACGCGTCTGTGTTCCGTCTATTGCGATTATATGGTTTATACCTGCCGCGCGAAGAACGCACGCCATAACAAGACCGACAGGTCCGAGTCCCTGCAAAACGACTTTTGTATTGAAGTTCATAAGACCCGTGGAATTTGCTCTTTTAAGTGCGTGTACGCAAACGCACGCGAGTTCGAGAAGCATTCTCTCTTGAAGGTCGAGGTCGTTTACTACAAAATATGTAGCGCCCTTGCCTCTTATAAGAAGATGAGTTCCGAACCAGCCGTTAAGAGGCTGTGCGTCGTTGTGTCCGATAAGACCGAATACGCCCTGCTTGTCGCAAAGGTTGGTGTTGGCGGGATGGTTGCGGCAGATATTGCATTCTCCGCAGGAAATAACGGAGGTTACTATCTTGTCGCCTACATGAATGGGATTTCCGGCAGTATCGCTCTTTATGTTCTTTCCGAGATAAACTATCTCGCCCGTGCCCTCATGTCCGAGAACTACCGGGATAAGACCGAACGGGTCTGCTCTCCATTCGTGAACGTCCGTTCCGCAAACGCCTGCGCCCTCTACTTTTACAAGTATGTCGTCGTCGTTAAGTTCCGGAACAGGAAATTCTTTTACTTCAAAATGTTTTTTATCCGTAAGCATAGCAACCTTTGCGGTTTTCGGGATTTCAGCCGATTTGCCGCCGCATTTTCCGCAGCAGGAATCGCTTTTCCCGGCGCCCATTTCGCTTACCACGCGGCGCACTATGCTTTCGATATCCGAAGGATTAAGTGCCATTTTTATCTTCCTTTCCTAAAATCAGATTATACGGAAGTTATCCGCCATTACACAGCGGCGGCGGCGCGTAAAGCTTCTCGCAGAGGTAAGTCCCTCTCCCGTCGGACCCGCTATTGTAAATGTTGTATGTCCTTCTCCGCCGAAGCCTATGCCGGCATAAGAGGGAGCATTTTTAACAAATATAGTCGTTTCAACCGCACGTGCAAAACGTGTGAGATTGTCTATATTTTTGGAGTGCATATGCGCCGTGTGACGGTTTCCGTGTTCCGCCGCAACGGCTTTTTCGATAGCCTCGTCTATATTCTTTACTCTGACTATCGGAAGTATCGGCATCATAAGCTCCGTCTGAACGAACGGATGCTCGAATTCCGCTTCGCAGATTATGCAACGTATCTCGTCGCCGACATGAATGCCGATCTTTTCAAGCAAGACCTTTGCGTCGCGACCTACACAGTCGCGGCTTATCGTCTTTTTGACAATGCCGGTTTTGGGATTTTTCGTATCTACGATAACTATCTTCGAAAGAGCTTCCGCCTGCTCGGCGTTTATCATATAAGCGCCGTTCTTTATCATGCCGCTTATAAGTTCGTCTGCGATGTTGTCGAATGCGAAAACCTCTTTTTCCGCAATGCACGGAAGGTTGTTGTCGAATGTGCAGCCGTCTATTATATCCTTTGCGGCTTTCTTTATGTCGGCGGTATCGTCGACGATTACGGGGGGATTTCCCGCTCCCGCACCTATCGCCTTTTTGCCTGAGGAAAGCACCGCTTTTACAACGCCGGGACCGCCCGTACATACGAGAAGTCTTATAAGCGGACTCTTGTACATGATGTTTGCGGTGTCAAGCGTCGGTTTCTTTACGGAAGCCACGAGTATCTTCGGACCGCCCGCAGCAAAGCAGGCACGGTTTACAAGGTCTACCGCATAGTTCGATGTCGCAATGGCGTTCGGGTGCGGATTGAACACGATTCCGTTTCCTGCGGCTATCATTCCCATGCTGTTGCAAAGGACCGTTTCCGAGGGGTTCGTGCTCGGCGTTATGCTTCCGACAACGCCGAAAGGCGCCATTTCGGTAAGAGTCAGACCGTAGTCGCCCGTTTTCACTTCCGAAACTATATCCTCTGTTCCGGGCGTCTTGTCGGCAACAAGGTGGTGCTTCGCTATCTTGTGAGCGACACGTCCCATTTTTGTTTCCGCAACGCCGAGGGCGCCGAGTATGTCGGCTTCCTTATGTATAAGTTCACGGATAGAGGTGATAAGCTTTTCTCTCTCTTCCACGCGCATAGAGCGTATAGCGCGGTAACCCGCGTTTGCGGCTTCTATCGCGTCGTTCATATCTTCGAAAATTCCTATGAATTTTCTTCCGCCGTAGCTTTCGGCGTCATATGCGGGGATATCGCTCGGAGTGCCGTTCATTTCGATTACGACTTTCTTTACGATCTCCTCTATCTGAGCTTCTGTCCAGTTAATTGCCAAAATCATCTCTCCTTTCCGAAAAATATTTCCTTTTTTCAGAAATTATTTTCCGAGAGCGGCGATGACTCTCTTTGTTATCTCTGCAATGAGAGCGTCGTCAGCGCATGTTGAAGAAGGAGTAATGATTCCGCTTGTCTCGGAGTTCTGTTTGCATTTGCAGTTCGGAGTTCCGAGGTTCGGGCATTTTTTGCATCCGGGGTGACGTCCGGGGATACGCATTTTCTTTCTGAGCTCCATGAGCTTTTCGAGCTGTTCGCAGGGGATCTCCTCTACGTTGCCGAGTTCCATTGCATATTTGCAGATCTTTGCGTTGAATTCTACTTCTTCCATTGTGAAGAACGCCTTTGTAAGCGTGTTGCCTACCGTAAGAGCGCCGTGGTTTTTGAGAAGGAACGCGTCATGATTCTGGATATAAGGCATAAGAGAATCGGGTATCTCCATTGTGGAGGGCGTGCCGTATTCACATGTAGGAACATCTCCTATTGTGAGAACAGCTTCGGGAAGTATATATTTGTCAAGCGGGATTCCGGCAACCGTAAATGCCGTTGCAACGGGAGGATGAGCGTGAACTACCGCATTTACATCGGGACGCTCGCGGTAAACGCGAAGATGCATTTTGATTTCGGAAGAGGGATTGAGTCTGCCCTCCACTTTGTTTCCGTTTGCGTCGATACGGATTATCATATCGGGGGTAAGAGCGCCTTTGGATACGCCGGTAGGAGTGCAGTAATATTCATTATCGCTTACTTTAACGGATATATTTCCGTCATTTGCCGCAACAAAGCCCTCTGCATAAATTTTGTGACCTACTTCGCAAATTTCCTTTTTGATTTCGAACGATGAGACCATTTTATTTTTCCTTTCATTGTTTATTTGCTAAATTTTGTGTATCTTTTGCTATCATATATTCCTCGTCGGTCGGAATGATGAGAACTCTCACCTTTCCGTCGGCAGAAGTAATATCCTGTTCGGTACCGCGTTTCGCGGTAACATTTGCTTCTTCATCTATCTTTATTCCGAAGAAGTCCATATCCTTGCAGATACGCGAACGTATCTCCGCATCGTTTTCGCCGATGCCCGCGGTAAATACGAGAACGTCGGCTCCGTTCATTTCCGCAAGAGAAGAGCCTATCGCCTTTTTGACGCTGTCTACAAGCATCTCAACGGCAAGATGAGATCTTGCGTCCCCGTTCTTTTCCGCCTGCATTACCTCGCGGCAATCGCTCGAAACGCCAGAAACCCCGTAAAGTCCGGATTTGCGGTTTATCATGTCCTCGGCTTCTTCCGCGGAAAGTCCCTCTTTTTTCATTATATATGTAAGGACCGTGGGATCTATCGCGCCCGTTCTCGTGCCCATCATTATGCCGTCCTGCGGGGTAAAGCCCATAGACGTCCATACGGCATTGCCGTATTTTGTAGCTGTAACGGAAGAGCCGTTTCCGAGATGGCATGTTATGACTTTGAGTTCGGAAAGCGGTTTGCCGATCATTTTCGCGGCTTCCGCAGTGACGTATCTATGGCTCGTTCCGTGGAATCCGTATCTTCTTACTTTGTATTTTTCGTAATATTCATAAGGAAGCGGATAGATGTAGGCATATTCGGGAAGAGTGCCGTAAAATGCCGTATCGAAAACGCCCACCTGAGGAATATCAGGCAGTATTTTTCTGCATGCCTCTATGCCCTTTATCGCAGGGGGACCGTGGAGCGGATTTATTTCCGCTATTGAATGGAGATATTCAAGCTCTTTTTCTCCGATAAGTGAAGATGAGCGAAGCTTTTCCCCGCCGTGTGCTATTCTGTGACCGACAGCGTCTATTTCGGATATATCCTTTATTACGCCAAGCTCTTTGTCCGTGATAAGAGAAAGAACCGTGGAAAACGCCGTTTCATGATCAGGAAGCGCTTTGTCCAGAACATAATTCTCTTTTCCGGGACGCTTGTGCGTAACGCGCCCGTCAACCCCGATACGCTCGCAAAGGCCCTTTGCCGTCACTTCTCCGCTGTCCATATCGAAAAGCTGATATTTAAGTGAGGAGCTGCCCGCATTGATAACGAGTATTTTCATTTATGTTTCCTCCGCTTTTATTTTTTCCGCCTGTGCGGAACGATTACAAATTTTATTTAATTTATGTAGCAAGTCGGCAAATACGCGATTTACCGCAAATCAAAATTTTCCGTATTTATTCCTTGACGCGCTTTGTGACAAGGCTCTTTTCGTTTTCGTCGTCAATCTTCGCCGCACGATTGTCTTCGTTCCTGTAAACAAGGTAATAGCAAAGCGCATCTATAACAACAAGGCGCGAAAGATGAGAACTGAGAGCAAGAGAACTATGCTTCGTCTCCTCGGTATCGGTCAAAAGCGTGATATCGCTCTGCTTTGTTATGGGAGAGCGCTCCGTTCCTGTTATGGAAACAGTGGAGATACCGCGGCTCTTTGCCAGCTTCATCGCCTCCACTATGTCCTTTGACGCGCCGGATTGAGAAACGCCGACAAGCACGTCTCCCTCTTTCATAAGAGATACGGCTATCATCTGCATATGAGTGTCTCCGTAAGAATACGCCTGGCACCCTGCGCGAAGAAATTTATTTGCCGCGTCCTGCGCGACGGAGGCGGAGGAGCCGAGCCCGATAAGAACCGTTTTTCCCGCGCCGGCTATAAGGTTTGCCGCCGCCGATATATCTTCCGGCGCCATATTTCTAAGCGTTCTTTCGAGCGACAAATAAGCGTCGTTGCATATCTTTTCGAGGATTTCAAAGCAGGAATCGTTTTCGTCTATCGTAGAAGAGACAACCTTGCTGTCCGGTTCCTTTGCAACGGAGATTTTCAGTTCCCCGTAGCCTGAAAATCCGAGTCTGCGGGCAAATCTCACGATGGTCGCTTCACTGCTGCCGCACTTTTCCGCAAGTTCCGTTATAGATAAAGGAAGATCTCCGCCGGGATGCGCTATAAGCCAATCCGCTATCTTTCTCTCGGATTTCCCCATATCTTTATAAAGGAGTTGTGCTTTGAGTATAGTCTGATTCATCGCAATATTTTCCGCGTCTTACGACATGAAAAAAGTCAAGATTTCACCGCCGTTCAGAAAGCGTCGTCCTTTCCTTGGAATGAAAAAAATTTTCATTTTTCTTTATTTTACAATATATATATTCGTTTGTCAATAAAAATTATTGTTTTTCCACACCTTTCTTTCGGAGAAAGGTGTAGGAGAGAACTTCGCACCGAAAATACCACTTTATTTTAGTGAAGCTTTTGGGATTCCAAAGGACTTTTCCCGAAAAGTCCTTTGTGTCGGGGTCCCACGGCGGAAGCCCCAACCGATAACGCTTAAACCAAAAGCACGGCATAGCCGTGCTTTTATTTTTTAATTAACAGTTGGAACTGCGTTCCAAACCTTGCTTTAAGGGGCTTTTTGTAAAAAGCCCCTTAAAAATCCGCACCGTACTTTTCTTGAAAGAAAAGTAGGCAAAAGAACTTTCACACCGAATACACAACTTTATTTTAGTGAAACTTTTCCCGAAAAATTTCTTGTGTCGGGGTTTCATGGCGGACAGCACCAACTGATTATGTATAACAACAAGTTACAGTATAAATACAATGATTGTACGAATATTTATAAATAATGTAAAGAAAACAGCCTTAATTTATTTATATTGACAATTTTCGACAAATATGATATATTATAGTTATAATTATAGTCACAAATACAGGAGCGGAGGGTATACACTGTATGAAAAAATATTTTAAAATATCCGTGATATTTATTTTGGCTTTTACCATGCTGTTTTTTTCCGGATGCGGAAGCGTTAAAGTGTTATTTGATATAGGCGACGCGGAACTTATATCCGGGGAAATCAAGCAAAAATATAAAGACGGTATAGAAATAGTTCCTCCCGAAATAAACAAAGACGGATATGCACTTGTCGGATGGGAAGGAAATTATATCTCTCCGGAAAAAAATCAAACGATAACGCCGATATGGAAAAAAATACATACAGTAAATTTCGAACTTGACGGCGGAACGTCAGACGACTCCGTTTCCCTTACGCAGCAAATAATTGACGGTGAAGCTGCTACCGCTCCCGCTCCCGAGAAAAACGGGTTTTCGTTTGAGGGATGGGACACGGATTTTTCTTCCGTATCCGAGGACATGACGGTAACAGCAAAATGGAAAGCACTACATAAAGTTACTTTTGATCTCAACGGCGGGGCAACATACGATACAAATCTTCTTTCACAGCTTGTAAAGGACGGCGAAGCCGCTGTTCTTCCCGTAGTACAGAGAAAACGTTACAACTTTGTAAAATGGGACAAAGATGTTTCCAATGTAAAAAGAGATACGACCGTAAAAGCGGTATGGGAACGCGCAAAATTAAGCGTTTCCGAAATTTTCAATGTGGTAAATCCTTCTACCGTTGAAATAAATACATACCGTTTGAACGACATTCACTATTCGACAGGTTCCGGATTCTTTCTTGACAAATACGGTGATATCGTTACGAATTATCACGTTATAGAAAACGCGAGAAAAATCGTTGTCAAAATGCATGACGGCAAAGAATATACGGTCTCCAAAGTGGTTTCTTACGATAAAGAATTCGATATCGCCATACTTCATATCGAATTGGATAAATCAAAGATATCTTATCTTGAAGTTTCCGATAAAAAAGTAAAAGTAGGAGACCCGGTATTCGCAATAGGCAGTTCTCTCGGACTTACGGGAACTTTTTCAAGCGGCATTGTCTCTCAGGTAAACAGAACGGTAAGCAGCGCCCCGAATGTCAAATTTATTCAGACCACAACCCCTATTTCCTCCGGAAACAGCGGCGGACCTCTGGTAGATGAATACGGTCTTGTCATAGGGATAAATTCCATGAGTTATACCGAGGGACAAAACCTTAATCTTGCCATCGATATCTCCTGCATAAACAACCTGAAAAAAGTAAACCTCACCCCGGAAGAACTCTTCCAAAAAGAGGGGACGGTAAAATGGATTCCGGGTGAAAATGTTATAAAAGAAACAGCGGAAAGCATTATAGGACAGAAAATATCGTTAGGCGACACTGTCGAAGGAAGTATCGTTTCCACCAAAGAACTCGATACATACTTTGTCGACATTCCGGAAGAGAGCGGCATAATAGCGATATTTGTCTATTGCGAATCCTTAAAAGATATTCAGAATATCGGATTTCTTCCTATATTGTCCAATGTATTGAACATAGACAAATCCGTCGCTTATCCCGAGGAATATTACCAGATGACCGCTATACCGTCGGATGATGGATATATTCTCGTAACCGCTATCGTTGTAGATGAAGATATTATAAAAGACTACGGATATCTCGGATTTATCGTGGGCGGAAAAACTCCCATGATATACGATACCTTCATATACTCCATGACAATGGAAGAATTCAAAAATATCTTCACAAAATAAAGCCGAGAACAAACACAACGATCAAATATTTATCCCGCATTGTCATTATTCAATAAATTCGAGAGCATATATTTTGTGAACATAAATATATGCTCTTGCTTTTTACATTCGGTTATATCAATCATTATTTTTTCAACATCATGATTTTAACTCATATTGCAAATATATATTTATTATAGAATCAAAAAGGAATACACAAAATGCTCTCTTTAAGAAATTTCAATGAAAATGATATCGAAATATTGAAAATCATGAATTTCGGCAAGTCCGATCAAGAAATATATGATATTCTGAAAAAATGGGACAGCCATGAATTTAACGGAAAATACTCCGAACTTTTTGCTGTATGCGTTGATGAGAAAATAGTCGGATATGTTTCTCTGTATCAGCATAACGGTTATCTCATAAGTGCGGGACCTGAGATTCTGAAAGAGTATCGCAGAAAAGGATATGCGTATGAAGCATTAAAGCAAGCTTATGAATATGCAAAAGAAAAAGGTTATGAAATAGCGACCGCTCAAATCAGAAAAAACAATATCGCCGGCATAAGACTTCACGAAAAACTCGGTTTTATTTTAGACTGTGAGATGATAAACAGGCACGGAAACGAAGTATACATATATATCAAATTATTGTAAAAAACGCAAACGCCGTTCGGAATAAAAATATTTTATTGTAATTACCGATCTTCTGCGGAATATGTGATATACTTTTATAAAATTCATAACAGTATAAAAAACACGGAACACATAAATGCTCCGTGTTTTTATTTTAATTGTATTGAAGAACGCTGTAAAGAAGACCCGCCGTATCTTCCCTCGAAATTTCATCTTTTGAAGCTTCGCATTCCACCATTCCCGCATTAACCAATATGGAAAGAGCGTCATACTCCTCATCCGACATGACAGAGACGGAAACATCTTTTCCGACAAAATCGAAACCCGAAAGCGCGCCTATTCTGCAAACGATAAGCGCCGCATCCTCATAAGTTATATTTTTATCCGGCATAAAACATCTTCCGTCATCCGTATCGATTCCGACAACTATTCCGAGCGCCTCTGCGGAAGATATATACTTCTTTTCATACGGCGTAAAATCATCGCTGTCGCAAAAAGAGCTTTCTCCGTTATTCACTTCGATTCCCGCTGTGTTCATCGCCATAATGAGAAAGTCGGATCTTGTAACTTTTCCCTGCGGATCAAACACTCTTTTGTCTCCGCTCTTGCTCCCGAGCATCACATCATTTTTTGCAAGAACCGCCGCGGCAAAATGAAAAGAAGAATCCTCCATATCGGAATAAACGAAATTCTTTTCATTCTTCATAACATTTACAGTGATTTTTGAAACGTTGGAAACATTTCCGTTCTTATCCTCGGCGCGGAAAGTAAATGAATCTTTGCCGTAAAAACCTTCATCGGGAGTATATTTATACTCTCCCGTGCTTACGTTTATTATCTCCACAACGCCGTGCGATGCACCGGATTCTATCGAAAAGGTAAGATCGTCTCTTTTCTCTTCTACGGGAAGAACAGAGAAAATGCTTATACACGATAAATCTGTTATCTTATCGGACTTTGTTACGGGAGAGAGAGAAATGCTCTCCGTCATCATAGATATAGAACAGGTGAATTCCTCCTTATATCCCATATCGCACGGAACAAAGCCGAAACTTGCACAAGCTCCCGCTTTTGAAGGTATAAATCGCAGAATCGATATTTTCTCCGAAGGAATGGTTTCTCCGGGAGTAACGTCGACAGCGCCGAGCTTCAAAACTCCGTCTTCAACCGACGGCAGCGTCGTAACGGTTATAGAGAAATTTTCCTTTGCTCCGAGTGCCGTTTTGAAATCTTCCGCAGAGAAAACAATATCGTTTTTTGCGACTCCGACTTTTGACATTGTAACGTCTTTTTGAATAACCGATATACCCGGGGAAACGAGTGCGGCGCTTGATGATATAGAGAAAATCAATATAAAAGAGACAAAAAGCGCAGAAATAAACAGTTTTTTCATTTTATTTTTCCTTTCTTTGGCATTTTTCTGCCTGATTTTATCTATATTTTATCCATTTGGAAGTTTGTTTATTCACACACCTTTCTTTCGGAGAAAGGTGTGCCACCTACTTTTCTTATAAGAAAAG
>UQXK01000054.1 GCA_900544985.1 uncultured Eubacteriales bacterium
TTCGTATGAACTTCTATTTTTTTCTTCCTGTTGCACTTGATAGTATAATCCACCCGAAAAAACAAAAAAGCCCGTATATACGGGCTTTTTGAAAAGATAATATTCATTATCTCTTGGAGAACTGCGGAGCGCGACGTGCGGCTTTGAGACCGTATTTCTTTCTCTCCTTCATTCTCGGGTCACGTGTGAGAAGTCCTGCTTTTTTGAGAGCGGGTCTGTATGTCTCGTCTACTTTGAGAAGAGCGCGTGCAACACCGTGACGGATAGCGCCTGCCTGACCGGAGATACCTCCGCCCTGTGCTGTGCATACTATGTCGAATTTGCCCATTGTTTCAGTTACCGTAAAGGGCTGATTAACAATGAGTTTGAGTGTTTCGAGACCGAAATAATCGTCAACGTCACGACCGTTGATGGTTATAGCGCCTGTTCCGGGGTAAACGCGAACGCGGGCAACGGATTTCTTTCTTCTGCCTGTTCCGTAGAAATAAGGTTTAGCACTTGTATATGTCATCTCTAATTACATCCTTTCTCAGTCAACAACAACGGGTGTGGGCTGCTGTGCCTGCTGATTGTGTTCTGCGCCGGCGTAAACTTTAAGACGTGTGAGCGATTTTGCGCCGATGGAGTTCTTCGGGAGCATTCCCTTTACTGCGAGTTCTACTGCGAGTTCGGGCTTTGTAGCCATAAGGGTTTTATAATCAACGGATTTGAGACCGCCGATATAGCCGGAATGATGACGGTAGAATTTCTTTTCGAGCTTTTTGCCTGTGAGAACTGCCTTGGATGCGTTTATAACGATAACAAATTCGCCGCAATCTACATTGGGTGTGAATTCGGGGCGATGTTTTCCTCTGAGAATGTCTGCGGCAGCAACTGCTGTTTTGCCGAGGGGCATATCAGCTGCGTCGATAACATACCACTTGCGTTCCAGAGTTTCTTTTTTTGCCATGAAAGTGGACATATTTGTTCCTCCGTAGTATTTTTTACACTTGGAAAGCGCCGATTTTGGGCATAACTTTCCTTTATTTGCAACGTGATTGATTATAACACTTGAAAATAGTCTTGTCAAGCGTTTTTTGAATAAAAAGTCAAAATTTTTAATTTGTCTTTTTGAAACCTCCCGAAATCTTTTAAAATCTCTGTTTTTCTCGCGAATTCAAAAGTGCCGTGTGTCTTTTTTATATCACATGGAAATATCGAAATAAATGTTATAAAATCGATGACATATGGCGGTAATGCGCGGCAATCTGTCCGATTTTTTAAATCCATTTATTTATTCTGTTCCGGTTGAATTTTCCGTTTTTATATAGTATAATAAATTTATTACACATCAGTACGGAGCAAAATATGCTTGATAAGCTTATAGAAATAGAAAGTAAATTTGATATTATAGAGCGCGAACTTGAAGATCCTGGTACTGTTTCCGATATTGAAAAGTACAGAAACCTTATGCGCGAGAGAAAAACACTTCTTCCGATAGTGGAGAAATTCCGCGAATATAAACGTGCGCGCGACGAGCAGGAATCGGCGGAAACCATGCTTCCGGATGCCGACGATGCGGATATGAAAAAAATGATAATAGACGAAATCTCCGTGCAAAAGGAAGAGCAGAAAAGACTTCTTGAAGAGCTTCAAATTCTTCTTTTGCCGCATGATCCGAATGACGATAAAAACGTCATAATGGAGATACGCGCGGGCGCGGGCGGAGAAGAAGCGGCGCTTTTTGCATCCGAGCTTTACCGTATGTATTCGATGTATTCGGAATCGGCAGGTTGGAAAACGGAGCTTATGGGCTCCAATGAAACGGAGCTTGGCGGATACAGGGAAATATCTTTTATGGTCTCCGGGGACAGCGCATATTCCAAACTCAAATTCGAAAGCGGCGTTCACCGCGTACAGCGTGTGCCGGAAACCGAGACGCAGGGGCGGATACACACTTCGACAGTAACTGTCGCCGTCCTTCCGGAAGTAGAAGATATAGATATAGAAATACGTCCCGAAGACCTTGTTGTCGAGACATGTAAATCCAGCGGAGCGGGCGGTCAGCATATAAACAAAACAGAATCGGCTATACGCATTCTTCACAAGCCGTCGGGAATCGTCGTCGAATGTCAGGAAGAGAGAAGCCAGTTCAAAAACCGTGATAAGGCGATGAAAATGCTCCGTGCGAAGCTTTACGATATAGAAAAAACAAAACAGGACGACGCAATAGCGTTGGAACGAAAGAGTCAGGTCGGCACGGGCGACAGAAGCCAGAAGATAAGAACATACAATTTTCCGCAGAGCCGCGTCACCGATCACCGCATAGGGTTTACGACGCACAACCTCGAAGGCTTCTTGTCGGGAGATATAAATCAGATGTTATTGGCTCTTGCGGCGGCGGATACCGCGGAAAAATTAAAAGGAAGTTCCTTTGATGAAAACGGAAATAATTAAAATCGATTTTGAAAATCCGCTCGTAGAGCAGCTTTTCTCTTCCGCCGAAATTATAAAAAACGGAGGGCTTGTTGCGTTTCCTACGGAGACTGTATACGGGCTCGGCGGGTCTGCACTCGACGCGGACGCCGCAAAAAAAATATATTCGGCAAAGGGAAGGCCGAGCGACAATCCGCTCATAATACATATATCGGAACCGAAGGATGCGGAAAAATATTGCTTTACAAACGATGCGTACTATAAAATAGCAAACGCGTTTATGCCGGGACCTATAACGGTGATCCTTCCGAAAAAGGATATAATACCGTATTCCGTTACGGGAGGACTCGACACCGTTGCGGTAAGATGTCCCGAAAACATAGTCGCAAGAACGCTTATAGAGAAAGCGGGAGTGCCGATAGCGGCGCCGAGCGCGAATACTTCCGGCAGACCCAGCCCCACGACCGCGCGCCACGTTATAGAGGATATGGATTCAAAAATAGACGCTATAATAGACGGCGGAAGCTCTTCGATAGGGCTTGAATCCACGATAGTTATGCCGAAAGACGATTCTGTTATAGTTCTTCGTCCCGGCGGTATCACCGTTGAAATGCTTAAAAAAATATTCGGCAAAGTGGAGCTTGACGCGGGAATAACGAAGAAAAATGAATCGGACAAGGCTCCTCTTGCCCCCGGAATGAAGTACAGGCATTACGCGCCGCGCGCGGAGGTTTTTCTTCTGCTCGATTCGGGAAAGGGAGAGTTTGACAAAAAAGCTGTCGGTTTTCTTTCGGAAAAGCTTGCCTCAGACCCGTCCGCGGGAATTATCTGCTTTGACGAATATATGGATAAAATAAAGGGCGAAAATGTATTTTATTTCGGCAAGAAAGACGATGACGGCGAACACGCCAGAAGACTTTTTGATATTCTTCGTCGGTTTGACAAGACAAATGCAAAAGTGATCTACGCTACGGCGTCGGACACAAAGGGAGTCGGACTTGCCATATTCAACAGAATGCTGAAAGCTTCCGGATTTAATACAATAGAAATATAGCATAAAATGCATTTGTTACTTTGGAATACCGACAAAAAATCATTGTTTTATTTGAGGTAAAGATATGATAATAGGACTTACCGGAGCATCGGGTTCCGGAAAGAGCACTGTCGCAAAACTTTTTTCGTCATCGGGATTTTGCGTCATCGACTGCGACGAAATTTCAAGAACTCTTGATACCGATCCCGAATATATATCGAAAATCGAGGACGCTTTCGGCGCGTCCGTCATATCTTTTTTCGACGGTAAAAAACGTGTCGACAGAAAAGCGTTGGCAAAAGCCGTCTTTGGAGATAACGCACTTCCGAACGCCGTAAAAACAATAGATTCGATAAGTCATCCCATGATAATAGAAAAGATAAAAAGTACGGTAAGGGCGGGGGAGAAGAGTACACGCGCATTTGTCATAGATGCGCCGCTCCTTTTTGACAGCGGTCTTGATAAGATGTGCAACGTGACGGTCGGCGTTGTGGCGCCCGAAAAAGCACGCATAGCAAGACTCTGCTTACGTGACGGCATTGATGAAAAGACTGCCGAAAGAAGATTTAAAAATCAGAAGAGCGATGATTTTATAAAGAGCAACTGCGATTTTGTCATAAACAACGACAAAACCGAGGAAGAACTTTTCAGTTTAACTCGCGAGGTAATAGAAAAAATTTCCAAAAGGATATAAATATGAAAAAAGAGAGGCGATCTTCTTTCACGCTTGCCGCGGAGATAACCGCGCTTATTCTCGTTTTTGTTATAATAATCGTCGCGGCGGGAGCCGACGCGATAAAACGTGAATTTGACAGGGGAGAGTATCCCAGACCGTATAAAAAAGCGGTGGAATCCGCCGCAAAAGAATTCGGCGTCGAAGAAAATCTGATATATGCGGTCATGAAAGCGGAAAGCAAATTTGACGCACACGCTGTGTCTTCTGCCGGCGCTTTGGGGCTTATGCAGATAATGCCGTATACTTATGAAGCGGATATAAAAGATAAACTCGGTATCGGGGGAGAGGCGAAGCTCGCCCTTTTGGACCCGGAAATAAATATAAGGTGCGGAACATATTATCTTTCCAGATGGCTTTTGTATTTCGATGACATAAACACGGCGCTTGCGGCATACAATGCAGGATTCGGAAATGTAAGAAAATGGCTTTCCGACACAGCATATTCTTCTGACGGCGAAAAAATAATTGCAGAGAACATACCGTTTAAAGAGACGCGCGAATATGTTCTGAGAGTTTCTTATTATTATGAGGAATATAATAAGCTCTATCCGAAGGATATAATACCGACGGAAACAACAGAACCAAAACCGACAGATCCTCAAATAACGTATCCCGGCATTGACTATCCCATAACATGGATAACAAGAGGTCCTGATGAGCGCGGGAGAATTTTTGCAAACGAGTTTGCCTGTTATGCATGGGCGGAAAAATATTGCGGTATTTATTACGGTGATGTCGATCCCATTCTTGTAATGGCTATAATAAAAACGGAGAGCGATTTTGTCGTTAATGCGATCTCTTCGTCCGGGGCATACGGGCTTATGCAGATAATGCCTGCGACATATAACGTCGACATAAAGCCGAGCATAGATCTTACCGAGGATTTTGAGTACCTTCTCGAAGATCCTGAATTTGCCGTAAAATGCGGAACGTATTATTTGCACTGGCTTTATGCGGATTCGCGTATGCTCGGCGGAAGCATGATAAACGTAATCGCCTCTTATCACGGGGGATGCAATGCGGTGGCTTCGTGGCTTTCTTCGGACGAGCTTGCAAAAGACGGTGAACTGATAGTTTCGAAGATACCGATAAAAGAGACCGGGCGCTACGTTGAAAAAGTTCTTTCGAATTACGAATATTATAAGAATATATTCGGAAAATAAAATTATTTTACCTTTTAAATACTTGCTTTTTGAGCCGCTATGTGATATTCTCAATGTTGAATCGATAATAAATTTCGGTTTATAAAAACCGAGATGATCCCTTGAATATTTTTAAGAAAGGAAGAAATAAAATGGAAACAAACGAAAAGAAAAATGACATTGAAGCGCTCAAAAAAGAGCTTCTTTCAAATGCCAAAAATACATTTGCTGTAATGAGCGACGAACAGCTCGAAGCGGCACAGGTCTATGCCGAGGATTATAAAAAATTCCTCGACGGCGGAAAGACCGAAAGGGAATGCGTAAAGGAAGCTGTCGAACTTTTGGAGAAGAACGGTTTTGTACCTTATTCTTTTGGTAAGAGCGTTAAGAGCGGTGAAAAATATTATTACAACAACCGTTCGAAATCTCTTGTGGCGTTTATCGTCGGAAGTGAGGGAATCGAAAACGGCGTGTATTTTTCTGCCGCGCATATAGACTCTCCGCGTGTTGATTTAAAGCAGCATCCGCTTTATGAAGATACGGGCATTGCTTATCTCAAAACGCATTATTACGGCGGAATAAAGAAATATCAGTGGACGACGATACCGCTCTCTCTCCACGGTGTGGTTACAAAGAAAAACGGAGAGACGGTAGACATCGTTATCGGCGAGGATGACAAGGATCCGGTTCTTTATATAAGCGACCTTCTTCCTCACCTTGCAGGCGAGCAGATGAAGAAAACTCTTGCAGAGGGAATAACGGGCGAACAGCTCAACCTTATAGTTGGTTCGCGTCCTTATGACAAAGATACTCCCAATACCGTAAAGCTTGCCGTTATGAAGCTTCTCAACGAGAAGTACGGCATAATAGAAGATGATTTTCTCAGCGCAGAGCTTTGCGCCGTTCCGGCAGTACGTTCGAGAGATGTCGGTCTTGACAGAAGCATGATAGCTTCTTACGGTCATGACGACAGGGTTTGTGCTTATCCGTCTCTTACCGCTCTTGTTTCTCAAAATGCACCGAAACATACTGTTATGGCTATTCTTGCGGATAAAGAGGAAATAGGCTCGGAAGGCAATTCAGGAATGCAGAGCGCCGTTTATTTTGATATAATTGCGGATCTTGCAAAAACGTTCGGAGTATCGGACGCTGTTGTACGTGCAAATTCGAAGTGCCTTTCAAGCGATGTAAACGCCGCTTTTGATCCTAATTTTCCGTCTCCCATGGAGAAAAACAACTGCTGCTATGTAAATTCCGGCGTTGTTATAACGAAATTCACGGGTGCGCGCGGAAAATCCGGCTCTAATGACGCGAGCGCGGAATTCTGCGGATATGTACGTCAAGTGCTCGACGGCGCGGGCGTTGTATGGCAGACGGGCGAGCTTGGCAAGGTTGACGCGGGCGGCGGCGGCACGGTTGCGAAATTTATCGCTTCGAAAAATGTCGATGTTATAGACCTCGGCGTTCCGGTGCTCTCCATGCACGCTCCTTATGAAGTTGTTTCGAAGAATGATGTTTACATGACGCATCTCGGCATAAAAGCATTTTTTGAAGCGTGATTTAAAGTGAGATAAAAAAGCACGGCATTAATACGTATTTCATAGGGAAAAGGCAAGGAAAGATAATTTTCCTTGCCTTTTTGTTTTGTTTTAGATATAATGTAAGAACGATAAACAGTAATTTGTAAAGGAGATAAGAATGACCGGATATATGGCGGAAATGCGCAAGCTGGTGGGGCATAGAACAATAATTCAGTGCGCGGCAAGCGTAATTTGCATTGACGGCAATGGAAGAATTCTGTTAGGAAAAAGAAGCGATAATCACTTGTGGTGCTATTCCGGCGGAGCACTTGAAATTGATGAACGGGTCGAAGAATGCGCAAAAAGAGAACTGAATGAAGAGATGGGTATCGTTGCAGACGCGTTAGAGTATTTTTGCGTGAACTCCGGACCGGAGGCTCATTACATTTACCCAAACGGAGATGAAGTATCTAACTTTGAGGTTGTATATTTATGTAGAGAATGGCATGGAATCCCGCATTCACAAGACGGAGAAATGGATGAACTCAGATTTTTTTCAATGGATGAAATCAATCTTGATGAAATTTCACCGCCCATACGTACTGTTATAGAGAAATATATTCAATTCTTTGGTGGATAAATTTCAATTTATCTTACATTTCATAAAGTATAGCCAACTATACTTCGATTACGAAGATAGCGGGCTATTTGTTTATCCACAGAAAAAATTCCTATGACAGGTATACTTTGCTGTGCTTTTTGCGTGCATAATCAGTTGGGGCAATCCGCCGTGGGACTCGGACACAAAGGACTTTTCGTGAAAAGTCCTTTGGAATCTCAAAAGTTTCGCCAAAATGAAGTGGAGTAGCCGAGGGAAGTTCTTTGGTTTACCTTTCTTTCAAGAAAGGTAAGAAAAGGAGGTTTGGAACGCAGTTCCAACAATTTTGACAATATAAAAACGCGGAGAACTCCGCGTTTTTTGCGTGTATTTAATGTTGGGGCTATCCGCCCCAAACCCGGACACAAGAAACTTTTCGTGAAAAGTTTCTTGGAACTTCAAAAGCTTTGCAAAAATGAAGTGGTGTGTTCGGGAGAAAGTTCTTTGGCTTACCTTTCTCCGAAAGAAAGGTAAGTCAGGAGACGGTGGAAAATTCCGTTGATATGACTCTCGGACATTCTTCGGGAGAGTATATCCACGAATCTATATGAGAGGAATTTATTTTATAATCAAAAGTTTTTTCCTTTGCCGACGGAGATGGAAAATGGTCCACTATAACGAGTTTGACTTTCATTTTTTCAGGGATAATGCTTTTTATGTAGACGGCGGCGACCGAGCCTATCTCTATACCTTCGCGGTATTCCGCAAGTCCGGCAAGGTTGGGGGAGAGTTCCACAAATATCCCGTATGATTCTATGCTTCTTACGATTCCGGAAACGGTTTCTCCTACATGGAACATTTCTGCATTCTCTTTCCATGTTCCGAGCAACTCTTTGTGCGTCATATATATTCTGCCCGAATCGTAATCAATACTTTTTACGGCGGCTTTTATCGGCATTCCTACGAAAAATCTGTCCTTGGGGTGAAGTATTCTTGAAACGGATATGCAGTCTATCGACATAAGCGAGACGATTCCGCATCCTATATCGACAAAAGCGCCGAACGGCTCCATATGTGTTACTGTTGCGTCTATTATATCTCCCGACATGAGAGTCATTAAATAGTTTTCCATGCATTCGCGTTGCGCCTCTTTACGTGAAAGGACTGCAACTTTTTCTCCGTTTATTTCGTCAAAGCCTATTATTTTAAAAGCGACCGCTTTTCCCACTCTTGTTATAACGGCGATGTCCTTTGCGATTTCTCCCGTTTTGGAATATTCTGTTTCGGATTGCGGCATTATTCCGCGCATCGGACCGAGTTCGAAAAACAGCTCTTTCCCGTTTTCTCCGTCTCTGCAAAAAGAAGCGATACCTTCGAGGATTTTTCCGCTTGCGTTTGCACGTTCAAGCGATGATACAGATACCATATATTCGCGGTTTTCTGATGTTGCGATAAGTCTTCCTTCCGGTTTGTACATATTGTTCATTGGAATTCCTCCGTTTTTTTCTTTTGATAAATCATATTCGTTTCGTGGTGTCTTTATTACGGTTTACATGATTTTTTATTTGATTTTACGCCAATAATCAAAACAGGATTATGTAATACTGTTTTTTTACTTTATTTGTGCTATAATAGAAGAAAAACAGCGGCAGAATGACGCAGAACAAAAATTTTAATTTTGTTTATTTCAATGTTATAATAAAAAAAGAAAAGATTTGTACAATAAATATATAGGAGAGCGGCGCTTTGAAAAAAAGAATGCTTATTATCGGTATCCGCATGAACGCGGCGGGGACCGAAAAATCCTTTTTATCATTTTCCAAATATATAGATTATGAAAAATATGATGTGGAACTTCTGCTTGCGTCAAAGACGGGGGAGTTTCTGAAATTTGTTCCTCCTCAGATAAAAATAACGGATATGGGAAAATGGAGTTGGATATTCGATATAACGAAAGATAATGCGGCGGCTCTTATAACAAAAAATGTGATAAAGAAAAATCCTTTTTTTGCATTTTCTCTTGTCCCTTATATAATAAAAATGAAGAGAGGCGGTGTTTCGCGCTTATATGCCGCGAATAGACTTTGGGTGAAACTCATGAAAAAAATGCCTGTTCGCGAAGAAGAGTATGACATCGCGCTTGCGTATTGGGGAGACCATACCATGTTTTATATGTTGGACAAGGTGAATGCGAAGAAAAAAATATCTTGGCTTCATTTTGATTATGACGAGCCGCCGCGCGAAGACGCTCTTTATTTACCTTACTTTGAGAAAAATGACAAAATCGTTACCGTGTCAAACGAAATAAAAAATTCAGTTATAAAAAAGTTCCCGTCGTTGGAATCCAAAACGGTCGTTATCGAAAATGTTATCGATGAAGATGATATAAAGCGCAAGGCTAAGGAAGAGACTGATTTTGCCTGTGATTTTGACGGTATCAAAATTTTGAGTGTCGGCAGACTGTGCGAACAAAAAGGATTTGATTTGGCAATACCCGCCGTAGCAAGGCTTTTTCGCGAGGGAGAAAATGTGCGGTATTATATAATAGGAGAGGGAAGCGGAGAATATAAGCAGAAGCTACTTGATACAGCGCGCGAAAACGGAGCAGAGGACTGCGTTCGTTTTTTGCCGCGAACCGACAATCCGTATAAATATATGGCTCGTTGCGATATATATTTGCAGCCGTCCCGTCATGAGGGAAAACCTATTTCCGTTGAGGAGGCAAAGGTCCTGTGCTTGCCGATATGCGTAACGGAATATAAATCGGCGCGCGAACAGCTCGGAGACGGAAGTCTCGGATTTATATGCGAGATATCGGAAGAGGGAATCTATAACGGATTAAAAACGATTTTGCACGATAAAGAAAAAATAGAAGGATACAAATCCGCTCTATCGAAAATTGCAAAAAGAGAGAATAACGATATCTTTGAGAGGTTGGACTGATGTTTAACGGTTTTAACGAAAAAACGATTTCTGTTTTGGACAGCCTGAAATTCAACAACAGTAAATCTTACTATAATAATATTAAAGAAGAGTATGCGGAGAACGTAATAAAACCGCTTAAACTTTTAAACGAAGAACTCATAGGTGTGCTCGGCGAAATCGACGGCGATCTGATACTTAATACCCGGTATTGTGTTTCTTCTCCTTTTTCCGATGCGCGTTTTAACAAATCGAAACCGTTAAAAGAATATGTTTATTTGCGTTACAGAGTAAATCCGCAAAAAAGTTGTAATGTACTCGGATATTTTTTTGATGCTTCTCCCGAGGGAATGAAATACGGGCTCAAAGTGTATAAAGCTTCTCACAGAGAAATCTGCGACATAGGCGACCTTCTTCTTTGTGAGAATACAGAGCTTCTGAATGTTCTTGAAGGGAAAGGCTATTCTCTTGTGATGGGAGGCGCTTCCGAGCATGAAGAACGGTTTGAAAAAATAAATCTTGAAAAAGAATGGGTTTCCCGGAACGAATTTATGCTTTATAAACGCTCAAAAATAGAAGATATTTTTTTCAAAAGAGAATTATTTGAGAAAATCAAAGGAGACTTTTTCGAACTTAGCGATGTGTATTTTATTTTAAAAGAGACTTTGATTTAAAATATAGAATTACTTTACTTATTGAAAAGATATATAGACTCATGATTTGAATCGTTTAGATACAAAAACGGCTGATTTATAAAATATTCAAAAATTCTAAAAAAACTCACAAAAAGGTATTGACAAAGGGAGGGATGTATGATAGAATAATCGAGCGCTGTTGAGGAAACGGTGCGAGACGGTCCTTGAAAA
>UQXK01000055.1 GCA_900544985.1 uncultured Eubacteriales bacterium
CAAACCCCGACCAAAGGACTTTTCGTGAAAAGTCCTTTGGAATCTCAAAAGCTTTGCCCAAATAAAGTGGTATGTTCGGCAGGAAATTCTTTTGCCTACTTTTCTTATAAGAAAAGTAGGTTCTTTGGCACACCTTTCTCCGAAAGAAAGGTGTGTTGACTTTTCGTATGAAAAGGGTATATAATTTAAGAAAATAAAATTATTCGGAGAGCTGGTGAATAAAGTGCTTTTTGACAATAAAAACATAGTGCTTTCTTTTGCCGCTGTTTCGGACATTCATCTGACGGGAGAAAATGACGATTCGGCAGAGAAATTTTCCTCGGCGATAAAGATGATATCCGAAACAGCACGTGAAAACGGCAGGGAAGTTGACGCTTTTCTTGTTTCCGGGGACCTTATAGACTGTTTTAGGAAAGAGCCCCGAAAACAGGTAGAAAAATTTCGCGATATATATTTTTCTCTCTGCCAAAAGCCCATAATCTATTCTTTGGGTGACGGACACGACCTTTTCTGGGGCAGAGATAATGAAAGCGAAATGATAAATATGTTCTCCTCTGTTCTCGGAGAGAAAAATTTTGTTTTCGATATCGATAAGGATAGCATTAAATACGGAAACAGGCATGTCGTCGTAAACGGTTATCATTTCATCGCGTTGGAGCCTTGTTCCCGCGGTCCCATAACATATTCGGAAGAGACAAAAAAATGGTTTGAATCCGCACTTGAAAAAGCGGAAAAAGAAAATCCCGGAAAATATATATTCGTAAGTACGCACCCGATGATATACGATACGTGCTACGGAAGCACGCTTGGGAATGTTTGGGATACAGACGACCTTACAGGTATACTTTCAAAGCATAAAAATGTCGTAATATTTGGCGGACATCTGCATTTTCCACTCAATGACGAAAGATCGATAATGCAGACCTCTTTTACAAGTATCGGTTGCGGTTCTGTAAGATATATGGCAATAGAAGACGCGGCGTATGAGAATATGGCAAGCAAAACGACTATGCGCGACAGATACTCTTTTTCTCAGGGACTTCTTTGCGAGGTCGATAAAAACGGCGCGATTTCGGTTACAAGAATAGATTTTTATAATAAGAGCAAAATAAAAGAGCCATGGATAATTCCCGCCCCCGCAGAAGACGGTTCTCATCTTGCTTTATACGGAAAAAACAGGTGCGAAAAAGGCGAAGCACCGTATTTTCCCGATGATTTCGGATTGGAAACAGAATTTTACGGGGACAGTGAAGAAAAAAAGCTTCAAATAACTTTTACCGCCGCAAAATCTTACGATATGATCCATCATTATAAGATAAATGTATCTTCAAACAGATCGGGTAAAAGCGAATACCGTGTCCTTTCCGATTTTTACCGTCATCCCTCGGTTTGCGATATGTCAAAAACCGTTACTTTTTTGACAAGAGAATCGTTTTGCCGCGGAGACTTTGTGACGGTGGATATAACCGCAGTGGATTCTTTCGGAAAAGAAGCTTTTTTGAAAAAGAATTTTTTGGTCAATTAGTTCATTTTCACTGGTGTATATATATAAAAAACCACCTATAATTATGTAGGTGTTGTACAAATTTCCCTAAAACGGGAATTGAAAATCCCTTTATTTATTGACAATATTTGCTTTTTATGCTATAAAGTATAGTATAAACGATATATAATATCTTTATACATTTTTTTAGAAAAATTTTTTACGGAGGAAAAATTTATGAAGAAAATTATTGCATTGCTTCTTGTAGTCGTTATGGCAACGATGATTTTTGCTTGCGGCAAAAAAGATGATGTGACAACCGATCCGACGATCACAACCAATTCGTCTGATACAACGGCTACGAAGCCTCAAACGACTGAGCCCACAAAACCTCAGACAACTGAGCCTACAAAGCCCCAGACGACGGAACCCACAAAGCCTCAGACAACTGAGCCTGTAACACCGCCTGAAACAACAGAACCTGTAAACCCGCCTGTAAAAGAGATCACACCTTATGCTGATATCGATTTCGCAGACGGTAAGGCTGTTGACAAATACGGCAAACTTACTCTCGAACCGAAATCCATCAATGACGCTGCTCTTCCTACGATCGGAAAAGCTCCCGTTACTTTTGACGGACTTACGCTTGAACTCGACGCTTTCATGGTAAAAGAGATAAACTCTTTCGGAAAACTCACATTTGTCGATGTTGAATCCGCAGATATGAAAGGTTTTGTTCAGAAGAACGGCGGTATCTCCCTTGAAGTATTCTATATAGACAAATCTACGACAAATGCCACTATCGGCGTTGTATGCGGAACTGAGAAAACAGGTAGCGGCAGTTCAGGATGGGGGCTTGCTTCCAGAGCGAATAAACAGCCCTACTTCTGCACAGGTAGTCTTGACAAATATTATTCCACAAACGCTGAAGGCGTAGAAGCAAGCGACAACCTTATCCATGTAGTATGCGTTTACAACGAAGCTGACTGGGAACAGTCCATATATGTAAACGGCAAACTTGCCGGCGGTCCCACTCTTGCCGGCGGTTTCAACTCCACACATGGTGGCAAAGAAGTTAACGAAGGATACGATATAGGAAACGTTCTTTTTGTAGGTGCAGATCCGTCTGCAAGAGCTAACTATATGATAGACTTCGTTGCAAACGACCTTACTGTTGTTGACATTAAGGTATACGACAAAGCGCTTTCCGCTGATGAAGTTGCTTCCGTATTCGCAACAGCAACGGCTATGTTCAACTGATAATAGCTTGTAATTCAATATTTAAGTAAAAACTCGAATTTGAGGAACGCGTCTCTTTCAACGGGACGCGTTTCTTTGATAAATTTGATGTTTTACAATTGGATTCCCAGATAGGAGATTATGAATGAAAAGAATAATTGCGTTACTTCTTGTCGTAGTAATGGCGGTCTCCGTTATTGCCTGCGGCAAAAAAAATCCCGATGAGACAACTGATATGAATAATACAACAACATCAAACTCAACAACATCAACAACATCCACAACGACAAAAATAACAACGCCGATAGTTTCCGACGGATTTGACGAAAAGAACATCGTGCTTCAATTCGGCGCTGTTTCCGATATACACACAGGCTCTAATGCCAATAAGGTCTCCCATGCTATGCAGGTGTTGAAAGACACGGCGGCTCTTTATACTTCAAAGGGTATAGACGCCGTTATGGTTGCCGGCGACCTTACAAACAATTACGGATCCGATGAATCCATAAAAGCAAATGAAATTCTCGAAGTAAAGAGCGCCTATGAAAAGGTGTTTGATCCTGCCAAGGTCCCTATGATATTTACTCTCGGAAACCATGACCACGACTTCGAAAGAAACGGCGGAGCAGGTTCTTCTCTTGCTACATTCCAGAATGTTCTCGGCAACAAGGAAGCGTATAATCAGTACGACGTTGCAACGAGCGACGCTGCAAACGGCAGCCGTCACGTTGTTATAAACGGATATCACTTCCTCATGGTAGAGCCTATAACTTATTCTTGTGTCGAAGGCGATGCGAGCGGCGCAAAGTATACGGATGCAACAAAGAAATGGCTTGATGATGAACTTTCCAAGATCACAAGCGAAAATCCGAATCAGTATGTTTTCATTATCACTCACCCGATGATATACGGTACGGTATACGGAAGCGATCTTTTGATAAACACTCTTTATTGGTACACAAAGGATCTTACTTCCACACTTGAAAAATATCCTCAGGTAGTAACTTTCGGCGGACATCTCCATTTCCCGCTTCAAGACGAAAGATCCATTATGCAGGATAAATTCACATCTCTCGGATGCGGTTCCGTTCAGTACATGGCTATCGAAGACGGCTCTTACGAGAATATGAGCAGCGCTACTGTAATGAACGATGCGTACAGCATATCTTCCGGATATCTTGTTCAGGTAGATGCTTCCGGAAATGTAAGATTCATCAGAATAGACTTTTCCCATGACGAAATTATAAAAGAGCCGTTTGTTATATCTACTCCGGCTTCCGACGGTTCTCATCTTTTGAAATATACGAATGCCCGCGGAAACAGCACAAATAATACGGCTCCCAAATTCCCCGCAGACGCTATAACGATAGAAGATACATCGTCTTCCGGTGCAGACGTGTTTAATACCGTTATTAAATTCAAAGCAGCCGAAGATGATGACCTTGTTCACCATTATGTAGTAAAAATCACTCTGGCAAATTCTATTTTCGGAAGGTACAATATTCTCACCGATTTCTACCGTCATCCGTTTACTGCGGATATGGAAAAAGAATATACACTTGATCTCGGCAACGGTTTCTCCCGCGGTTCGAAGTACGTTATAACAGTAACTGCTTACGATTCATGGGGCGCCAGCGATGTTGTCACATACAACTATGAGCCTGTCCTTGATCTTGACAATGTAAAACTTCCCGAGCCTTATGCGGATCTCGATTTTACAGGCGGCACGATTAAAGACAGCAAAAACAAACTTGCTATCGAAAACGTAGGTGCTACAATAGCTGATACCGCTGTTAAATTTGCGGGAGTCACAAAGACAGTCCCTGCATTTAACGTAACGGAAAAAGGTCAGTTCGCAAGACTTACGTTCTCCGAATTCACCTCTTCGTCGTCGTTCACATCTCTTTTGAGAAAAGATTTCTCTATGGAGATTCTCTACGTTAACCGTTCAAAGACCGGCACAGTCGGCGTTATCGGCGGTTACGATAAATACGGATTCGGTTTCTATGAAGAAGAGGGAAGCCCCGCATTCAAAATAAGCCTTCGCGGAGAATTCCCGACATCTATGCCGGAAGAGAAGACTTCGAGCGATGAGCTTGTCCATGTTGTCGCTGTTTATTCAAAATCCAGCGCACGCCTGATAGTTTATGTAAACGGCGTTCCCACAGTAGAACAGGTCAGCGGCGTTTTCAGAGCAAAAGACGGAAATTATAATGTTGTGTGTCTTGGCGCCAACAGTACAGACAACGGTGAAAGCGATTTTGCCACAGATCTTACGGTGGTGGATTTCAAGGTATATGATGTAGGCATAACCCAGGCGCAGGCGACGGTACTTTATAATAAGGCTGTCGAAAGCTTTAAAAACTGAACTTTGTTTTGGTTGAAATAAATTTATAAAACTGAACTTTTGCAAAAGTTTTGCGGATTTTTAAGGAGCTTTTTCAAAAGCTCCTTAAAGCAAGGTTTGGAACGCAGTTCCAACACATTTTGACAATATAAAAAACGCGGAGAAATCCGCGTTTTTTGCGTTCGTTATGAGTTGGGGCTGTCCGCCCCAAACCCAGACACAAAGGACTTTTCGGGAAAAGTCCTTTGGAATCTCAAAAGCTTCGCCCAAGTGAAGTGGTGTTTTGGAGCAAAGTTCTTTGGCACACCTTTCTCCGAAAGAAAGGTGTGTTATTCTGTTTTTATGGAATATCCTATGCCGCGTATTGTCGATATGATTTTTATGCCGAATTTTTCGTCGAGTTTTTCTCTCAGATATCTGATATAGACATCAACGAGATTGGAATCGCTTTTCAATTCTTCGCCCCATACTTTCAGTGCGGCTTCTTTTCTGGTCACGGCAGAGCCTTTGTTTTGAATCAGAAGCATAAACAGATCATACTCTGTCTTTGTCAGCAACACTGTTTCCTTTTTATAAGTGACGGAATGCGAATTTTCGTTTAATATAAGCGAATCGGCGGGGCTTTTGTGTCTTTTTACGGGACGAACCCCGACAAGCGTTTCGTCGTTTCTTTCGAAAATGGACGATAGCATTTCAGGAACGGAAAACGGGCGCGAAAGTATCCTGTATCCTGCGGGAACAGAGCCGGAGACATTTTTTATATCTTCGGGGAATCCGAACAGTATCACCTGCGTTTTTTCTATTTCGGTAAAATCGTTGTCGTTTACGGAAAGAGCCGCGACATCGACAAGGGAAATATCGGATACAGAGGCAAAACGCCGTGCGTCGGGAGAAACGGAATCAAAAATTTTTGTATCCGCACCGTATGCGGATATTTCAAGAGAGAGCATTCTTGCGAACACTCTGTCGGAAGAGAGTATAAAAACTTTCATTTAAGCCTCCTTGCGGTTACTTTAAAGTGCTTCCGGAGGACGGAATTTTAGTTTTTCTCAGTCCCGTAGTGTCCGGAAATTCATTTTCATAATCTCTTATTGCAAATTTTACTTCGTCGTCTTTTTTCAGTGTGAACAGCGTTACGCCGACAGATGTTCTGGTGTTTTTTATCGGTATCAGCTTTGTGTTTATTATCATCGCTTTTCCGTTTTTCGAGCCTATCATAAGTTCAAACGGTTCGGATTCGTATATCGCCGCAACAATGGGAGACGCGTCGGAATATGCATTTATCAGCTTTTTGCGGTTTGCCTTTGTTTCGTATGATGACACGGGAATTTTTACGCCCTTTCCGTTTTTGAAGATATAGATTATGTTATGCGACGGTTCGTAGCCTTTCAGTGCCCTCATGGCGATGACTTTTTCTCCGTCGTCGAAATCGAGCTTTGCAGGGACGAATTCGCCGAGCGAGGACGCCTTCACCTGGTCGAAATCGCACACGCGCGCTTTGTATATTTTCTGTCTGTCGCTTACGAAGAGCAGTTCGTTTATATTCTCCGCGTCCTGCTCATAAGTTATGATATCTCCCTCTTTTAACTTGTGCTCGTCGCTGCCTCTTATGGAGCTTGCGCGGAGGGAGAGAAGCGTTATCTTTTTGAAGAATCCGTCGCGGGTGAGCACAAGGTGAACATTGTAATTTTCGATGTAGTCTTCTTCGGTATATTCGGAAACGTCTTCTTCGTATATGAGCCTTGTTTTTCTCGGTAAAGCGTATTTTGCTTTTATCTCTTTAAGCTGCTTTGCAATGTATTTTTTCAGCTTTGTTTCAGAGGAGATTATAGATCTCAATTCCTCTATTTCTTTTTGCAGGTCGTTTATTTCGGATATTCTTTGGAGAATGTATTCGCGGTTTAAGTGGCGCAGTTTTATTTCCGCGATATATTCCGCCTGGATTTCGTCGATGTTGAATCCTTTCATAAGATTTTTTACGACGTCTGCTTCTTTTTCCGTTTCGCGGACTATCTTTATCGCTTTGTCTATGTCAAGAAGTATTTCTCCGAGACCCAAAAGAAGATGAAGCTTTTCATTCTTCTTTTTCAGATCGAAAGAAAGCTCGCGTTTTACGCAACCCATTCTGAAACGGATCCACTCTTTTAAAATTTCGCCTATGCCCATTGTTCTCGGCGTGCCGTCGATAAGTATATTGAAGTTGCAGGCGAAATTGTCTTGGAGAGGCGTTTTTTTGAAAAGCTTCGACATCAGCTTTTCGGGATCGGTCCCGCGGCGAAGGTCGAGGGTGAGCTTGAAGCCGTGAAGGTCTATCTCGTTTCTCGCGTCTGTCACCTCTTTAAGCGAGCCGTCCTTTATCATATCCGTTATCTTTTTCAAGATAAGCTCTATTGTTGTGGAGTAGGGGATTTCGAGTATCTCTATGCAGTTTTCGTTTTTGTCGTAGGTGTATCTTGCGCGGAGCGTAAAACTGCCCTCGCCCGTGTTGTATATTTCGCGAAGCTTTTCCTTGTCGTAAATTATTCCCGCACCGCCCGAAAAATCGGGTGCTTTTATTATATCGAGAAGCTCGTCGGTTGTAATATTCGGATCTTCGAGCATTGCGATCGTTCCGTCGCATACCTCACCCAAGTTAAAAGAGCATATTTTGCTTGCCATTCCGACGGCGATACCCATGTTCGGCGATACGAGTACGTTCGGAAACGCAGTAGGCAGGAGTACGGGCTCTTTCATCGACGAATCGTAGTTGTCGACCATGTCGACGGCGTCCTTGTCGATACCTCCGAAAATTTCGTTGCAGATGGGGTCGAGCTTCGCCTCCGTGTAACGCGATGCGGCATAAGCCATATCGGAGCTGTACTGCTTTCCGAAGTTTCCTTTTGAATCCACAAACGGGTGGAGAAGCGCGCCGTTTCCTCTTGTAAGACGGACCATTGTCTCATATATCGCCGCGTCTCCGTGAGGGTTTAACTTCATGGTGGAGCCGACTATATTTGTGCTCTTTGTTCTCGCTCCGGTGAGAAGTCCCATTTTGTACATTGTGAAGAGCAATTTTCTGTGGGACGGTTTGAATCCGTCAATTTCGGGTATCGCACGGGAGACAATGACGCTCATTACGTACGGCATATAGTTTTTTTCTATCGTTTCCGTTATGGGCTGCGGCGTTATGGGCGCTGGCGGGAGATTTATTTTTTCTTCGTTTTTCTTTTTTGTCTTTGCCATTGTATCTTATCCTCCCGTAAAATCAAATATCGGCGTCTTTAAGATAGAATTTGCCGTTTTTCTTTATAAATTCTTTTCTCTCCGGCAGGTCGTCGCCGAGAAGTGTTTCGAATATATACGCCGTCTTTTCCGCGTCGGTGGGACTGACTTTTATAAGCCTTCTCGTGGCGGGGTTCATCGTCGTCTGCCACATCATTTCGGGTTCGTTCTCACCGAGTCCTTTCGAGCGCTGTATTGAAATCTTTTTGCCTTTGAGCTTATTCAGTATCTCTGCTTTTTCCTTTTCGTCGTATGCAAAATATGTGTCGTTTCCGCAGGTTATCTCAAAGAGGGGAGATTCTGCTATGAATACCTTGCCCTCTTTTATAAGTGTGGGCAAAAGTCTGTAAAACAGCGTGAGAAGAAGCGTTCTTATCTGGAAACCGTCCTCGTCCGCATCGGTGCAGATTATTATCTTGCTCCATTTCAAGAGGTTTATATCGAATGTGTTCTGCGCGGATTTCGATTTTCCGCTTATCTCCGCGCCACACCCGATGACCTTCAAGAGGTCGACGATGATCTCGCTTTTGAAAATTTTATCGTATCCGCATTTAAGGCAGTTTAACGTCTTTCCTCTTACGGGGATTATCGCCTGAAATTCCGCGTCGCGCCCCTGTATGCAGGAGCCCATTGCCGAGTCGCCCTCGACGATGTACACCTCGCGTTTTTCGGGGTCTTTGCTGCGGCAGGAAACGAACTTTTCCACTCTGTTTGAAATATCGGAGCTTGACGCAAGCTTTTTCTTTACGTCGACCCTCGTTTTTTCCGCCGTTTCGCGGCTTCTCTTGTTTACAAGTACCTGAGAGGCGATCTTGTCGGCTTCCGCGGGCTTTTCCGCGAAGTATACTTCCAGCGCGTGTTTAAGATAATTTGTAAGAGCTTCCGCGATAAATTCGTTTGTTATCGCCTTTTTTGTCTGGTTGGCATAGGAGGTTTCCGTGGAAAAGCTGTTTATTACAAGGAGAAGGCTGTCCTCTATATCGGAAAAGCCTATCTTCGATTCGTTTTTGTTGTATTTTCCCGTCGCTTTGATGTATTTGTCTATCGCATAAGTGAATGCGGTCCTTGCGGCGCGGTCGGGAGAGCCTCCGTGTTCGAGAAAGCTTGCGTTGTGGTAATATTCCGTGCGGCTTTCCTCATTTGAAAAGCAGAACGCTATTTCCGCTTTGAGGTTGTACTCCGGTTTGTCCGCTCTGTCGCGTCCGCGCGCTTCCATTTGCAAAAATACGGGCGGAGTGAGGTATTTATCTCCGACAAGCGCCGTTATATAGTCCGCGATACCGTTTTCATATTGGAATGTTTTTTCCTCAAATGTCCCGTCGGCGTTTTGGAATTTCAGTATAAAGCATAAACCTCTGTTTGCTATTGCCTGACGTTCGAGCATGACCTCGTAGAATTCTTTCGGAATCGCCGTGGAGGTGAATACTTCAAGGTCGGGGCGCCATGTTACGACGGTGCCGTGCTGTTTGTCCTTTTTTGAAAGCGCTGTCCTTGTAAGCTCTCCTTTCGGCTCTCCTTTTTTGAAGTGCATTTCAAGCTTCTCGCCGGCGCGGTAAGAGTAAACGTCCATAAATTCGGAACTGTACTGCGTTGCGGCGGCGCCGAGTCCGTTAAGCCCTAACGAATATTTGTAGTTTGAGCCTGCGTCGTTGTTGTTATATTTTCCGCCTGCATACAGCTCGCAATATACAAGCTCCCAGTTATATTTGCCTTCTTTGGCGTTGTAATCGAGCGGAACGCCGCGCCCCTCGTCCTCGACGGAGATGACGCCGTCGTTCCCGACGGTTATATATATGATTTTTCCGTATCCTTCGCGCGCTTCATCGACGGCGTTCGAAAGGATCTCAAAAACCGAGTGCTCGCACCCTTCTATTCCATCCGATCCGAATATTACCGCCGGGCGTTTGCGTACACGGTCTGCGCCTTTAAGCGAGGTTATGCTGTCGTTATCGTATATCGGTGTTTTCTCGGGCATTTGAAATGGACTCCTTTTTCGTTATTTTGTTATTATATTTGTTGCTTTATTTTGCGAAATTTGATAAAATACTAAATGTAACGGAATAAATATTTTTCTTTACTGAAAAATATTTTCGCATATGAAATTCAAAAAAATTTTCAAAAATACGGATATATTGTTGTTTAATATGTATTTTAACACAAAATACCGATAAAATCAACACACACGAAAACGGAAAATACGGAGTGACAAATGATTTATGATATCTTTCATGAAAACGGAATAGAATATTTTTCGGCGATACCGTTTTCGGAATGCCGTCTTATATCGGAAGAG
>UQXK01000056.1 GCA_900544985.1 uncultured Eubacteriales bacterium
GCAAAGATAAGGTTTCCTGCGTGGATATAGACCGCTGCTTCAATGAAAACGGCGAACTGTCCGAAACGGCAAAAGAAGCGTCGGAAATGATTTTTCTTATATGTGATTTCTTTTCTTCAACTTTGTCGCCCGCGATTTTAAAGTTTTCTTTCGCCTCTCTCTCAGAATCCTCCAAGAGAAAGAGCGCCATTTTATCATTTGCGGCGGCAGAAAGAAGCTCTTCAAATTCTTTGTGCGATTTGCAGGAGAATTTTCTATATATCGCGAACGTGGTCTTTTTCAGTTTATCAGATTGTATAAAACAGAAAAGCCCCGCTGTCATCGCGGCAAATGCGACGCACCACAAAACAAGCGCAACGGATATATTCCAAAACACCGCGACGGGTATCGACGCTATGCCGACTACTGCCGCAAGAAGGGCAAACAATACAAAAAGCTTTTTAAAAAGTTCTCCCCTGCTTTTCGAATTTTTTGCTTTTTCCACAAGAGAATCCCTCGTCTCGTCCTTGCCGAAATTCTGGAAATTATTAAGCTTCGCATTCATATCCGAAAGCCTGTTTTTTATACTTTCGACGGATTTCAAAGCGCTTCTCTTATCGCTTTCGAGACTTAAAAGCTCGCCTTTTTCATCGGAAAGAAGAGTATAAAACTGCTCGTCCGTCATGCCCGTGGAAACATATCTGTCGTTTTCCATAAGGCGGGCTATCTCTTTTTCGGATTCTCTGCTCTTTCTTTTTTCGTCCGTAAGTTTTATATAGCTTTTCTTTATCTCATATCTTTCATACGAAGAAAGCTCTTCGGAAACATTATCGAGTCTTGCTTCCGCTTTTTCCTTTGCTTCTTTAAGATTTCTGAGCGTTCCCTCATAGTTTATTATGTTCGCGCTCGTCTTCTGCGCTTCGGAAAGCCTTTCGGAGAGCTCCTCTTTTTCTTTTATAAGGTCGTATATTTTGCCGCCTTTTTTGTTTTTGTAGTAAAGAAGCACGCGCGCTTCGTCGAGTTTTTTTACGGCTTTTTTCGTATTTATATTCTCATCTGCCGAAAAAAGAATATTTTCGGACGATTCGGCAAGCTCCTTTCCTCCGGAGCGCAAACCGTCTATCTGCCCTATGAAAGACGTGCTCTCAAATACATTTCTCGGTATTCCGAAAAAAACCTCGCCGGGAATCTCGTTTTTATGTATCTGCTTGCCTGTATTTTCATCGAAAATAAAAGAGCGGTCGCGAAATACATTCTTTCCGTCCGAATTGAGCGAAAGAGTTGCTTCCCTTTCGATTCTGTACAGATTATCCCTGTCTTTTACGACAAGAGAACCGGAACACGAATTCGTCCCCCAGCTTATAGCTTTTTCACGGTCTTCCTGATTTTGAGGAAGACCGTAAAATATAAATTTTATAAAATCGCATATCGTCGATTTTCCGGATTCGTTTTTTCCCTCTATAATGTTTATTCCGTCGGAAAGCTCCGCTTTGAAATTCGAGATCCTGCCGTAATTTATTATATTTATCTTTTTTATTATCACAGTTATTCCCTCGCTTTACGGCGTTTTTCTCTTCTTTTATACGCACGTATAAAAGGTTTTTCGCAAAGTCTTTTGAACTTAAAAAACAGATTTTCCTTATACTTCAACGGTGTGACAAGCACGGACAAAGCGCCCGCGCGCGACGCACACAGCACATCTGTAAATATCTGATCCCCTATAACGGCGCATTCCGAAGGTTTTACGGAAAAAGAATCGCAGGCGGTCATTACCGCCTTTCTCGACGGTTTGCCGCTTTCGTACATCGTAAGTACGCCGAGCTTTTCATTGAATCTGTCCACGCGCTCTTTATGATTGTTGGAAGCAATGGCGATTTTAAGCCCTGCCTCTTCCATACCTCTTATCCACGATATGACCTCTTGCGTCGGCTCTTCCATTCCGTATGTAACAAGCGTATTGTCTATATCGAGCACAAGCGCTCTTATATTTTTGGATATAAAAAAATCCGGCGTTATATCGTATATGTTTCCGAACATAATGTCGGGCACAAAATAGTTTTTCATATCTTTCTCCGTTTCGCGGTCACGCTTTTTTACAAAAAAACAAAAATAAAATATCAGATATATTTTATCATAAATCCGTCTCTATTACCATAGCAATTTAAGCTATTGCGAAAAATTATTTTTTCATTCTCCCGCGCTTCTTATCATGGGGTATACAAGCGGCTTTGAGGTGACAACATCTTCAAAGCAACGCGCCTTTTTTCGATTTGAATTTTGAGAAGATATTTTTGTTTTTCCGTTGTTGAATATAGTTTTATTTTATGTTATATTTATTATGATTTAAAAACAAAATAAGGAGGTCATATGTTAAAATCCTTTCGCACAATAAAAAAAGAGATAGACACAAGAAAAAAATTCATGTCGCATGAACGCGACGAAGAAGGAAGAACCGTAATAGATCTCAGAGTTATAGACGACAATGATTTTCTCTCTCCGTACAGCACGGAAAATCACAACGTGATATCGGGAGAAATATCCGAATTCATCGAGAGCAGTCTCTATTCCGTCCCGCACAACGAACGAATACGCCTGCGTATACATTCAGACAATATAACGGAAGAAGAGCAAAAAGAGTACACAAAGGCTATACACTGCTATTATGAGGACAGATTTAAAAATTCGTCTTTCGAAAAGAAAAAGCTTATCGGCGTCGCGTCTATAATGACGCTTGTAGCCGTCATGGCGCTTGTATTCATGATATGGCTCGAAGTAACGGAAAGGTCCTCCCCCGTATTCTCCGAGATAGTGGACATATTCGCATGGGTATTCATGTGGGAAGCCGTTGATATATTCTTTTTGCAGTGTGCTATGCTAAGGTTTAAACAGCGCAGATATCTCGCTCTTGCCGACAGCGTGATAGAATACGTCCCTTTAATCGGCAAAAAACAGACTGCATAAGCGGCAAGTTGCCACCCCTCAATCGGCTCGGCTACCATCATCTTTGCTCATCACAACATATAAAATGACAATATCCGTTTCAAGAAAATCACATGATATAAAACAGCGCGGCATACCACGCAAAAAGGAGATTTTATGAAAAAAATAGCCGTCATAACCGGCGCGTCAAGCGGAATAGGAAAAGAATTCGCAACAAGAATTTCCGCATACGGCGAACTTGACGAGGTCTGGGTCATCGCAAGAAATCTGCAAAAGCTCGAAGAATTAAGAAGCAAAATTCCGTTTTCTTTAAAGACAATATCGCTTGATCTTTCGAAAAACGAAAGCTTCGAAGAATATGAAAAATTATTATCGGAAGAAAAGCCGTTTATAAAGCTGCTGATAAATTGCAGCGGATTCGGAAAATTTCAGGCGACGGAAAAAATCCCCGTGTCGGAAAACCTGAACATGGTAAATTTAAACTGCGCGGCGCTTCTTGCAATGACTCAAATATCACTTAAATACATGGGCAAAGGCTCCGATATAATAGAAATTTCGAGCGTGGCGGCATACCAGCCGGTGCCTTATATAAATGTTTACGCCGCAACAAAAGCGTTCGTTTTAAGCTTTTCGAGAGGACTTTCGAGAGAAGTAAAAAGCCGCGGTATACACGTTATGGCGGTATGCCCTTTCTGGACAAAGACAAATTTCTTCGACCGCGCGATAAATAAAAAAGACGGAGACGTCATAGTAAAAAAATATGCCGCTATGTATACGCCCGCTAATATAGTAACAAAGGCTTACCGCGACATAAAGAAGAAAAACAAAGAAGTGAGCATGTACGGTGCCGTAGCAAAACTGCAAACATTCGCGGCAAAAATAATGCCGCATAAATTTGTAATGAGCGTATGGCAAAAACAGCAGAAATTAAAATGAAAGAATTACATTCTCTTTACAAAAACTGCACGCTCTGCCCCAGAAATTGCAAAAAGGACAGGCTTTCGGGAGAAATCGGCGTATGCGGAGTCGATTCCGAAATACGCGTTGCCCGCGCCGCTCTACATATGTGGGAAGAACCGCCGATAAGCGGAACAAACGGATCGGGAACAGTGTTTTTTTCGGGATGTTCTCTATCCTGCGTTTTTTGCCAAAACAGCGATATATCCCATAAAAGAAACGGTAAAAAAATAAGCCGTGAAAGACTTGCGGAAATTTTTCTCGAACTTCAAGAAAAAGGCGCGCACAATATAAATCTTGTCACTCCGACACATTTTATTCCTGATATAGTAGAAGCGCTCGATAACGCAAAGGCGGCAGGATTAAGGCTTCCGATAGTGTACAACACAGGCGGATACGAAAATGTTGAAACGCTTGGGCTTTTAGACGGATATATAGATATCTATCTTCCGGATTTCAAATACGAAAGAAAAGATATCGCCTTGAAATATTCTCATGCCGCAGACTACCCGGAAAAAGCCAAGCTCGCGCTTTCAGAGATGGTAAGACAGACGGGAAAACCCACATTCGACAAAAACGGAATCATGCAAAAGGGCGTTATAGTCCGCCATCTTGTCCTGCCGGGGTACACAAACGATTCGATGAACGTTATAAAGTATCTCTATTCCACATACAAAGACGATATATACATAAGTATAATGAACCAATATACGCCGCGTGAAGCCATAAAAGAGATCTTTCCTGAAATATCGCGAAAGCTCACCACATACGAATATCAAAAGGTGGTCGAATATGCAAAGAGTATCGGTGTAAAAAACGGTTTTACCCAATACGGAGAAACAGCAAAGGAAAGCTTTATACCGAATTTCGATTATACGGGAGTATAACCTACTTTTCTTTCGAAGAAAAGTAGGCAAAAGAACACACCTTTCTTATAAGAAAGGTGTGCCAAAGAATTTCCTAACGAATATATCGATTTATTGTGGCAAAAGTTTTTGAAGTTTCACAAGAAACTTTTTACAAAAAGTTTCTTGTGTCAGGGCTTGGGGCAGACGCCCCAACATTCAATGCACACAAAAAGCACGGCATTGCCGTGCTTTTTTCTCTCCCACAAATTATTGCCAGTAAAGCGTGGGAACATCTCCCACTATCAGCATTTCGGCAATCGAAACATTAGTGTCCACATCTATCGTAACCGTAGAGATGAGCATGACGGCGGTAATCCCGACGCTCACCTCCATATTCATTTTATAATTTGTCTGATTTATTCCGGCTGAACAAAAATCGCTTTTTACGGCTGTCTCTATTCCGCCTACGGGAACAACGTCCGCGGTAAAATAATATTGGGATTTCCCGAAAATGATCACATCGTCAAATACATTGGAAATATCGACATAAACATCGTATTTCGAAAGCGCATCCAGCTTTTCCGATATGCGGCGCGAGACGTCGGCGCGAAGCATATTCACCTTTACGGAATCTATCAGAAGAGAACGCACTTTTCCTTCTCCGCTCTCGGAGAGAGTCATTATATTCTTGTAATCGCCGAGCGACATACTCTCATAAATCGATTCGTTTATTATTTTTGTTATTCTGTTTTTTAATTCCTCTTCGACAATATCGCTTACGATCACATCGAGTTTTTTATTGAGCCACCGGATAAACATCGCAGAAATCAAAAGCAACAGCAAAAAAACAGCCGCAATACGCCTGAATATACGTTTCTTTCCGTTTTTAACGCACACGGATATGACCTCCCGACGAAAAGACATTATACTTTCAGTTATATGTTTTTGCCGAGAATTTGTGAAAAACATGATATAAACGGAGAAATAAAAGAAAAGCACGGCAATATGCCGTGCTTTTTGCGTTCGTTGAATGTTGGGGCTATCCGCCCCAAACCCGGACACAAAGGACTTTTCGTGAAAAGTCCTTTGGAATCTCAAAAGCTTCGCCAAAATAAAGTGGTGTAGTTGTGGGAAAGTTTTGCGGATTTTTAAGGGGCTTTTTCAAAAGCCCCTTGAAGCAAGGTCCCCTCACGGCAGTTCCAACATATTACGAAAAAATAAAAAACGCGGAGAAATCCGCGTTTTTTCGTGTGCATTGAATGTTGGGGCTTCCGCCCCAAACCCGGACACAAAGGACTTTTCGAGAAAAGTCCTTTGGAAACCCAAAAGCTTTCGCAAAAATAAAGTGCGTGTTTCGGTGGGAAATTCTTTTGCTTACTTTTCTTATAAGAAAAGTAAGTGCGAAATTCTTTGGCACACCTTTCTTATAAGAAAGGTGTGTTCTTTTGCCTGCTTTTCTTATTTATTTCTTTCAAGGAGATATTTTGCAAAAGCCATCAAAGTCTCGCTGTCTTTGTAAGATGATATCGCCGATATCGCTTCATTTGTGAGCTTTTCCGCGTATTCGCGCGCCGCGTCCACGCTCATAAAAGTTATAAACGTAGTTTTACCGAGCGCCGCGTCCGCATTGGTCGCCTTTCCGAGCGTTTCCTTATTTCCCGTCACATCGAGAATATCATCAATTATCTGAAAAGATATACCTATGCCGTACGCATATTTTATCGCCGAGATATATCTCTCGTCCTTTTCGTCCGTTATTCCTGCGGCGATAGTACCGAGCAGGCACGACGCACGGATAAGCGCACCTGTTTTTTTCTCATGCATTTTCATAAGCGTTTCAAAATCGGGGTGCTTATTCTCGGAAAGAAGATCTATTTCCTGACCGCCCATCATTCCGACGCCGCCCGCCTCTTTTAAAAGCATGGAAGTCGCCGCAAGCGCCGATTTTTCGGAGACTTTATCATTTCTTGCCGCCATTTCATATCCGCGCGTTATAAGTGCGTCTCCGCACAAAAGCGCAATATCTTCACCGTATACTATATGATTTGTCGGTTTTCCGCGGCGGAGTGCGTCATTGTCCATGCACGGCATATCGTCATGGACAAGAGATGAAGCATGAACAAGCTCTATCGCGCATTCAAACGGTATCGCCGCCTCATCTTCTCCCCCGTAAAGCTTACAGAATTCATGCACAAGAAAAGGACGTATCCTCTTTCCGCCTGAAAGCGCGCTGTAACGCATAGAGCTGTAAAGCGTTTCAAGACAAGGTTCGGGCGTTTCAAGACATTTTTCAAGATAAGGATAAAGCCTTTTTGAATTTTCTTCGAGAAGAAGCGATATATCTATATTCATTCTGCGCTCTTTTCCTCCCTTGCGGCAAAAGGAGCTTCCGCAAGTTCACCGTTTTCGTCTTTTTGAAGTATTTTTACGCGCTGTTCCGCATTGTCGAGCGCTTTATTGCAGAATTTCACAAGACCTATCCCTTCTTCAAAAAGGGCAAGAGACGAATCGAGCGCCGCCGCGCCGCTTTCCATCGCACGAACTATTTCTTCAAGGCGGGAGAGCGCCTTTTCAAACGTCATTTTTTCATCAGCCATAATTTACTCTTTCCTTTCATTCTTTTCGGCGCAGATGACCTCTGCGCTTATTTTTCCGTCCGTCACCATAAAAGAGACCATATCTCCTTTTTTCGTCTGGGAAATGCTCTTTATAAGTTTTCCTTCGTCATTGAAAACGGCGCTATATCCGCGCGCCACAACAGAGAGCGGATTAAGTGCGTCAAGCTTTGCCGCATGAGACACAAGAGATGATTTTTTTCTTTCGAGCAATGTGTTCATTCGCGTTATAAGCTTGTCCTCTGTCATTCCGAGCGCCATTTTTCTGTCGTCTATAAAATTCATGGGATTTGTGAGTACCCTCGAATTTGAAAGAGCGGTAAGCTTCTCTTTCAAGAGCTTTATTCTCTGTTCGCATAAAAGTTCCATTCTCGCATTGACATTGTTTATCTTTCTTTTAAGCTCGGAGCTTTCGGGAACGGCGAGTTCCGCCGCGGCAGACGGTGTGGGCGCTCTTACGGAAGCCGCAAAATCGCAAAGCGTAAAGTCCGTCTCGTGCCCCACGGCAGATATTATCGGAATATCAGATGCCGCCACTCTGCGGCAAAGCGCCTCGTCGTTAAACGCCCACAGATCTTCAAGAGAGCCGCCGCCTCGTCCTACGATAAGAACATCTACATTCTTTTTTTCATTAAAATAATCTATTCCGGCAATGATCTGTGCGCTCGCCCCGTCGCCCTGAACAAGCGAAGGATAAAGTATCGGGCGGCAAAGCGGAAAACGCCTACCCAGAATGTTTATTATATCGCGTATCGCCGCCCCCGTGGGAGATGTTATTATTCCTATTCGGGTAGGTATTTTCGGAAGAGGTTTTTTCTTTTCCCTGTCGAAAAGTCCTTCCGCTGCAAGCTTCTTTTTTAATTGTTCGTAAGCGATATATAGCGCGCCTATGCCGTCCGGCTCCATGGAATCTATATATATCTGATACTGACCGTCTCTTATATACGCGCTGACCCTGCCCGTAACTATAACTTTCATGCCGTTTTCGGGCAGAAATTTTAATTTTGAAGCGTTTCCGCGGAACATAACGGCTTTGATAAGACTCGCTTCGTCCTTTAAAGTCATATAAAAATGACCCGTCTTATAGTGATTCGTAAAATTGGATATCTCTCCTCTTACGCACACGGACACAAGAAGCTCGTCGTTATCTATAATCATTTTTATATATTCGTTAAGCTCCGATACGGTTATAACTTTTCTTTCCGTAATGTTCCACCCTCTCTTTTTAATTTTTCCAAACCAAGATAAGCCGTTCCGACGGAATTATCCGACGAAAGCTCCTCGGAAGCAAAAAAAACGTTCCCGATATTTTCCGAAATTTTCTTCTTTATTATTTTGTTCCGCATGACGCCTCCTGCAAAAAGCACGGGAAGAGCGGGATATTTCTTCCTTGCATAATTTACAAGTGATATAACATTCCTTGCGGCAAAATCAAGAATAAAATACGCGATCTTTCCTTTATCTTCTCCGCTTTCCACAAGCGTTCTAACGCGGTTTTCGGCGCCGGAAAGATTGCATTTGCCGTCTTTCATGCTGATCTTCATACCTTTTATTCCGTCGGAATTCCCGATGGATGCGGCGAGCTTTTCAAGCTCTGCTCCGCAAGGAAATTTAAGTCCCAGCATAACGCCTGCGCGGTCTATCATTTGTCCCGCGCTTATATCCGCCGTACAGCAGACGATCTCACAGGAAAAGCCGATATCATCATCTCTTAAAACGTGCAAAAGTTCCGTCGTGCCACCCGAAAGATGAAGAGCGAGAAATTCGTCTCCGATATCACATTCAATGCTTTTCACTGCCGCCATTATATGTCCCGCCTGATGGGAAAAACTCATAACAGGCACGCCTGCGGTATTCGCACACGCAAAAGCGGCGCTCTTTCCCGCAAGAAAACAAGGCATATAAGAACCTTCCACGTCTCTCGGTCTTTCGCTGTAAGACACAGCGTCTATTTTTGCACGCGAACCTCTTTCAACAAAGTATTTCTCGAAAAGCTCCCCAAAAAGCTCCGGCAAGTTTACGGTATGCAAAAAGAGCGCGTCGCTCTGACGAAGCCCGCACTCTCCCATTTTCACGTCAAGAATCTTACGGACATGGACAAAACCGTTCTCGTCCGCAAGAGAAAGCGACGTTGTATAATTGCTCGTATCTATTCCGAGAACCGTCATTTGCTCTCTATTCCCTTCGCTATGGAGTTCAAAACTCCGTTTATGTAAGGAGGAGCGTCGTCTTTATCGAATTTTTTGTCTATCTCCATAGCCTCGTTTATGGCGATTGAAACAGGCACATCAGTAAACATCATCTCATATACACAAAGGCGCATTATTGCAAGCGAAACGCGCGATATACGCGAAAGAGACCAGCCGTGCGAATTTTCTTCTATCTTTTTATCTATTTCTTCCAAATGTTCGCAAGTGCCGATAAAAAGTTCACGTGCAAAGCTATTGGATTCCAGCTCCGATTCTTCTGCGGCAAAATCGAAAAATGCCCCTTTGTCCTCGGCTTTGTAAAAATCGTATCCGTAAAGAATTTGTATTGCACATTCGCGTGCGGCACGGCGTGTAATATAAGACATAAAAGCTCCTTGATAATAAATCACTTATTCGAAAACTATTATACATCTTTAAGAAAAAAATGTCAATGTGATTTATTCCTCCCTTACTTTTCTTATAAGAAAAGTAAGCAAAAGAACACACCTTTCTTTCGGAGAAAGGTGTAGGGGAGAACTTCGCACTCAAAACACCACTTTATTTTGGCAAAGCTTTTGAAGTTCCAAGAAACTTTTCTCGAAAAGTTTCTTGTGTCAGGATTTGGGGCAGAAGCCCCAACATTTAATGCATACGAAAAACGCGGTTTACACCGCGTTTTTTATTTGTCGCAATATGTTGGAACTGCGTTCCAAACCTCCTTCTCT
>UQXK01000057.1 GCA_900544985.1 uncultured Eubacteriales bacterium
TCACAAGAAAATTAACTATATTATTTTGTCCAACTTTTGGGGTTCACATCAAAAGCCCGGACTTTTGTTTTTGCCGAAGTCAAAATTTTTGTGTGTCCCGCCGCGCAAAATAATTTGCATAAGCCAAAAAAATTTTGCGGATACGTTTTATATTAGCGATATTTTCTCTAAATGTGTTTTTGTAATTGTTTTTGCCGTTATTGAATAAAATAGAGAAAATCACATTTTGGGGGAAAAACTATGACAATGAAAATGGAAGAGAAAAAATATACGCTACTGTCTCACGGCACGCTTATTTTAAAAGCAAACGCGCTTTATCCGTCATTTGAAAATAAAGAGAAGATAAATGATTTTTACTCTGCGCTTGCCTGCAACATCTATGATTTTGCGGTGGAAAAATCAAAAGAGCATATGGAAAAATTCGAAAATACGGAGCGGCGCGCAAGGCGCGATTTTTCTTATATATCGATAAGATTTTTTTCTTCCGTGTTTTTTGCCAATGAGAAGATAATAAGCGTCGATTCGGATTTTATTTTTTGCGAGGGAAAAAATCTTGTGTTTTATAAAAAATTGTGCTGGGTCTGGGACGCGGAAAGGGAGATACTGTTGCCGATAGGGAGCTTTCTTCCGTTTTTTAAAGGACGCGATTTTAAAAAAGACGAGTTTCTTTTTGACGGCAAGGATATAATAAGGGTGAAAAATATTTTTTCTTCGGTAAAGAACAGCGAACATAAATCATCTTCCGATATATCGGACTATGTGGAATTTATTAAATATAATATAAATAGGAAAGTTCTCAGCCGTAAGGGCTGTGCAGAGGAAAATAATATTTAATTTAACAAAAAATACTTGAAATGTTTATTTAAATGTGATAATATGTACAATATATTATTACCAGTATAACAAAGTTGGTGATGCTTTAATGTCTAAAAATTCGGTGGAACTTATAGTAGAGGCGGAAGAAAGAGCGAGGAAACTTCTTTCCGACAACGCAGAAAAGCTCCGGGGTGAGCGCGACGCGGCTTACAGGGAAGCGGAGAAGCGAAAAGAAGAAGCGTTTGTCATGTCCGAACGCGCCCTTGCGGAACACGAAAAGAACGATTCCGAAGTCGTCGGTGAAATGATGAAAAAAGCCGTTTCCGCAGCAAAAGCGGAGGCTGAAAAGATTTGCGCCGACGCCGAAAAAAATATGGATAAAGCCGTCGGCGAAGTAATTCGGGGGATATTTTTGAAATGATAAGTCCGATGAGAAAACTGTCGGTTTTTGCTTTTGCCGACGATGCGGATTTTCTTGTAAACGATCTTATGTGGCTTTCATGCGTGGAAATAGACAAAAACACACAACACAACGACGCATATTTACACTCTCTCGATTTTTCCGAAGAGCTGTCACGGCTCGAAGCGGAAAAAAATTCTCTTTTTGCCGCATTGAAATTTCTTTCCCCTTACAGGAAAACGGAAAAAAAGCTTTTTGCCCCGAAGAGAGTATTCACACGCGCCGAATTTGAAGGAAGCGCGGAAAAAAGAAAAACGGCGCTTTCTCTGGCGTCGGAAACTGAAAAAATATCGGAAGAAATATCTTCTCTCAACGAAAAAATAAATGCGGAGAAAGAGTATCTTTCCTCTCTTTCGGTCTGGAAAACTCTTGATGTTCCGCTCGGCGTTACGGGGACGAAAAAGACCGCCGTGTTCATCGGAACATTGCCGCATTCGGCAAAGATCCCGACGCTGAGCGCGGAACTTTCCAAAAAAACAAACGGAGAGAGCGAGCTTTCGCTTGTCTTCGAGGATGTGAGCGCGTCATATATTTTTGTCGTATGTCACCGCAATTATGAAAACGAAGCGCTCTCCTTATTAAACGCCTGCGGGTTTAACAAAATGTCGTTTAAAAGCGACGCGGGAACCGCCGAGGAAGAGGAGAAAAAGACTTTTCTCGAAATATCGGAAGATGAAAGAAAGCAGAAGGCGCTTGTATCGAGGGCGAAAGAGATCTGCGAAAATATTCCCGATATGGAAATTGCGGCGGATATCGTGAATTCCGAAATTTCAAAAGTTTTAGCGAAGAGCCGTCTTTCCGGAACGGAAAAGACCGTAAGACTTACGGGCTATATACCGGAAAAGAAAACGGCGAAGGTCGAAAAAACGCTTTCGAAATACGTTTGCGCATATGATATAAGCGTGCCGGAAGACCCTGACGACGTGCCGATACTTCTTTCGAACAACAGATTTGCGGATCCGTTCGAGAGCCTTATCGGGCTTTACTCTTATCCGAAGTACGGGACGTTTGATCCCACGTTTATTCTCGGAATATTCTACGCTCTTTTCTTCGGAATGATGTCGGCGGACGTCGGATACGGTCTTGTGATCGTGATAGGCTGCTTACTCGCCCTCAAATTCATGAAGCCGGGAATAGGAATGTCGCGCTTTTTGAAGATGTTCGCAATATCGGGCGTATCGTGCATTATAATGGGAGTGCTCTTCGGCGGCTGGTTCGGGGACCTTCCGAAGCAGTTCGCGGAAAATATTCTCGGCATCAACGGATTTGACGGACCGTGGTATCTGCTCAATCCTCTCGATGAGCCTATGATTTTCTTCGGCATCTCCCTTGCGCTCGGATTTATACATCTTTGCGTGGGCATGGGAATAAAAATGGCTGAGCTTATAAGAAACGGCAAGATATTTTCTGCAATATTCGATATCGGAAGCTGGTATGTGGTTTATGCCGGTATCGCCGTGCTCGCCCTCTTTAAAATTCCGTGGGTGCTTGTCATAGGACTTCTTATGATAGTTCTGACGCACGGCAGGGACAAGAAAAATCCCATAATGAAATTTTTCTCCGGACTTTTAGGGCTTTACGATATAGTAAACTTTATGTCCGATATACTGTCGTATTCGAGAATACTCGCGCTCGGACTTTCTTCGGCTGTTATAGCAAGCGTGTTCAATATTCTCGCAACGCTCGGCGGAAGAAGTCCCGTATCGATAATTCTGTTCCCGCTCGTCTTTATTCTCGGACACGGACTAAACCTTCTTTTGTCGCTTTTAAGCTCGTTCATACATTCGAGCAGACTTCAATATGTGGAATTTTTCGGCAAATTTTACGAGGACGGCGGAAGAGCTTTTTCGCCTGTGCGCCATGAACTCAAATATGTCGATGTCGACATTAACGAAGATAAAACATGATTTTTGATGGTCATATGACCGGAAAGGAAATAATAAAATGACTTTTTCTGATTTTTTAAGCACTCTTTTTTCAGGCACAAACCTGGCGCTTCTCGGCGCCGCGCTCGCGGTAATAATGACGGGTATAGGCTCGGCAAAGGGCGTCGGAATGGTAAGTGAGGCGGGAGCGGGACTCCTTGCCGAGGATCCCGATAAATTCGGTAAAGCGATGATTCTTCAAGCGCTCCCCGCAACACAGGGTATTTACGGATTTGTCGTTGCGTTCCTTGTCGTGTTCCTTAAACTCGGCGCGCTCAGCGGTTCTCTTACCGTTCTCACACAGTCGCAGGGTATGTATATACTCTTCGCTTGCCTTCCCATCGCGATAGGCGGAATGGTCTCCGCAACAAAGCAGGCGCGCGTTGCGTCAGCGGGCATAAACGTTCTCGCAAAACGCCCCGAGGCTGTCGGCAAAGCAATAATCAGCGCGGCACTTGTAGAGATGTACGCGATACTCGCGTTCCTTATCTCCATACTTCTCGTTCTTTTCTTCTGATACAAATTCCGAAAAAGGAAATGATATAATGAACGGCATAGAAAAAATAACAGAGCGAATAAACAAAGACGCGGAAGAAGAGATACTTCGTGCAAAAGAGTCTCTTGCCGCGGAAATAGCCGCTCTTTTCGCTAAAACAGATGAAGATATCGCCGCTGTAAAGGCGGAGACGGAAAAACGCGCGGAGCTTTCGCAAAAAGACGCGATTTTGCGCGCCGAAAAGACTGCGGAAACGAAAAGGCGCGATATAATCCTTGCGGAGAAAAACAATCTTATAGAAAAAGCTTTCGATAATGCCCGCGCCTCGTTTTTGACGATGGAAAAGGAAGAATATATCGGAATATTCGCGCCGATGATAGACGAAGCCGCAAAAGACCCTTCTGTAAAAGGCAAAAAAACGCTCATTTTCTCCGAAAAGGAGAGATTTGCAAAAGAGCTTTTGAAAAAATCCTCTTTGAATGACGCGGAAGTTTTGCAAAACGGTAGCTTTACGGGCGGTTTTATACTTAAAACAGACGATGTGGAAATATCCTGCACCGTGGAAAAGCTTATTGCTTCGGGCAAAAATTCTATTCGCGCAAAGGTTTACAAAGCGCTTTTCGAAAGCGCCGATACCTAAAAAAGGAGAGACGCAAATGTCACCGAAAAAGAACGAAACGGAATATCTTTATGTGTCATCTTTCGTTCACGCAAGGGAGAAGATACTTCTCTCGCGCGAAAAATACGATAGGCTTGCTTATGCTCCCGACACGCTGTCTCTTTTTCGCCTTTTAAAAGAGTACGGATACTCCTTTCCCGCGGAATCGGGAGATTATATAGACGCTGTGCTCGACAAGACTCTCTCCGAGAGGATATCCGAGATGGAAAAGATCACGCCGAACGGCGAGAATCTAAAAATATTCCGCCTGCCGTACGACTGCATGAATCTTAAAGCGGCGATAAAATGCACCGTAAAAGACGGATTCGATTTTGAATCTCTTGCCTCCGAATGCGGAAGCGTTCCGATATCCGAATACGGCAGAATAATGGAAAATCGTGATTTTTCGTCATTTACGCCTTGTCTTGCCGCGGCGGCAAAAGAGGCAGAGCAGATATACAATAAGACGCGCGACCCTCAGCTTTTCGATATAGAGCTTGATAAAGCGTGCTTTCGCGATATGCTTACCATAGCCGAAAACAGCCGCGAGAGCGTCTACAAGGAATATGTAAGAGCGAAGATAGACATTTCCAATATCGTTATGTGCATAAGAAGTATGCGCATGGAAAAGCCGCTCTCTTTCTTCAAGTCCGTATTTATAAACGGCGGAAACCTTAATATAGGTTGTTTCGAAGAAATATACGGGGAAGATACGGAAAAATTTTTCGCGGCTGTTTCCAAAACCAGGTACGGCAAGGCGTTTTCTCTCGATGTTACTGCGGGAAATCCGTTCGGCATGGACCGTGCGGCGGCGAAATATATGCTCGGATTTTCAAAAGAGCTTTTAAACTCGGTGTTCGGCGCGGGAGCTGTAATGGGATTCATTCTCGTTTGCGAAAACGAGATAAAGAATATAAGAATAATATTTTCCGGTAAAAAAGCGGGTATTTCTCCGCGCAGAATTTGCGAAAGGATAAATTATGTATAAAATCGGCGTGATAGGAGACGGCGACAGCGTAATAGGTTTTATGTCAGTCGGCTTTTCCGTATTTCCGGCGGAAAATGCCGCAGATGCCGCAAAGATATTCAAAAAGATCGCGCGCGAAGATTTCGCCGTGATATATATAACCGAGGAACTCTTTTCCGCGATATCGGAAGAAACGGAAAAATATAAAGACAAACCGTTTCCCGCGGTGATACCCATACCGTCGGGAAGAGGAAAGATCGGCGTTGGCATGGACAACATAAAAAAGAGCGTCGAACGCGCTGTCGGCGCGGATATACTTTTCAAGGACAAATAATTTAAGAAGTCCTGTTCCATGTGAAAGATGAAGGAAAGGTGTGCTTTTAATTGGTAAACGGTAAAATTGTCAAAGTGTCGGGACCGCTTGTTGTCGCCGACGGTATGAGAGAAGCGAATATGTTCGACGTCGTGCGCGTCGGAAAAGATAAACTTATAGGCGAGATCATAGAGATGCACGGTTCGCGCGCGTCGATACAGGTCTATGAGGAGACGGCGGGTATCGGTTACGGAGACGAGGTATACTCCACGGGAGAGCCGCTTTCCGTAGAGCTCGGACCCGGTCTTGTCACTAACATATACGACGGAATACAGCGCCCTCTTGAAGTCATAAGGGCAAAAATGGGCGCAAATCTTGTCCGCGGAATCGACGAACCGGCGCTTGACAGAGAGAAAAAATGGCATTTTGATGCGACTTTATCTGTCGGCGACACGGTTTTATCGGGAGATATAATAGGAACCGTCGAAGAAACGGAGCTAATGCTCCACAAGATACTTGTTCCGAACGGCGTTTCGGGAAAGATAAAGTCGATAGTATCGGGGGATTTCACCGTTACGGATACTGTCGCAGTCGTAGAAACGGACGACGGGAAAACGTCGGACATCTCCCTTATGCAGAAGTGGTCCGTCCGTGTTCCCAGACCGTATAAAGAAAAACTCCCTCCCTCCGAACCGATGATAACGGGACAGAGGGTAATAGACGCGCTTTTCCCGATATCAAAGGGCGGTACGGCGTGTGTCCCCGGTCCTTTCGGCTCGGGCAAGACCGTCGTTCAGCATCAGCTTGCAAAATGGAGCAATGTCGACCTTGTCGTATATATAGGCTGCGGAGAGCGCGGAAACGAGATGACGGACGTTTTGAGGGAATTTCCGGAACTCAAAGACCCGAGAACGGGGCATTCCCTTATGAAAAGAACAGTGCTTATCGCCAACACATCGGATATGCCCGTTGCGGCGCGCGAGGCGTCGATATATACGGGAATAACAATAGCGGAATATTACCGCGATATGGGATATTCCGTTGCCGTAATCGCGGATTCTTCATCGCGTTGGGCAGAGGCGCTCCGCGAAATGTCGGGCCGTCTTGAAGAAATGCCCGGAGAAGAAGGATATCCCGCATATCTTACATCGAGACTTGCACAGTTTTACGAAAGAGCGGGAAAAGTCGTATGCCGCGGAGGCGACGGAAGAATAGGAACTCTTTCCGCAATAGGCGCGGTATCTCCCCAGGGCGGCGACCTTTCGGAGCCTGTTACGCAGGCGACTTTGAGAATAGTAAAGGTGTTCTGGGGGCTTGAAGCGTCGCTTGCTTACCGCCGCCATTTCCCGGCGATAAACTGGCTGAATTCCTATTCTCTCTACAAAGACAGACTCGAAAGCTGGTTCAAACAGAACGTTTCTCCCGATTTTCCCGCAGTTATGTCGGAGGCGCTGAGAATATTGCAGCTCGAAAGCGAGCTTGACGAAATAGTAAAGCTTGTCGGCGTCGACGCGCTTTCTCCGAAAGAACGTCTTATGCTGGAAACGGCGCGCTCTGTCAGAGAGGACTTTTTACAGCAAAACGCTTTCGATGAATTTGACTCTTATACATCCCTCGATAAGCAGTATGCGCTTATGAAGCTGATACTTTCATTCAATAAAAAAGCCGCCGATGCGATAGAAAAAGGCGCCGACGTAAACGATGTTTTCGAAACAGATGCGGCGGAACGCATAGGCCGTGCAAAATCCGCACCGCAGGATAAATATCTGGAAATCTATGCTCAGATAGAGAAAGACGCCGATATAGAACTTTATAAACTTGTATCGGAAGGAGGAGCTTCCAAATGATAAAGGAATACAGAACGATCGAAGAAGTCGCAGGACCTCTTATGCTCGTGCGCGACGTAGACGGAGTAAAATACGACGAACTCGGAGAAATAGAACTTTCCGACGGTTCGCGCCGCCGTTGCCGCGTTCTCGAAGTAGACGGGACGAATGTGCTTGTACAGCTTTTTGAAAGCTCCGCAGGACTTAATCTTTCTTCAAGCAAAGTGCGCTTTTTGGGGCACGGCACCGAACTTGCCGTATCCTCCGATATGCTCGGAAGAGTATTTACCGGTATGGGAGAGGTAAAGGACGGCGGTCCCGATATAATTCCCGAAAAGGTAATGGATATAAACGGAACACCGATAAACCCCGCCGCAAGAAATTATCCGTCGGAGTTTATTCAGACGGGAATTTCCACAATAGACGGACTCAATACGCTCGTGCGCGGACAGAAGCTTCCGATATTTTCATGTTCCGGTCTTCCGCACGCAAATCTTGCGGCGCAGATCGCCCGTCAGGCGCGCACACGCGGTACGGACGATAAATTTGCCGTCGTTTTTGCGGCGATAGGAATAACATTCGAGGAAGCGGAATTCTTTATTTCCGATTTTAAAAGAACGGGCGCGATAGACAGAACTGTTCTCTTTATAAATCTTGCTTCCGACGCCGCGATAGAACGTATATCCGCGCCGAGAATGGCGCTTACCGCCGCAGAATATCTCGCTTTCGAGAAGAATATGCACGTTCTTGTCATACTTACGGATATAACGAACTACGCGGAAGCGCTCCGCGAGGTTTCCTCCGCGAGAAAAGAAGTCCCCGGACGCCGCGGATATCCCGGATATCTGTATACGGACCTTGCGTCCATGTACGAACGCGCGGGAAGAAAGGCGGATTCGGAAGGTTCTATCACGATGATACCGATATTAACTATGCCCGAGGATGACAAGACGCATCCTATCCCCGACCTTACGGGATATATAACAGAGGGACAGATAATCCTTTCCCGCGAGCTTTACAGAAAAGGCGTGCTTCCGCCTGTCGATGTACTTCCGTCGCTTTCCCGCCTTAAAGACAAGGGAATAGGCGCGGGCAAGACGCGCGAGGATCATGCGGGAACGATGAACCAGCTTTTCTCCTGCTATGCGAGAGGAAAAGAGGCAAAAGAACTTATGGTCGTGCTCGGAGAGGCGGCGCTTACGCCTGTCGACAGGCTCTATGCGAAATTCTCCGATGAATTCGAAAAAAGATATGTAAATCAGGGCTTTGACGAGAACAGAAGTATAGAAGAAACGCTCGACCTCGGATGGGAACTGTTGAAGATCCTGCCGAGAAGCGAAATGAAGCGTATAAAACCCGAACTTCTCGATAAGTACTGGCCGAAGAAAGAGGATTAAAAATGGCGGAAATACGCGTTAACCCCACAAGAATGGAGCTTAAAAAGCTGAAAACCAGACTTTCTACGGCGCGCCGCGGACATAAACTTATGAAAGACAAGCGCGACGAGCTTATGCGGCAGTTTCTCGATATAGTGAAAGAAACAAAATGTCTTCGCGAGAAAGTGGAAAATAACCTTGAAAAGGTCAGTTTTGCGTTTTCCATGGCAGGTGCGTCGACGGGAACGAAGAATATGACGGCGTCTCTCATGCTCCCGAAAAGGGAGGGAGCTCTTTATGTTGAAAAAAAGAACATAATGAGCGTGGAAGTGCCCGTATTTACGTATGATATTGACTCTGCGCGCTCTTCCGACAGCTATAATTTCGGTCTGGCTTTTACATCGGGAGAACTCGACTCGGCAGTCGAGCTTCTCGGCGCAGGCGTGGAAGATATGGTCCGTCTTGCTCAGCTTGAAAAGACGTCTCAACTTCTTGCGGAAGAGATAGAAAAGGCGAGAAGAAGAGTAAACGCGCTCGAACACGTTATGATACCTCAGCTCGAACGCGCGATAAAGTCGATAACGATGAAGCTCGACGAAAACGAGCGCTCGACCACAACGCGCCTTATGAAAATAAAAGACATGATGATAAAAGAAGAGATCGAGAAAAAGCGCGCTCTTTCGACCGAATAAATCGGCGCGTTCGTTGCAAAAGTTTTTGCGGATTTTCAAGGAGCTTTTTACAAAAAGCGCCTTGAAGCGGAGGTTTGGAACGGCAGTTCCAACTGTTGATTGAAAATAAAAAACGCGGCATTGCCGCGTTTTTTTGTACTCGTTATCAGTTGGGGCTGTCCGCCCCAAACCCGGACACA
>UQXK01000058.1 GCA_900544985.1 uncultured Eubacteriales bacterium
CTTGCTTCAAGGGGCTTTTTGTAAAAAGCCCCTTGAAAATCCGCAAAAACTTCCCTCAAACACACCAATTTATTTTGGTAAAAGCTTTTGAGATTCCAAAGGACTTTTCCCGAAAAGTCCTTTGTGTCGGGGTTTGGGGCAGACGCCCCAACTGACAACGCCATACAAAAAAACACGGCAATGCCGTGTTTTTTATTTTCAAACTCAAAGCAGATAGACCGGCATATCGTCGCCTATGCATACCGCGTGTTTTTCGGCGCTTTTTTTCTTTGCCGAATTTGCCGAAGTTTTCTTTGCGGGTGCAGAAGAGCCCTCATTTGCCGTATTATCGCTCTTTTTTGTTACGGCAGTCTTTTTTACGCTCTTCTTTACGGGAGAGGACGCCTGCGCTTTTACCTCGGAGGTTTTCTCTGCCGCAGAGACGGTTTCATCTTTTGTTGCGGCAACGTTTGCCACTCTTTCAAGACTTTTTTTACCTACTGACATAATTCAATATCTCCTTTGCAAGTTCAAAATATTCTCCCGAGCTTCGGGAATTTTTTTTGTAAGCTATAACAGGTTCGCTCTTGTCCTGCGCCCATTCCACGGCGCTGTCGACGTGTATATAATTTTCAAAAAGACGAACGCCCGATATTGACGAAAGAGTATCCTTCGTTTGACGGAAATAATTTTTTCTGCCGTCTGCCTTTGTTATCGCCACCCCGAGAAGCGAAAGGGACGGCGACATCTCTTTTGCCTTGGAGTAAAAATCGAGCATATTGGCAAGACCGAAAAGCCCCCACGGGCTTGCCTCTATCGGTATGAGAAGATAATCCGACGCGCACATTATATTCATAACCAGCATACCGAGCGTCGGCGGAGAGTCTATAAGCAGAAAATCGTATTTTCCGCTCTCTTTTATATTTTTGAGAGAACGGCAAAGCACCTTTTCCCTGTCGCTCTTGGAATAGAGCTCGTATTCCGCCGTGCTCATAAGCATGCCTGCGGGAATAAGGTCGAGATTTTCGTATTTTGTATGCCTTATAAAATGAGAAGCGTCGCTCTCGTTTTTTATCGCGTTATACAGCGTCATATCTCCGCTTGAAAATTCCATTACCTCGTCTTCTCCGAAAAACGAAAGAGAGAGATTCTGCTGCATATCGCAATCGACAAGCAGCACCCGCTTTCCCATAAGAGTAAGCGCATATCCCACGTTGGAGCACGTTGTGGATTTTCCGCTGCCGCCCTTGTTATTGGCAAACGCGATTATTTTTGTCGTTTTTTTCACGCGGCGTATCCTCCTTGTTAAGGTATTCGAGTATTTCCGATATTCCTTCCCCTGTATAAGAGCTTACGGGAAAGATCTTTTTGCATCCCGCAATGGAAAGCCAGTTTGCGCATTTCTTCACATCGGCATATTTTTTGTCTATACCCGTTATTATCCCGACGACCTCCCTGTTGTTTACAAGGCACGTTATATTCGGACTGAATATGGAATAAGGGTCGTCCGCGGATATTACAAGTCCCACCACGTTCGCCTCATATGCATAGAGAGCGAGAGGACCCGAAAGCTGGCGTAACTCCGTATACTCTCCGGGTGTATCTATTATACTTTCCCCGTAGTGGATATACTGCGTTTTATAATAACTGAGTTCCTCACCGCGCAGCTTCTGCGTAAGCGTCGTTTTCCCGGCGCCTACCCTGCCGATAAGTATTATCTTTTTCATGTTTTTGTTATCTCGCAGACGCTGTAACCGAGCTTCTCACGGCAATAATCGTGAATCGCGCGGATGGAAGCTTCCACTTCCGAAACAGTGCCCGTTATTATGAGCGTACCCGTAAATCTGTCCACAAATTCCAAAGAAGCACCCGATGATTTCATGGATATATCAGCGCATATGACAGCAGTCTCCGCAGGGCTTACCGTAAGTATCCCTATCGCAGAACGGGAGTAATCCATATCGGGATCAAGACCGAGCTTTCTGTAAAGCACGGGATCGGGATTTGCTATTATGTGTGCAAGTGTTATCTGCTTGCCAGGTACAAGCTCCTGAATTATGCGCATTTTATCGCGCATCGAAAGTTCGTCCATTTTAAAATTCAACCTCCGATAGTAACAACAAGTCCGCTCTCGCACGCGGCGTCGTAGAGCGTATTTATCTTCTCTTTTGTCATGGGCTCTATGTTATCGAGAGTATAATCCCTCGAAAGTCCCGTATATTTGTCTCTTCCGAGCCTGTGATACGGAAGAAGGTGCAGTTTCATGACTCCCGGAAGAGATGACGCAAATTTTGCTATATCGAAAATTTCTTTCCGCGTATCGTTGAACGTCGGTATTACGGGAACACGTATCGTGAGATTTTTCGCGATCGACGCGATATATTTCGCATTTTCGAGTATCTTTTCGTTGTGCTGTCCCGTAAAAGCTTTGTGCTTTTCGGAATCCATATGCTTTATATCCATAAGGACATAGTCGACATTCGGTATCACCTTGTCTATGACGCTTTTATCGGCAAAACCCGTCGTTTCGATAGCGGTATTCACACCCGCGTCATGGCAGGCGATAAGAAGCGCTTCGGCAAACGAAGGCTGTGCCAGAGCCTCTCCGCCCGAAAGAGTCACCCCTCCGCCGCTTCTTTCGTAATACGGCTCGTCCTTCAATATTTCCTCCAATACCTCAGAAACCGCGACATCGCGCCCTACCGTTTCGGTCTTTCCGGCGCGCACCATAGTCTGTATCTGCCATTCCTGGGATTCGGGATTACAGCACCAGCGGCAACGCAAAGGACAGCCTTTAAGAAAGACTATCGTGCGTATACCCGGTCCGTCATGTATAGAGAAGCGCTGGATATCGAATATTCTCCCCTTTTCATCAAGTACGCCCATGGCGCTTCTCCTTTCTCTCATTAAAATTCAAACATTAAATCTCAATTAAAAACCCTGTTCGGTGCGGTTTATGATGTCGTCCTGCAAAGAACGCGAAAGCGTGGTAAAGAGTGCGCTGTATCCCGCAACTCTTACGACAAGAGTTTTATAATTTTCGGGATGCGCCTGTGCGTCGAGAAGCGTCTCTTTGTTCACGACGTTGAACTGCATATGCATTCCCTTCTGGTCGAAATAACCGCGTATAAGGGAAACGAAGTTTTCAAGTCCCGTCATGCCCGAAAGCGCCGACGGATGGAACTTCTGATTGAGAAGAGTTCCGTTTGACGCTATACCGTGGTCAAGACGTGCAACAGAGTTCGCCGTCGCCGTAGGACCGTGAGTATCTCTTCCGGAAACAGGACCTACACCGTCTGCAATAGGCGTAAATGCAAGTCTTCCGTCGGGGGTAGCTCCCGTCTGAGCTCCGAGCGGCACGTTTGCGGAAACGGGATAGAGTCCCGCCTGGAACATTCCTCCGCGAACATTTTTATATTTTTCCACTTCTTTTGTGTATGTATAAGCGACGTCTCTTGCAAAGAAATCGACATCCTTGATATCATTTCCGTATTTCGGAGCGTCTGCGATAAGAGAGAGTATCTCGTCGTATCTTCTTCTCCTTTCCTCGGGAAGATAGCTTCCCGTCGTTATTTCTTTATATATTGTCTTTATCGTTTCATCGTTTACGTCGATACCCGACGAAGAAAGCGCCTTTGCCGTTTTGAGTACAAGCTCCTCGGCTTTTTTGCCGGAATAGCCCTTGCCGTAGTTGTTGTCGAGAGCCTCTTTAAGCTCTGCCATGGTGACAAGCTTTTTATCGAACACAATCTCTTTTACGGCGATAAGAGCGTCCGTCATATTGGCGATACCAAATCCCTGCGGACCTGTGAAATTATATACAGCGCCGCCTTCCTGAACGGATTTTCCGCGTTTTATACAATCGTCTACCATAGAGGATTCAAACGGCAGAGGACAACGCATTGCATGGGACGCGTCTATGGCATTGTCTGCGTTTACAAGAAGCTCTATCATGTACGCTTCCTGTTTTTTATAAGCGTCGTAAAATTCCTCAAACGTTTTCATCTTCGTTACGTCGCCCGTATCAAGACCTATCTTTACGCCTCTGTCGTAACCGTTGGAGAAAACAAGCTCCATCGGACGGCACATATTGAAGAATGCTGCGTCGTGCCAACCGTCCGTTTTACCGGGTTTCTGCGGTTCGACACATCCTATTATGCAATAATCTCGCGCGTCTTCGAGAGAAAGACCGCGGTCCATTATAGCGGGGATTATAACTTCGTCGTTGTAATATGCGGGAAGTCCTATTCCCGTGCGTGTAAGAGCCGCCGCCTTTACAAGGAGCGATTTCGGTGAACCGTTCCACACTCTTATGGAAAGAGAGGGCTGCGGAAGCGGAACATGCATAGACGCTTCTATGCACATATACGACAAGTCATTCGTCGCATCCATACCGTATATATTCTGTCCGCCGACGATAAGATTCTGGAAGAGTCCGTATCCTGCAAAGCCTTCCGCGCTTGCCGCGTCGCGGACTTTATTTATATCATTCAGTTTTACCCAGATACAGTCGATAAGCTCCTGCGCTTCCTCGACGGTAATAGCGCCGCACGCTCTGTCCTTTTCATAGAAAGGATACATATATTGGTCGAATCTTCCGGGGGATATGGAGTGTCCGCTCGATTCGGTCTGCAAAAGCATCTGAACGAACCAGAACGCCTGGCACGCCTCATAGAAGTTTCTCGCGCCCTTTTCGGGAACGTGAGCGCATACGTCGGATATTCTCATAAGCTCTGCGCGGCGCGAAAGATCATGCTCTTTTTCCGCCATAGTGAGCGCGAGCGTGGAATAACGGTGAGCGTACTCTATTACCGCTTCACAGCTCTCTATAACAGCTTCGAGGAAGTTTCTGCGCGAAACATAATCCGCCTCGGAAACACGAACATTTGAGAGCGCTTCTTTCGCTTCTTCAATAATGGATTCATATCCGCCGTTTATGACCTTATCATAATGGACGCATATATGCCCTACGCCGTTATAGAAATAATTTCCGGGCGTGAACATATCGTGTACGGTAAACGCGGCATAAGCCTCCGGCGCCATATTTTCCTTGGCAAGATCGGAGACGGTCTTTCCCTTCCAGTACGGATAGACCTCGCGAAGACGTTTTTTCGTCTCTTCCGAGATATAGAAAGGATCGGCTTCGCGCTTTTCGACCGTGTCGAATTCGGCTTCGAGCCACTCGTAAGAATATTCGGGGAAAACCTGACAGCCGCGCGGAGCAAGCGATGTGCTGCCGACGATGAGCTCTCCCTCGCGTATCGTTATCGGAATATTTTCGAGTATATGTCTGAACGCGGCGGAGCGTCTCTTTATAAGGGGAAGATTTTCCGTCGCTTTATAGCTTTCGGTTACAAGCACGCCTCGGTCTGCCTCTATCTCCGGCATTTTCGCATAAAGATTTGAAACAAGCTTATCTATGCGCGCGCTTTTTTCAATCACGAATTTTATATTTTCCATTTTTCCGCTCTCCTTCGTTTTTACTGTCAATAAAGAAGTTTAGATAAAATAATCCACATTATGTAAACAATATTCAATAAGGAAATAGCCATTTTCCCGATGTTTCGGCGATAAATCGTCCGCCAAAAAGATGATTGGAATCAATAGCATGTATTATGGGAAAGATATCTTATTTTAACAGCACCGATATCGTGTCGTTTCAATAATCGTACACGGTGCAAAAATTATATCTGCTCCCAAAGTTCTTTGTGAGGAGCCGCTATCACGGACTTGTTGGAGAGAAGTCCGCTGTCTGCGGCATATGAAGCGCCCGCTTCGACAGCCGCCGTAACGTCTCCGACGTCTCCCGTTACCATAACAAGTCCTTTTCCGCCCATTCCGCGGGAAAGTCTGAGGTCGAATACCGAAACTTTCGCCGTTTTAACGGCGATATCGGCGGCTTTTATCGCGCTTGCCGCAGAATAAGTTTCTATTACGCCGAGAGAGCCGCGCTTTTCCGTCGGCTCCGTTCCGAACAGAGCCGTTATGACCTGCTCGTCGATTCTTCCCATTACGGATGAATCGATTATATTTCCGTCAAATCTCGATTTTACATGAGAGATCGCGGCATCGACGTCCGCGATAGCTCCCGTTACTATTATCTCATATTTTCCGGGGCACGACGGATGCGCGCTTACAAGCTTTATACCCGCGCTTTTCAGAGCGGCGTCGCAAGCCTCTACACCCTTGGCTATACTTTTTAATTCTATTATACCTACCGCCTGATACATCTTAATTCATGACCCTTTCTATTATGATTTTTGCGTCGTCCGCATATGTGCAGACTCCGTCTATCGACGCGTACTGCGGAAGAGAAAGACCGCTTCCCGCTTCCGCTATCTTTTCTCCGAGAGAGACTTTGTCCCCTATATTTACGATAGCAACGGAAGGCGCGCCTATATGGGATTTCAGTGATATCTCTACCTTGGAAGGCGAAAAATCCTTATTTACAAATTCTGCTTTCTTATCAAAATTCGAAACGCCTATTATCGATTTCCAGCGCTCGCTCGATATCATGCGGTATTCGCGCGTATCGCGTGCGTTTATCGGTTCGTCGGAAATATATCTCGTCTTTGTTTTTGAAAGCTCCGATTTCAATTTTACTATCATCGCGCGCGGAGAAAGTCCCTGACCGCACGCCGCGTGCTCGCATATTCCGCAACCGCAGCAAAGCGTCGCCGTAGCGAAGATCTTGGGATCCACATTTTCGGCTCCCTGCGCAATTCTCACAAGCTTGTGCGGTTCGAGCGGATATCCGAGCTCGTGTCTGGGACAAAGGTCCGTACAGCGCGTACACTGACAGCACGCGGAAGAACCGCGGCGAAGCTGAGTTTCAAGGCTCGTCATCTTGGACATTATTATCGGAAGTTTTTCCGGAAGTATGAGGAGTCCCTTTGTCGTCTTTGTAACAGCGGCATTATCGGGATCTATTATCTTTCCCATTGCGGGACCGCCGTCTATAACGACATTGTCATCGGGAACGGATATTCCGAGCTTTTCGAAAAGCTCTTTTACATACGTTCCTACGGGAACGCGTACAACATAGCTTTTTTCAATGTTTCCGCCTATCGTCAGCCACTTGTGCGTGACGGCTATTCTGTGCCTTACCGCTTCGCGTATATTCAAAACGGTCTCAACATTGTAAACGATGATACCTACGGAGATAGGAAGTGCACCGGCTTTTACCTGACGTCCCGTCGCCTCGTAAATGAGACTTATCTCGTCGCCCATGGGATATACATTCGGAAGAATTTTAATGCTTGCAGAAGAAGAGAGCTTCTGCCCGTCAAAAAGTCCGAGCGTTTTTGCCGTATGCTCTTTTATGCAGATAAGACCGCGGGAAGCTTTTGTATTCTCGACGATCGTGTCAACGCCCTCCACTATCTTGCGAAGCTCGGTTTTGAGTATTGTAAGATCCGTATAAAGAAGCGATTCGCATTCCGCCCCGTTTACAAGAAGCGTGTCCACACCGTCCGCTATTTTCGCATAGGAAGGAAAGCCCGCGCCGCCCGCGCCGAGAATCCCGGCGGATTTCACACTCTCCTTGAATTCCGTACACGACGCCGTCATACGAAGTATGCCGTCATGCATATCGGGAGCAGGAGCGGGTTTTTTATACAGAGGATAATTTTCCTCCGATGAAATAATGTTCTTTTTTACATCAGACATATTTCTTTACCTTAATTACTGTTTTTCGTCTACTATTCCGACTATTACCGCGTCGACAGGCTCAAACTGATTGCGAAGCGCAAGACGCGCGCCGCTTCCCGTCGTTATAAGTACGGTCTCTCCGATCCCGGCTCCCACGCTGTCGACCGCGATTATGTATTTATCGGTATCTTTGCCGTTCTCTATTATTTTTACTTCAAGGAATTTGCTTCCGACAAGAGATTCCTGTTTTCTTGTGGAAACGATATTGCCTATAACTATTCCCTTTAACATTTTATATCTCCCGAAGATTTATTCTTTTACTATCGAAACAAGGCTTCCGTTGCCGATTCCCGCAGCGTTTGCGTCATCGGTATCGACGTGCATTTCGAGAACAAAATCCTTGTTTACTCTTATCTGTACATCGTACCAAAGCGTTCTCTTGCCTTTTCCGAGAACGGAGACGTTTACAGTATCTCCGTCTTTTATCCCGTAACGCTCTGCGTCTGCGGGTGACATATGTATATGTCTGTTCGCTATTATGCAACCCTCCGAAAGCGTTACGACGCCTTTCGGTCCGACGAGCGTTATGGGAGAGGAGCCTGCGATATTTCCGGACTCTCTTACGGGCGGTTTGACTTTCAACACATAAGAATCGGTCATTGATATTTCGACCTGGGAAGCTTTACGAAGCGGTCCCAAAACCCTTACTTTTTCTATCGGACGAAGCGACGGACCTATTATAGTAACCGTTTCATTTGCAGCAAACTGACCGGGCTGAGAAAGGTCTTTCGCCTTTGTAAGCTCATAATCTTTACCGAAAAGAATATCGAGATGCTCGCGTGTAAGATGTACGTGTCTGTTGGAAACGCCTATCGGAACGTCCCCCGTGCTTTCGGCATTTTCCATTCCCGATATGACCTTTTTTACTATCGCAGCTATCTGCGCAGATGAAATTTCCATAATTACGGCTCCTTTTTATTTCTTTGACTTTATTTGACTTGCGCTCTGTATTAAAATCTCCATTAAACAAGCGCCTTTTTCTGTGCTCTGCACCGATTAAAAACATTTTCGCTTTTATTCGCTCCAAAGCACGGACATTACATATAAAATTCCCCGTGGGGACGGTATCGGGAAAAATCCCGATACCGTATAAAATTTTTACGTACAGGTCGAAAATCAACCAAGCTTCGGAAGAAGCTTTTCAACGTCCGTATGAGGACGAGGAATTACGTGAACGGCTACGACTTCGCCGAGCTTCTGAGCAGCAGCGCCGCCTGCTTCAACAGCAGATTTAACCGCGCCGACATCTCCGCGAACCATAACGCTTACGAGTCCGGAACCGATCTTTTCGCTTCCGATAAGAACGACGTTAGCCGCCTTTACCATTGCGTCGGCAG
>UQXK01000059.1 GCA_900544985.1 uncultured Eubacteriales bacterium
ACACAAAGGACTTTTCGTGAAAAGTCCTTTGGAATCTCAAAAGCTTTCGCCAAAACAAATGGGTGTATTCGGTGGGAAATTCTTTTGCCTACTTTTCTTATAAGAAAAGTAGGTGGCACACATTTCTCCGAAAGAAAGGTGTGTTATTTTGCGTAGTCGACAGCGCGGCTTTCGCGTATGACATTGACCTTTATCTGACCGGGATATTCGAGTTCCGCCTCGATTCTCGCAACGATCTCGCGTGCAACAACGATCATCTGATCATCGTTTACGTGTTCGGGCTTGACCATTATGCGGATCTCGCGTCCCGCCTGTATAGCGTAAGATTTTTCAACGCCGGGGAAGCTATTCGATATCTCTTCAAGTTTTTGAAGTCTCTTGATATAGTTATCGAGATCTTCTCTGCGTGCTCCGGGACGAGCCGCGGATATAGCATCCGCCGCCGCAACAAGCACAGCGGTAATGGTTTTCGGTTCAACATCTCCGTGGTGAGCCTCTATTGCATGAACGACTTCTTTATTCTCTTTGAATTTACGCGCTATTTCAACGCCGAGCTGTACGTGAGAGCCTTCGACTTCCTGCGTAAGCGATTTGCCTATGTCATGGAGAAGTCCCGCGCGTTTTGCAAGCGTAGGATCGAGTCCGAGCTCCGTCGCCATCATACCGGCAAGATAAGCGACCTCGACAGAATGACTGAGAACATTCTGTCCGTAGCTTGTACGGTATTTAAGTCTGCCCAAGAATCTGACAAGATCTGGATTGAGTCCGTTTACACCGGTAGAGAGAGCCGCTTCTTCGCCCGCGCGCTTCATTGTAGCTTCCACTTCGCGGCGGGATTTTTCAACCGTTTCCTCTATGCGCGTAGGATGTATGCGTCCGTCGGAGATAAGTTTTTCAAGCGTAAGTCTTGCTATCTCGCGGCGTATCGGATCAAAGCACGAAAGCGTTATAGCCTCCGGCGTATCGTCGATTATAAGGTCGACGCCTGTAAGTGTTTCTATCTTGTGGATATTGCGTCCCTCGCGTCCGATTATTCTGCCTTTCATTTCATCGGAAGGAAGGGGAACAACTGAAACCGTCGTTTCGGACACCTGGTCCGACGCAAGTCTTTGTATCGCGAGAGAAATTATGTTTCTCGCCTTTTCCTCTGCATCGTCGCGCAGTTCGTTTTCTATCTGCAAGAGCTTTACAGCCGCCTCGTGGCGCGCCGCATCCTCTATCTGAGAAACAAGCTCCGCTTTTGCGCGTTCTGCCGTGTAACCTGATATTTCTTCGAGTTTTTCCTGTGCCTTATCGAGCTTTATCTGCCACTCTTCACCGAGTATTTCGCAGTCTTTAATCTTCTGGGATAGTTGTTCTTCGCGCCTCTCATAGTTTTCGAGTTTTCTGTCAAGCGCTTCTTCTTTTGCCAAAGCTCTGTTTTCGAGTCTTATTATTTCTTGGCGGCGCTCTTTATTTTCGCGTTCCGCCTCGGTTTTGACTTTTAGAATTTCCTCTTTCGCCTCAACTATCATCTCTTTCTTTTTCGTCTCGGCAAGAGCCGTAGCTTCATCGACTATCTTTTTCGCGTGAGCTTCCGCGGAATTTATCTTTGCTTCCGCTGTCTTTTTTCTCATAAAGTAACCTATCAAAATTCCTATAACAAGAGCAACTATTGCGGCGATAACAGGTATTATAATTTCCCATTTCAAAGTTCTTTGACACCTCCTTGTCCTTTGTTTTTGAAAATTTATGTATAAAATGATACTTCTATCAAAATATCTCCATACTCTAATATTATAAATTATATAAACAAATAAGTCAAGAACACAAGACAAGAAAAAAGACTTTTGAGCAAAAGTGCTTGTCGACACAAGAGTAGAAAAAGCGCGAAAACTCGTTTTTTCGGCAAACGGAAAGGTTTATTCTATCAAAATCACTTACCTTTCTTATAAGAAAGGTAAGCCAAAGAATTTCATGCCGACCGCACCAATTTATTTTGGAAAAGCTTTTGAAGTTCAAAGAAACTTTTCACGAAAAGTTTCTTTGTCAGGGGTTTGGGGCGGACGCCCCAACTTACCTTTCTTACAAGAAAGGTAAGCCAAAGAATTTCCCGCCGACTACACCACTTTATTTTGGAAAAGCTTTTGAGATTCCAACACACATAAAAAAGCGCCCGGCTATTGCCGAACGCCTTTATGCTGTTTTAAGACGAAACTTAAATCGTTCCGAAGATGAATTTTGCAACGAAGAGAAGAGCGATTATCGTAACGGGGATATCTTTCTTCTTGTAGTTGCCTGTGCAAAGAGTGATTATAACATAAGCTATGGAACCGATACCGATACCGTTAGCTATGGAATAAGTAAGGGGCATCATAACGAGCGTGAGGAATGCGGGAACCGCATTGCGGAGATCGCTCATATCGACCTTGCCGAAGTTTTTAAGCATAAGAACGCCGACATATATAAGCGCCGGAGCCGTAGCCGCAGAGGGAATGATGCTTGCAAAAGGTGAAAGGAAGAGGCAGATTGCAAAGCAAATAGCCGTAACTACGCTTGCAAGACCGGTTCTGCCGCCTGCGGCAACGCCGGAAGCGCTCTCTACGAAAGTTGTTACCGTAGATGTACCGCATACAGCGCCTGCAACAGTTGCGACAGAGTCGCAAGTCATAGCTTTGTCTATATCGATGGGGTCGCCGTTTTCGTCAAGCATTCCCGCCTCGGAAGCGGTGCCGTAAAGTGTGCCTATTGTATCGAACATATCTACAAGGCAGAATGTTACGATAAGCATTATTGCGCTGAATACGCCGCCGATAAGTTCGGGGCTGAAAGCGTTCTTCCAGGAAGAACCTTTGAATATAGCGGAAATACCTATTTCGCCGAAATCCTTGAAGGACTGAGCTATCTGACCGCCGAGTTCTTTTACTTCGAACGCGGGGAGCTGCCATGTTGCAAGATAATATATAACGGTTGTTGCGAGAATTCCTATGAGAACAGCGCCTTTTACATTAAGTTTTGCAAGTATGGCAATAATTATAAAGCCGAGAAGAGCGATTATCGCAGGAGCGATGTCTGCCCATTTTGCGCCGTTTATCTTTACGAACTGAACGAGAGTGTACTGGTTAGCTTCAATGATATGTACATTCTGGAAACCGATGAATGCTATAAACAGACCGATACCTGCGGGAATCGATTTCTTAATGCAGTCAGGCATAGCTTTTGCAATGTAAGCTCTTGCGCCTGTTACAGAAAGAATAAGGAATACAAGACCGGATATAAGAACTATAACAAGTCCTGCCTGATACCCGTCAACAGGGTTCTTTCCCGATACAACCTGAGGAAGTACAAAGGAAACAAAGAAGAAAGAGTTGAGTCCCATGCCGCACGCCTGCGCATAAGGAAGCTTTGCGTAAATGGCATAAAGAAGTGTGCCTATCACAGATGCAATAATCGTTGCCACATAAACCGCATTCCAGATAGGACCTTCACTCGCACCGGAAAGCTGTGAGGGGTTTACTATAATGATATACGCCATGGCAAAGAATGTCGTAAGTCCGGCGATGATCTCTGTGGAAACAGTCGATTTGCGCTCGGAAATTTTAAAAAACTTATCCATTTTTCCCTCCGAAATAAAATAAAAAAATTGCCTTCGGAAAAATAAAAGAGCGCGTTTTTCCCGCGCCCCGAATTGCAACAACGCTTGTCCCTCCCGCTTTACTAAGCAGGCCGACATAGGTCTTGCGGTAGTCGGGCTTTAAGGCAAGCCCGGTAGAGACTCGGGGAACCGTTTTTTCCTCAATTATACCGAAAAACAATTTTATGGCATTATTATAAAACAAGTTTCCAAAAAAATCAATACGTTATACACAAAAAATTAACATTTTTGTCCAGATTTTTCAATATTTTTTGTTTTTTTGCAAAATTTCACCATTTCCACATTCAATAGAATTGACTTTTTGTGTTTTTTATTCTAATATTATATTATAACCTACCGCAAACATTGCAAAAAAGGCTGTAACGCGGTGCGGCTTCCGACGGGAATCGCGCCAACGCAAAAAGCCGAAAAACAAAATTCTACGCGTAGGTTTCAATCGGCAAAACGCGGCAAAGCCACCACGTTTTTATCCCATCAAAAAAACAAATACATTACAAAAAAAGGAGCTGTACTTTTTATGCAGAACACATACACACTCGATGTTGCCGGACTGAAAAGAGTCCTTCCGATTTGTCCCGTATCCGACGAGCTTTCCATCGCGGCTTTCGTAATATTCGGAGACGTAGAGCTCACCTCCGCCAGCGCGAGAGAGCTTCTCAAAATCGCGCCGGAACACGACATAATGATAACGGCGGAAAGCAAGGGAATCCCGCTTCTTTTCGAAATGGCAAGACAATCCGGAGAAAACACCTATCTTATCGCAAGAAAAGCGCCCAAACTCTATATGAGCAACATTTTTTCCTGTGAGGTCAACTCTATAACCACCGCAAAAAAGCAGATGCTTTATATAGACGGAAAAGACGCAGAGGCAATGCGCGGCAAAAGAGTCCTCATAATCGATGACGTCATAAGCACAGGCGAATCGCTTCGCGCCGTAGAAAAGCTCGTAAAACAGGCAGGAGGAAATATCGTCGGCAAAATGGCGATACTCGCAGAGGGCGACGCAAAATACCGCGATGATATAAAATACCTTTCATATTTACCTCTCTTCAATTCAGACGGCACGCCCAAAGAGCTTTGATCCCTCTAAAAAAGCAGGCAAGGGAAGCCCGCAGCGGATTCCCCCAAATGTATGGCGTGTCAGAAAACGCGCAAAATCCGCATGATTCTCTTATAAACATCTGTTTTAAAGTCTGCTTTTTATTTTTAAACATTTTAAAGTTACGGAGTATAATATTATGGAAATAAAAAACTCGACAACGATAGAAAAAAAGCTTTTCGTATCGTTTCAGCGCTTTTACTCCCGCCTTGTAAAAAAATCGCCCGTTTTCGATTATATAATCGAAGGACTGATGGCGGCGGTGGCGGTGTTTCTGTTTGTTCTCTCAAACAAGGAAAATTCACAGATGAATATGCTTTTGGGATTTATGCTTGCCGCAATGCTCGTAACGCTGATACTGATGAAAACGGTATTTCCGCTGATAAACTATAAAAAGACGTTTCTCAAAGGAATGGTCTTGGAGTACACTTTCACCGATGACGCGCTTACCATAAAGCTCACATCCGAAAAAGCAACATCTTCCGAAACCATAAAGTACACATCATTTTATAAAGTATATGACGCCAAGGACGCGATATATATATTCATAGATAAAGCGCAGGCTTTTTTGGTCGACAAAAGCGCTTTTTCTTCCGAAGAAGACACAAAAGCAGTCATCGACGCAATAAAAAACGCAACTCAGAACAACAAAAAGATATACACAAAGGTAAAATAACAAAGGAGGAAATACATGCAGGCAAAATTCCGCCAATTTATAGAGCAGCATTTTTCCGAAATGACAAGAGATCTTTCAGCCCTTGTCTCCATTCCGAGCGTAAAAGGAGAACCGCTTCCGGGCAAGCCCTTCGGTGAAGGTCCCGCAAAAGCGCTCGAAACAATGCTCGCTCTTGCCGAAAAATACGGTTTTCACACTCAAAATCACGAAAATTATGTGGGGACGATAGATCTCGATCCCACACTACCCACGACGCTCGCCGTTCTCTGTCACCTCGACGTCGTTCCCGCGGGAACGGGCTGGAAAAGCCCGCCGTTTTCAATGATGACAAGCGGAGGAAAAATGTACGGCAGAGGAGTAATAGACAACAAAGGTCCCGCCATCGCCGTTTTATACGCAATGCGCGCCATTCGCGAATGCAAGATTCCCGTAACGCAAAACGTCCGCTTCATCGTCGGCACAGACGAAGAAAACGGCTCTTCCGACCTCGCATATTACAAGAAAAAAGAAGCGCTTCCGCCGAGAGTTTTCACTCCCGACGCGGAATATCCCCTTATAAACATAGAAAAGGGAATGATACGCGGCGCATTCAAGACATCGGCGGAATCCGTCGGTGAAAAAACCATATTGAAAGCCTCGGGCGGCACCGTAATAAACGCCGTTCCGGAGCTTGCGTCGGCAATGGTAAAAGGATTCAAGCCGTCAGAGCTTCAACCGTTTGCCGCAAAATTCCCGAAGCTTTCGTTTGAGTTTTCGAAAAACGACGACGACACGGTAAACGTTCTGGTAAAAGGAACGGGCGCACACGCCTCAACTCCGCACCTCGGAAACAATGCCGTTGCAGGACTTTGCGAATTTCTTTCGCTTCTGGATACAGACGACGAAACGTCGAGCGCGTTCGAACGCATAGCAAAATCTTTCGCCTACGGCGACGGAGAGGGCGCAACTCTCGGAATAGACGAAAAAGATGAAGAATCCGGCATTCTTACGGCTGTTTTCAGCATACTCGATTATTCCGACGGAGAGATAAAAGGAAAATTCGATTGTCGTTTCCCGGTTTCGGATAATCTCGAAAATATCAAAGCAAAATTTGATACGGCGCTCAAATTCCGCGGGATAACGCTCACGGAAATAAACGGCGTAGAGCCGCACAAGGTAGACGCGGACACGGAATTTGTCGAGACGCTTCTTTCCGTATACCGCGAAGCTACGGGATTTCTCGGCGCACCGATAGCCGTCGGCGGAGGCACCTATGTCCACGAGATAGACGGCGGAGTTGCTTTCGGAGCCGAATTTCCGGGAGAAAAGAACAATATGCACGGCGCGGGAGAGTGTTTCTCCACGCTGAGTTTCCGCAAAAACACACTGATTTTCGCAGAGGCAATATCAAGGCTCTGCAAATAAAAGTGTGACGCGCGATCCAATTCTCTCGCCGTATAAGCTTTTCCTTAACCGCAAAAGCAAAACAGCAAAGTCTGAATGATATATTTCAATAGAACAAAAAGCTTTAAGCCGTCGAAAAATCCGACGGCTTTTTTTATATAACAAAATCTTTTCTCCTTCCCGCAAAGTGGTTTATTTATAAAATCAGCAAAAGCATTTACAGAAGTGTATTAACGCAAAAAACCATTTTTGCGGAAAAAGTTTTTCTGTTTCCGTTTTTGTGTTTCAAAAATCGTCACATCGTGATAAAAAGCAAAGAAAAGCACGATTTTAACCATATATATACATTTTCTTTTCAAAACGCGACGGCGTTTTTCACGCGATTTTAAAAATCTTCCATGATATTATATAACCGATCTATCAGGCAAACACACGCGAGCACGCGAGGTGTTTTCAGCAAAAACATTTGCCGCATATCGCAAAAAGTCCCTCGGGAGGTAAAACATCATGGAAGAGGAATATTTTTTCTCGACAGGAGAATTTCCGAAAACGATATCAGAAAAAAGAGTTCAGGTAATGGACGGGCTTGCCGACGCCGTCGTCAAAACGGTAAAAGTATCGGAAATTTTTCCCGATCCCGAGAAACCTCCAAAAAGATATCCGGAGGACGAGCTTGCAAAGCTCGCGATAGATATTTTGTCAAACGGACTGAAAAATCCGCTCACCGTCGCCCCGTCAAAACCGGCAAAGAGAGAAAGATACCGCATACTTTCGGGAGAAAAAAGATTTCGTGCGTGTCTGCTCGCTCATATAGAAAAAGTTCCGTGTACAATTATTCTTCCCAGAAAACAAAAGGATGCCGAAAGCGAGCTCATTATGCCGCCGAGAAACTATTTCGAGCAGGCAAGGCTCATAAGGGAAGCAATCTGCCGCAATCTGTACACGGAAGAAACAATCGCAGGTGCCGCCGGCGTCTCGCGGGAGAATGTAAAATCCTTGTTATCCCTGCTCATTTTTTCCTCTGATGAGCAAAATCTCCTGCTTGACGTCGGCGTTTCCAAAAGCACGGCAATAAAACTCGCCTCCGCCGACAAAAAAACAAGAGAGATATTTATAAACGCGCTCGTCGGCGGCAAGGATCCGCAAGGGATATGTGCGCTTATAGACAAAAGTCTTTCGCCGTATCAATCCAAGAAAAAAGTAAAATTCGAGATAAAAAATTCCGGTTTTCTGTTAAACTCCATCAATCACGCCGTGGAAACGATGCGCGAGGGAGGAATGGATATCGGATTCACCACAAAAGAAAACGACGTCTCGACGGTTTTGACGCTCATCGTTCCGAAAGACGGAGAAAACGTTCCACGTGGAACAACAAAATAAAACTCATGGAAGCTACACAAAAGCGTTCCGTGTTTTAAGGCACGACGAAAATATCACATACACAGAAGAACACGAAAAACCGTGTTCTTTTTCTTTTTAAAAGTGACAGATTCAAAAAACGACATATTTGCAAAGGGAAAAGATAAAGTCTTTATCAAAACATCGGTGCTCAATGCAGAAAACATCGGTGCTCGTTGTGTAGCACCGCAAAAAATTATTTCTTGCAAAGCGCGGCGTATTTCCGCTCTTAAATTAAAGCTTTCAAGCATATATAGCGAGATGTTCCACGTGGAACATCTTATTTTTGTAAAAAAAGAGCTGTTTTTCATTATATTGATTGACTTTGAAGTGCCGTAATGATATAATATTTAATATAACTTTTATATATTGACTTTCAATATTATGTTCCGCCCGGGGAGGCGGCTTTTATATCTTTCCCACTTATAAATTTCAGGCATAAAAATCATATATTGCCGATTTTTTCCATAAACATTCAAAAACAAACAAGAGGAGGCGTCACAAATGGCTAAAACTATCGCTTTTACAAACCAAAAGGGCGGCGTCGGAAAAACGACTTCCGCTATAAATATAGCCTCCGCTCTCGGGATTTTGGGCAAGAAAACGCTCCTTATAGATTCCGACCCGCAGGGCAACGCGTCAAGCGGCGTCGGCGTCAGAAAATCCCAGCTCTCTCATACGACGTATGACGTCCTGAT
>UQXK01000060.1 GCA_900544985.1 uncultured Eubacteriales bacterium
TTTTCGAGAAAAGTTTCTTGGAACTTCAAAAGCTTCGCCAAAATAAAGTGGTGTGGTTGATGCGAAAGTTTTTGCGGATTTTTAAGGGGCTTTTTGTAAAAAGCCCCTTAAAGCAAGGTTTGGAACGGCAGTTCCAACACACTATGAAAAATAAAAAACACGGCGATGCCGTGTTTTTTTGTGAGCATTGTCAGTCGGGGCTGTCCACCCCAAACCCGGACGCAAGAAACTTTTCGGGAAAAGTTTCTTGGAACTTCAAAAGCTTTGCACAGAATGAAGTGGTTTAGTTGGTGTAAAGTTCTTTGGCACACCTTTCTTATAAGAAAAGTAGGGTTATTTTGCTTTTTCTTTTCTGTACTTTCCGGGGGAATATCCCGTGGATCTTTTGAACTGATGTATAAAATAACAGGTGTCGTAATATCCGAGAGCTTCCGCTATCTCTTCAACGCTCATTCCGGTAGAGCAGAGAAGAAATTTTCCTTTGTTTATTCTTGCGTTTGTCACGTATTCGGAAAAAGATATTCCGACTGTCGCCGAAAAGACTCTTCCGAGGTAATCGGCAGAGTATCCGTATTCTTTTGCAAACTCGGAAAGAAGAATCTTACCCGACGGTTCTGTGTTTACCGTATCACATATGCGCTTTATAAGTTCGGGTTTGTCCGCACCGTATTTCGAGGCGGTATTCACGTCGTCCTGCGATATATATTCTACCATTGCCGCTGAAAATACTGTTTCCGCAAGGGAAATATTTCCTGAATTATACAAGCGCAGTACACGATACAGAAGATCGCGGAAATAAGTTATGTCGGATATTTTATGATATATAAACGGTGTGTTTTCTTCATTTTGAAATTTTTCCGCAAAAGAGAAGTGTACGTTTACGACAAGGAGCGGATCGTCTTTATCGTGCTCTCCTATATAATGAGTATACGGAAGCAAAAGAAGGGAAGAACCGCTCTGGACTTTTATCTCTCCTCTGTTTTCTGTTCGTATTTTCCCGTTTCCTCTCAGAACGGTCCAAAGGTCGAAATCACAAAATCCGTTCTTTCCGGTGTCCCAGCTCCATGATGCATCGCAATCGGATATTCCGCATGAATTTATTTTTATGTTTTTTATATATTTTGATATATCCATGACGTAATCGTACAATATTTAAACGTTTTTGTCAATGGAATTTTTTATGATTTTATGATTAAATAAAAATATAATTTGACAGCGTTTAATTGCTCGTCGGAAAAAATATTAAATATAAATCCTACAAGGAGTTTTATTATGAAAACAAGAGTTAAAATTGCCGTTCAGATGAAGGGCAGAGATATCCCCGGCTGGCCGTGTATAAATTACGACTACGACAAAGAACTTTCCCGTGTGACGGATGCGGTATTCGCGAAAAATCCGGATATCGAGTTCGATATTTTCAAATACACGAGCCTTGACATGGCAAAAGCCGATTACGCGGAAGACGTAAAAAAATATGACGGAATATTGCTTCTTCTTATGACTAACTGGCTTAAAATAGATAAATTTTACATAGAGCAGTCCAAAACGGGTATTCCTGTCATTGTTGCGGACGTTCCGTATTGCGGAAGCGGTACTATGCTTTCACAGACAAGCTCTATAATAAGAGAAGGCGGATTCCCCGTAGCAATGGTTTCTTCTCTTAATTATAACGATATAGCAGATGCCGTTACTATTTTCTCTGTTATGAAGAAAATAAAGGAATCGAAAATACTCGTCATAAAGAACAATGCCGAAACACAAGAGGAAGAAGCGGCTACAAAAGTTTGGGGTTGCTCCTTTATAAACAAGACCGCGGCGGACCTTATGAATGTGTACGATGAAATTCCCGATGACAAAGCGGAAGTGCTTGCCGACAAATGGATAAAAGACGCCGTAGATATGCTTGAACCGTCGAGAGAAGAGATCGTACAGAGTGCTAAAATATATTATGCTGTAAAGAAAATGATGTCGGATGTCGGCGCGGACGCCGTAACGATAGCATGTCTTGAACTTTCTTATAATGATATATACGGCAACAATCGCCATATGTATCCGTGCCTTTCACATCATCAGATGGCTAACGACGGAGAAATCGGCGTATGCGAGGCGGATATAAACTCTACCATATCTTCAATGATAGCACTTTATCTTGCAAAACGTCCCGGATTTGTTTCCGACCCTGTCATAGACACATCTTCCGATCAGATAATTTATTCTCACTGTGTAGCGTGCAAAAAGGTATTCGGCAAAGACGATCCGAGGACCTGCCAGTATTATATAAGAAGCCATGCGGAAGATAAAAAGGGCGCTTCCGTGCAGGTTATTTTCCCTGCCGGTGAAAAGCTTACAACTATCCAGATAAGCAATACCGAAGGCTGGGCAAGTATCCATTCTTCCGAATCTGTGGGCAATGCCGGCGGAGATAACGGTTGCCGTAGCAAACTTGTTGCAAAGTGCAATGCCGACAGCGTTCTCCGTAAATGGATGCCGCAGTGGCATAGAATAACAATATTCGGCGATTACCGCAGAAGCCTTGAAAATCTCTTTATAATGAAGGGCTTCAATATCGTTGAAGAAGATAAGTAATTTATTCTTTATCGAAAGTTTTTTGGATTTTCAAGAGGCTTTTTACAAAAAGCCTCTTGAAGCAAAGTTTGGAACGGCAGTTTCAACATATTTTGACAATATAAAAAGCACGGCGACGCCGTGCTTTTTGTGTGCATTGAATGTTGGGGCTGTCCACCCCAAACCCGGACACAAGAAACTTTTCGGGAAAAGTTTCTTGGAACTTCAAAAGCTTCGCTACAATAAAGTGGTATATTCGGTGTGAAAGTTTTGAGGATTTTTAAGGGACTTTTTCAAAAGTCCCTTAAAGCAAGGTTTGGAACGGCAGTTCCGACTGTTGGCGACAAAATAAAAAACGCGGATTTCTCCGCGTTTTTTCGTGTGTATTATCAGTTGGGGCTATCCGCCCCAAGCCCGGACACAAAGGACTTTTCGGGAAAAGTCCTTTGGAATCTCAAAAGCTTTGCTAAAATAAATTGGTGTATTTGAGGGAAGTTCTTTTGCCTACCTTTTCTTTCAAGAAAAGTAGGTCAGGAAAGGTAGAGCTTTGCAAGTCCGCCGTCGGAGGTTTCCCTATATCTTGCGGACATATCTTTTCCTGTTTCATACATTGTTTTCACGATGAGGTCGAATGATATTTTTCTTGTGAAAGTCAGGAAGGACGCGAGTGTTACGGCATTTATCGCGCGCATTGCGGCAACGGCGTTCCTTTCTATACAAGGTATCTGTACAAGACCGCAGATAGGGTCGCACGTAAGCCCGAGGTGGTGTTCGAGCGCCACTTCCGCGGCGTATTCTATCTGATCCATACCCATATCGAAAAGCTCCGCAAGGGAAGCCGCCGCCATGGAACAAGCCGCGCCTATTTCCGCCTGGCACCCGCATTCGGCACCGCTTATCGACGCATTCTGCTTTATAAGATTTCCTATAAGACCGCCGACAGCCAGCGCTTTCAATATATCATGTTCCGGATATCCGTGTGTCTGCTCCATATATTTTAGCACGGCGGGAACGACGCCCGACGCGCCGCAGGTGGGGGCCGTGACTATAATTCCGCCGCCTGCGTTCTGCTCGCTTACGGCAAAGGCGTAAGAGCAGACTATTCTTGTTTCTCTTGTGGCTTTGCTTTCGTCTATGTGTCTCTGGTTGAATAAAAATGCGGCTTTTCGCTCTACGCCGAGCCCGCCTTCGAGAACTCCTCTCGTCGTAAGTCCTTCGTGTATAGCACGGCTCATTGTGTCGTACACTTCGGAGAGGTAGTTCCATATATCAGCACCCTCTTTTTCTTCGACATAATCGCTGAGCCTGATATTTTTGTTTTTGCAATATTCCGCTATCTCTCTAAAAGAATTTTCGGGATATATCTCCTTTTTCATATCGCGCGGAACGCCCTCTATTTCAATGTCTCCGCCGCCGATACTCATTATTCTGAGATGTCCCGTCTTTTTTCCGGCTTTGTCATAAGCATAAAAATCCATTGTGTTTTCGTGCGGCAGCTCTATATTGTCCGTGCAGAAAACTATTTCTGTGTTCGTGGGATAAAGTGCGTCTTTTATCGCTTTGTCCGTCATATGTCCTTTGCCTGTTTTGGCAAGAGAACCGTAAAGGATCACTTTATAAAGAGCGGCGTCGGGGTGCTCGCTTTTAAATATTACAGATGCTTTTTGAGGTCCCATTGTATGAGAGCTCGAAGGACCTCTGCCGATTTTGTATATATCTCTTATCGATTTCATGTAAAAACCTCATTGTCCCCAATATTTTCTGTCCAGAGAGCGGAATCTTACCGCTTCTGCGACGTGCTTTTCTTCTATTATATCGCTTTTGTCAAGATCTGCTATCGTGCGCGCCACCCTTAATATTCTGTCGTATCCGCGTGCGGAAAGACCGAGTCTGTCGTACGCCTTTTGCAGAAGAAGAGAAGCTTTTTCGTTCATTTTACAATATTTTTGTATTTGTGAGGAAGATAATTCTGCGTTGCAGTATATTCTTTCTTCGTCTTTGTATCTGGAAAGCGCAAAACGCCTTGCTTCGTTTACTCTTTTTCTTATGTCCTCGCTTTTTTCGGATTTTTCATCATTTGTAAGTTCTCCGTATGTGAGCGGCGGCATTTCTATTTGTATGTCTATTCTGTCGAGCAGAGGTCCGCTTATTTTTGACATGTATTTTTTTATATCAGATGGAGAACAGGTGCATTTTTTCGTGGGATGTCCGAAGTATCCGCATTTGCACGGATTCATCGCGCACACGAGCATAAAATCAGAGGGAAATGTTATTTTCCCGCCGACTCTCGTTATCGTGACTTTGCCGTCTTCGAGCGGCTGGCGAAGCACTTCCATGGAATCGCGCGAAAATTCTGGAAGCTCATCAAGAAAGAGCACTCCGCAGTGCGCAAGAGAGATTTCACCGGGCACGGGTATTTTTCCGCCGCCCGCAAGCCCTGCGCTTGACATCGTGTGGTGCGGCGCGCGGAACGGTCGTTCCGTTATAAGAGAAACTCCCGGACGAAGCATGCCCGAAACAGAGTGGATTTTCGTGGCTTCAAGAGATTCTTCAAACGTCATTTCGGGGAGTATTGTCGGTATTCTTTTGGCGAGCATGCTTTTTCCTGTTCCCGGAGGTCCTATCAAAAGTATATTATGTCCTCCCGCACATGCTACCTCTAATGCTCTCTTTGCGAATAATTGCCCTTTTACATCGCAGAAATCAAGTCCGATATAGTTTTTCGACGAGTCGAATAAGCTTTTGTCTGTTTTGAGGGGTTCTATTCTTTTTTGACCGTTCAGGTGCTCTACAAGGCTTTTTACATCGGAAACGGGATAAATATTTATTCCGTCCACGACGGATGATTCCGCCGCGCGGTCCAAGGGAACAAAAACGTCTTTTTTGCCTGCGTCCCTCGCCGCTATACACATGGATAAAAACCCGTTTGTGCCGTGCACCTCTCCCGAAAGAGAAAGCTCGCCCGAAAAGCACATCGACTCTGTATCGAGCTCTTTGTCGATTATACCCGCGCTCTTCATTATTGCGGTGAGTATCGCAAGATCGAATGCAGAGCCCTCTTTTTTCTTGTCGGCAGTGGCGAGATTTACCGTTATTTCCGCGTCGGGGAATTCGTATCCGCTGTTTTCAAAAGCAGAGCGTATGCGTTGCTTGGATTCTTTTATCGCGGCGTCGGGAAGCCCTACTATCTCAAATGATGGTAGCTTATCCCTTATGTTGCATTCCGCGCTTACTATATAGCCGTCTATGCCGAAAACGCCCATCGTGTATACTTTTGAAAGCAATGTTTTCACCTCAAAAACCTTTTTTAATAATTCTACTACATTTTTACTTCCGTTACAATGATTTTTCGAAAAACTCCTTACCTTTCTTGAAAGAAAGGTGTGTTAAAGAACTTCGCACCGCACACACCGCTTTATTTTGGTGAAGCTTTTGAGATTCCAAAGGACTTTTCTCGAAAAGTTTCTTGTGTCGGGGTTTGGGGCGGATAGCCCCAACTGATAACGCCCACAAAAAAACACGGCATTGCCGTGTTTTTTCTTTTCGGTTAAACCTTACTGTTTTGTGTAAACAACGCCGTCGATTGTGATTGTCTTATTGTCTTTGTTTTCAGCGAACGTGTGCTTGCCGGAATATTTGGAAGCGTCATCTCCGCTCTTGAATGTGAGCGTGATAAACTGAGCGCCGTCTTCTTCCGTGATCTCATACGTGCCTTCGATAGATGTTTCCGTAGATGCGCCGAGCACAGAACCGCCGACTGTTATCGTAACTTTACTGCCGCTGAATTTATAGCTTGTTTGAACGCCGAGAACGTCTCCACCCAGTGTGGCGGAATATGTACCGGAAAGCGTTTTACCGCAGGACGCGAGAGCTATGCAGACGAGCGAAAATACAAGTACGAGCGCTACTGCTTTTGTGATTTTCTTTGTCATTTTAAAATCCCTCCTATATATAATATGATAAACAAGGCAATTTGCCTTTCATTTATAATTATATTTTAAATAACGTTTTTGTCAATATTGCGATTCTTTACAGATTTGCCGCGGTGTAAGGTTTTTATATGTTTTGCTGAAAATGACCATTATTCTTTAAAAAATGCCTTTCTGTATATGCGTAATTTACATTGATATTTTTGAAACATAGTGGTAAAATATAACATGGAAAAATTTTTGATTAAAAATGATGATATTATTATATAGATTGTTTTCTGTTTTTGTCAGAGAGAGTAAGTGTGTTTTAGAACTCGGATATGACAGAGAAAAGCTTATAAAAGCGGGGTGTAAAATATGAAGAAAACAAAAATAATATGCACTATGGGACCTGCCTGCGACAGCGAAGAAACGCTCGAAAAAATGATAAAGGCGGGCATGAATGTCGCAAGATTCAATTTCTCTCACGGGGAACACGCGGACCACAAAAAGAGAATGGACGCGGTAAAGAGAGTTCGCGAAAAACTCGGCGTGCCCGTTGCGATAATGCTCGATACAAAGGGACCGGAGTATCGTATAGGCACTTTTGAGAATAAAAAAATAATGCTTTCCGACGGGGACACGTTTGTATTCACATCCGAGGAGTGCGTCGGAAACGAAAAGAGAGTTTCCGTTTCTTACAAAGCACTTGCAAAAGAGCTTTCCGCGGGGGATACAATACTTTTAAACAACGGACTTCTCGAATTTAGGGTAGAGAGCACTACGGATACCGATATAATAACTAAGGTAGTAATCGGAGGAGAACTTTCCGACAGAAAGAGCATGAGCTTCCCGGGCAGAATAATGCATCAGGAATATCTCGGAGAAAAGGACAAAGAAGATATACTCTTCGGCATAGAAAACGATGTCGATTTTATCGCCTGCTCTTTTGTATCCGTAAAAGAAGACGTTCTTAAAATAAGAGAATTTCTTGCCGCGAACGGCAGTAACGATATAGATCTTATCGCGAAAATAGAAAACCGTTCGGGCGTTGATAATATTGAAGAAATAATAGACGTGAGCGACGGTATAATGGTGGCAAGAGGCGATATGGGAGTCGAGATACCGTTTGAACAGCTTCCCGCAATACAAAAGCATATGATAACCGTATGCCGTTACAGAGGAAAAAGAGTCATTACCGCGACGGAAATGCTCGAATCCATGATAACAAAACCGCGTCCGACGCGTGCGGAGATATCCGACGTTGCAAACGCCGTTTACGACGGAACGAGCGCCGTAATGCTTTCGGGAGAGACTGCTATGGGGATGTATCCCGTCGAGGCTGTCCGCGCTATGGCTCGCATTGCGGAACAGGCGGAGGCAGATATAGACTACACTTCAAGATTCCGTACATCGGAATTTAAGATAAAGAACTGTATCGACGCTATATCTCATGCGACCTGCGCGCTTTCCGTCGATCTTGACGCAAAACTCATTGTCGCTTGCTCGCGAAGCGGAAAGACTGCGCGCATGGTATCGCGCTTCCGTTCTCCGAAACCGATAATAGGTCTTACGACAGATGAGAAAGCTTGGAGAAAACTTTCTCTTTCGTGGTCTGTTATTCCTATGCTTACAGAGGAATTCCAGTCTACCGACGTCCTCTTTTACAACGCCGCGAGAGTTGCGAAAAGCTCCGGTCTTGCCGCAAAGGGCGACACGATAGTTATAACGGGCGGACAGACGAACGGAAAATCCGGCAACACTTCTCTTATAAAATATGAGGTCCTTTCCTGACCTACTTTTCTTATAAGAAAAGTAGGCAAAAGAATTTCCCACCGAATACACCAATTTATTTTGGCGAAGCTTTTGGGATTCCAAAGGACTTTTCACGAAAAGTCCTTTGTGTCGGGGT
>UQXK01000061.1 GCA_900544985.1 uncultured Eubacteriales bacterium
CTTTTCACGAAAAGTCCTTTGTGTCAGGGTTTGGGGCAGACGCCCCAACTGATAATGCTCACACAAAAAAGCACGGCAATGCCGTGCTTTTTTAATTTTGTCAATGTATGTTGGAACTGCGGTTCCAAACCTCCTCTTTAAGGAGCTTTTGAAAAAGCTCCTTAAAAATCCGCAAAACTTTCATACCGAATACAATCACATCATGATATAGACGAATCAATATAAGAATCAGCGTCGGCGGGCACTTCAACTTTGAAATCATCGCCGATAGGATTGAAAATTATCTCCATTTCTTCTTTGCAGGAAAATTCAAAGTCTTCCACACCGACATCCATATCCATATTGATAGAATAAAAAACAATATTGTTGTCCTTATCCATTTTTAATTCAACAGTCGTTTCTCCGAATTCGACATCGTATGTTTCAACTGCATACCCAACCATATAATCAAGAGCCTCAATAATATATTCCCTGTAATCCTCACCGTCAACAGTCACCTTTAAATTCAAAGAGCCGTCTTCTTTTTCCGTGATTTCAGATAATGATATCATATCGTAATCGAAAAAAATATTATTCGGAATATCTATATCCAAGCCGAACATATCCAAAAAATCGTAGAGTTCTTCCTCGGAAGCCTTGGATTTGATTTTTAAATTAAACTTTTTTCCGTATAACATTCCGTCTACATAGCAAGCTTCCATTTCGGGTTTTTCTTCATAAGACATCATCTTCAAATTGGCAAAAATCCCGGGTGCGTTTTCATTGCGAAAATCTGTTTTGACCGTCATCAACAGCGGAACCTCGATAGTATTATCGCCTCTGTATTCGACCGATTTCATCGTTATTTCGGAATCAACGGTTTTGGAATTCACCTGCTTGCTTATAGCCGTTTCTATTCTTTCGTTTATACGGTCTATGTCTGACGAATCCATATAAGAATCAGCGTCGGCAGGTACTTCAACTTTGAAATCATCGCCGATAGGATTAAAAACAATATCGGCAGTCAAAGTAATATCCGTCTTTGAAGTGCTGTCTGTATTTACGCTCATCTGCATAGCGACGGATAAAGAAACGATATTGTCATCTTTATCTACAACCAATTCGGTTATTATTTCACCGAATTCGGCATCATATTCAGAGAGGAAGGAATCCACATCGGTACCTATCTCATCCATGATCTCGTCTTTAAGGTCCTCGTTTCCCTTTATTATATCGCCTACTAATTCTTTAAGATCCTCGGTAAATTTTACTTTGAATGAGCCGTCTTTTTCTTCTGTTATCTCTGCTTTTTCCATTATCTCCGGGGCAAAAAGCTCAGAGACAAAATCGTCTTTATCGGAATCGCTGATTTTCAAAAGCTCTTTAAGCTCGGCGGACGGCGCTTCGTATTTCTCTTTGTTGCCGTTCGAATTAAGATAAGCCGTATCGTCTGTATAGCATACCTCTAAAATAAATTCCTCATTTAAAAAGCTCGCTTTTATGTTGGTGTAGAATCCCGGCGCATTTTCGTCCCTGAGATCCATCTTCGATTCGGAAGTGACCGGTATATCCATCTTGATTCCCTGCATAGACACACACAAATTCATATCCGCTTTTACATAAACAGCGTCCGAATCAAGAATTTTCCTTGTCGCCGTCTCCAAGCGTTCGGGTATGGGAACGCTCTTCTTTCCGCACGCGGAAAAAGATAAAAGCACAAGGGAAATCATTACTAAAAGGCTTATAAATCTGATTGCTTTTTTCATATCTGTTCTCTTTCCGAAAAATATTCTGAATTACAAATTACGAATCAAACGAATAAACATAAGAATCAGCGTCGGCAGGCGCTTCTATTTTGAAATCATCGCCGACGGGATTGTAAACCGCATCAAGCGTCATGCTATAATCCGTCTTGAAGTTTTCGATATTTACTTTTACAGACATATTCAAGGATGCAGAAACAACAGTGTTATTTTTATCTATATTAAATTCGATAGTGGCATCACCTATTTCAGCGTCGGCATTGCCCAAAACACCTTTAAACGCAGAAGCAAGAGTTTTTAACATATCGCTCTCTGCACCGACAACGAATTTTGCCTTGAAGGAGCCGTCTTTCTCCTCTTTTATTTCGGCGTTCTCTATTTTATATGTTTCGGTAAAAATTTTCTGAAAATCAGAAAGATTCATGCCAATCTGGTCTTCAAAATTCTCTCCGCTGTTCTCGGAAACAGGACTTTTTATCTTTATACCCATTGCCTCGGTATAATTCATTCCGTCAACGGTACAGCTTTTTACCGAAACATCCTGATCCATAAATCTGAGTTTGAAATCCGTTGAAGATTTCTGGTTGTTTTCGTCGCGCATATCGGTTTTTATACTTGCGGTCAGGGGAGCGTCAATTGTTATCCCCTCCGCAGACATAACCACTTTACCCGTAAGTTCACAATCGAGCACCTTTGAATCGACGATTTTTTGCATGGCCTCGTCTAATCTTTCCGACAGCGGAACTTTCTTCCCGCACGCGGAAAAAGACAGGAGTATCATGGAAAGCACTATCAAAAGGCTTATAATTCCGGCAGCTTTTTTCATCTTTATGTTCCTTTCTGAAAATCACAATGTATTTTTATCAAGATTTGTTTTTTGACCTATATGATATGTAACATAAGCAGAAAAAGATTTCAAATTTTACTTTGAAATCTTTTTCCTTTCATTTATTCGCTTAGAAAATCAATCAATAATCCAATTCGGTCGAATCAATATAAGAAGCGGCGTCTGCGGGAGCCCCTATTTTGAAATCATCACCGACAGCATTGAATTTCATATCCATATCTACTGTCGCGTCGGTAGCTATACCTTCGATATTCATTTTGAGGTTTATTTTCATGGAATAAGAAACAACATTGTCGTCCTTGTCTACTCCGATAACGACAACTGTATCGCCTATCTCTATATCGCCCTCTTCACCGATAGAATCGACAAGAGATCCGATTTCTTCCATGATAGCGTCTTTATATTCTTTTCCGTCAATAGTTACTTTCGCTGTGAAAGAGCCGTCTTTTTCTTCCGTTATTTCAGCTTTGCTTATCATCTCGGAATCAAAGAACAATTCGGGAGATACGTCGGCGTCAACGCCGGCAGATCCGAAAATCTCTTCGAGATCGGCATCGGAAGCCTTTGTTTTGATCTTCGAACCCATCATGTTAAGATATGCGGTACCGTCTACATAGCAGATGCCGACTTCCATTTTTTCGCCCATTATGCTCATTTCCATATCTACGGAAAGTGCGGGAGCTTTTTCGTCGCGCATATCGCCTTTGATCTTCATTGTCATAGGAACTTCTATCGTCATGCCCTGCATGGACATAACCATTTTCATGGTAGTATCACTGTCGACAACCTTAGAATCGGACATTTTTTTCATAGCCGTTTCGATTCTCTCGGACGCCGGCGTTTTTCCGCACGATGCAAAAGCGAAAAGCATCATGGAAATTACTATCAAAAGACTGATAATTCTGAGTGTTTTCTTCATTTTTTCCTCCAAAAATCATATAGACAATAACATGCCTTAAAACAAATTACGATAGCAGAAATTTCAAAAATATAACAAAAAATCGCGCTATTTATTGAAAAATCGACATAAAAATTGTTTTTCAGACATCAATTTAGGTTATTTTTATTATATCATTAAGAACGTCTTTATGTCAATAATAATTCGTTTACAATTCGGACATTTTTTGAAAATGCAAATCACAAAAAAACGTTTCAGAATATCACTTTCGGGCTCATATCGAGAGAAAATGTAACATTTTGCAGCAAAAATCCCTGATCGAATTTTCTCATCATGTTCCAATATCCGCCTCCGGCAAAACCGTATTCCGTTATAAGCGCAAATTTTTCGCGCATACTCCGAACATCTTCGAACCATACCTCGTGTGTATTTCCGTTGAGATAATAGTTAAAATACGGCGTTTTTGCCGTCTCGTCGAATTTTATTTCCGCGCCGAATCGTCTTGCTATTCCGACCGCCTCGTCGTTGCCTATAAGAGTAGCCCTTGTGTATCCCTGCTTATACGGCAGTATCCAATCGTAAGCGTAATTCGGAAGTCCCATAAATATTTTCGACGGAGAAATCTCGCTCACGGCGTAATCGAGAACGCGGCGCACCGCCGGTATCGGAGCCACCGCCATGGGCGGACCGTATGTATAACCCCATTCGTATGTCATGATAAGCACCGCATTTGCCGCAGCGCCTATCAGAGAATAGTCATGCCCCTCATAGAGAACGCCGCTTTGATCCGCAGATGTCTTCGGTGCAAGCGCCGCTATCACAGGGTAGCCAAGAGGATTTAAAAGATTACGGAGTCTTTCGATAAACATCGCATAGTCTGCGGCATTTTCCGACGGGATAAATTCAAAATCTATATCAAGTCCGCTGTAACCCTTTCGCTGTATTGTTGCGACGATATTATTTGCAAGATTTTCCATAGCGGCAGGCGAACGGAAAAGCACGGAAGCGCGCTCGGAAGAAAAATTGCCGTTCTCCGTAAGTGTGGAAAGGTGCATGAGCGGAGCTACACCGAAATCCTCCGCCGCCGCTATAAGCGCTTCGTCGTCTAAGTTTACAAGGTTTCCGTTCTCCCTGAATCCGTATGTAAACGGTGTAAGATACGAAAGATACGGCAAAGAATATGAAAGTATCCTCGGCTCAATGTAGGTATAAGCATACCCGTTCATTCTGATTGACGAAGACGGTTTTTCCGCAAATGAAATAACCAAGGTCTGCCCTTCGTAAAGTATCGCCGCTCCGCCGTAAAGATTCGGATTATTGGAAAAAAGCTCCCTTTCGGTTATTCCGTTTTTCTCCGCAACAGAAGCGTATGTGTCTCCCCGTACAGCGGTATAAAGGCGTTCCGGTGTCAAAATAAGAAGGCACTGCCCCACTACAAGAATATAGGGCGGGCTTATAGCGTTCCACACCGCAATAAGCCCCGCAGGAACTCCGAATTCCATGGAAATCGAAAAAAGAGAATCTCCGCTTTTTACCGTATATAAATTCAAAAAATCACCTTCCGTATATTTTTTATATCATTATATGAAAAGATGACTTTTTTGCCCACTTACCCTTCTTATAAGAAAGGTAAGCCAAAGAACACACCTTTCTTTCGGAGAAAGTGTGCCAAAGAACTTCGCACCAACCACACCACTTTATTTGGGCAAAAGCTTTTGAGATTCCAAAGGACTTTTCACGAAAAGTCCTTTGGTCCGGGTTTGGGGCGGACAGCCCCAACTGATAATACCCACAAAAAAACGCGGAGAAATCCGCGTTTTTTATATTGCAAGCAAAACAATAACTCCCGCGGAAAATTCCGCAGGAGTTGTTGTTCATAAAATCAATATCAAACAAAAATAAATTCGATGCTCTTGTAGTTGTTGAGGAATATCTCGAAAAGCTGGTTGTTATCATGGAACTTCTCGGGAAGAGTTACTTTTTTAAGCGATTTGCAGTTTGCAAAAGCGTTGTTTCCTATGCTCTCAACGCTGCTCGGAATAACAATTTCGGTTATCGCAGTTCCCTCAAAAGCACCGGGTCCAATAGATTTAAGCGTATCGGGAAGCGTGAGCTTTGTCATGCCGGAGCATCCGAAAAATGCGAGTTCTCCGATGGTTTCGACTCCGTTTCCTATTTCAACACTTGCAAGAGATGCGCAGAGCTGAAAAGCCGTATCCGAGATCCTCTTTGTCTTTCCGCCCGATATTACAAGTTTTTGAAGAGTGTAATCATATTCGGGAACAACATATCCAAGCCCTATGCCGACATTCATAACAGTATATGTTACGCCGTCGAGCTCGTAAGTATCGGGAATTATGAGTTCTGTAACATTGTCCGTATATTTTTTGAGAGCGACCGCATTGTCACCGGCAGAAGTAACAGGCTCCGTTTCAAACTTTCCGGGAACGAGGCTGTGATCGACATTGACGGGCGGGTTTGTTGAGACAGTGCTCTCCGTCGTTTTATTTCCCTCTTTATTACCGCAAGAAACAACGGCAAATACAACTGCGATTATCAAAAATAAAGCTATAAACTTTTTCATTATAAAGAATATCCTCCGAATATATAAGCCTCTTTTTACATATTATAAATGATATCACAAACGCTTGTTTTTGTCAACGGAAACGAATAAAAGTTCACTATTTGTCAAAATATTCGAGGGAATTATGGAGTTTTTACCGAAGGAACCTTATAAAAGAATATCTTATATCCTTTTGTACACCGTTCTTGGAATAATAGGATTTTTCCTGTTTTTCAAGTTTGTTTTTCCCGTGCTCCTGCCGTTTATCATAGCCTTTATAATAGCGTGCGCCGTAAGGAAGCCCGCCCTTTTTCTGGCAAAGAAAACAGAGAAAAGCGTAAAATTCTTTTCTGTTTTATTCGGCATTCTCGCGCTTACGCTGACCGCGGTACTGATATCCGTATGCGTCACAAAGCTGATAGGAGAACTTTCCTCGTTCGTTTCCGGAATAATGGAAAATAAAGAGGAAATACTCGACAAAATAATGGGATTTTCCGAAAAAACGGACAGCTTTCTTTCCCGCTTTATCACGGGCAACGACGACGCGGCGATAAATTTCCGCAAAAGCGTATCGGATTTTATAACCGACGCGTCAAAAAACATATTATCGGGAATAACCACAAAAATCCCCGCCGTTATAGGCGGAATATTTTCCAAAGTTCCTCTTATACTGTTTTCCGTTATCGCAATGGTGTTATCATGTATCTATTTTTGCCTTGATTTCGATGATATAAGCAATTTTTTCTCAAAAAAAGCATTTTCTTTTCTGAACAACGTAAAAAAAGCATATTTTACAGCTGTCGGAAAATATATGCGCGCCTGCCTTGTAATATTTTTAATGACGGCGGCTGAACTCACAATAGGATTTTTGATAATCGGAGTAAAATATTCTCTTTTGATGGGCGTTATAACGGCATTTATTGATATACTCCCCGTATTCGGCAGCGGAACTGTCCTTCTTCCCTTCGCCGTCATGGAATTTATAAAAGGAAATTTCTCTCTCGGTATAGGTCTTGTGGCGCTGTATACGATAGTTACATTCATAAGGCAGATAAGCGAACCGAAGATAATGGGAAAAAATCTCGGTGTCCATCCGCTGCTGTCGCTCATATGCGTTTACGCGGGATACAGATTTTTCGGTGTTGTGGGAATGATCTTTCTCCCCATAACCGCAGTAATATTGAAAAATATATTTCTCACAAAGGAGGACGCGGCAAAAATTTGAAAAAAAGACCTTCATTTTATATAAATCCGTTCGCGCCGGCAGGACTTTTTCTTTTGTTTTTCGCATTCGGGAAAAATGAGCGCGCGGCTGTTCTTTCATCGGTGACGGTCCACGAGCTTTCACACCTTGTCGCCGCATATCTTGCAGGACAAAAATGCAGATCGGTGACACTCACCTCTTTCGGTATAAATCTCGGCTTCACTCCGCCGAAAACGTATATAAACGAAATAGCAATAGCCGCGGCAGGACCTTTTTCCAGTCTCTTGTATGCGTTTATAGGATATAAATACGGAGGAGCTTTCGGATACGAGGTATCCATGTTTTCCGCGCTTTTCGGAATAATGAATCTTATCCCGCTTCCCTCTTTTGACGGCTATCATATTCTTTACGGCGCGCTTTCATTGTCATTTAAAGAAAGCACCGCGCAAAAAGCCGTGTACACTGTTTCTCTTATATGCCTTTTTATCGTCTGGATGATATCTGTATACATACTTTTTTACAGCGGAATAAATTTTATATTGCTTCTTTTTTCATCATATGTTTTCGCCGTCGCAGTAATAAAAAAAGACTTACCTTTCTTATAAGACTTACCTTTCTTTCGGAGAAAGGTAAGCCAAAGAACTTTGCCCGAACACACCGCTTTATTTTGGCGAAGCTTTTGAAGTTCCAAGAAACTTTTCCCGAAAAGTTTCT
>UQXK01000062.1 GCA_900544985.1 uncultured Eubacteriales bacterium
CGAAGCTTTTGAGATTCCAAAGGACTTTTCACGAAAAGTCCTTTGTGTCAGGGTTCGGGGCAGATAGACCCAACTGATAATGCTAGGCGATATTACATTATAGCAAACATAAAAAATTTATGTTTGAATGAGTAAAAAGAGAACTTTGATAATATAATCGTTAATATATGTTTTTTTCGGAAAGGCGGTACGTTTTTTGAAGAGCAGATTTACAAAGCTTGCCTCGGAGGTTTTGAATATGTCCGCAGACGAGGCAAAACTACTGGGACATTCTTATATAGGAACGGAGCACCTGCTCCTTTCTCTTTTGAAAAAGAGCAGCAGCGTTGCGTGCGGAATACTTTTATCTCATGATATAACTTATGCGGGAACGCTCGATATAGCAAAAGAGATATCGGGAAAGGGTGAGACAAGCGACGTTGACGCACGGGATATGACTCCGCGTCTTTGCAAAGTTATAGAGTCTTCCGCGTTGGAAGCGGCAAAATACGGTCAAGCCTATATCGGTACGGAACATCTTCTTCTGGCGCTTGTTTCAGAAAAGGAATCCGTTGCCGTAAAACTCATAATTTCGCAAGGCGCAAGCACCGGGGAGATACAAAACGATATTTGCGTTTTTCTCGGAGATATAAGCGGTACGCGCGCAAAAGAAAAGGGGCGCGCCGCAGGAACTGCCGCCGTAATGCAGTTCGGCAAGGACATGACGGAGAGCGCAAGAGCGGGAATGATAGATCCCGTGATAGGAAGAGACACCGAAACGGAGAGAGTTATACAGATACTTTCCCGCCGCACGAAAAACAATCCGTGTCTTATAGGTGAGCCGGGTGTCGGAAAGACCGCCGTTGTAGAGGGACTGGCAATTAAGATAGCAAGGTCAGAGGTGCCAGAAACGCTTATAGACAAGAGTGTTATAATGCTTGATATAGGGGCTATGATAGCCGGAGCAAAATATCGCGGAGAATTCGAAGACAGAATGAAAAAAGTGATGAACGAAGTCTCCGGGAATAAAAATATAATCCTTTTTATAGATGAGATACACACGATAATAGGCGCAGGCGCAGCAGAGGGCGCGGTAGACGCGGCGAATATATTGAAACCCGCGCTTGCAAGGGGAGAAATTCAGATAATAGGCGCAACTACAATAGAGGAGTACAGGCGCCATATGGAAAAAGATCCCGCGCTCGAAAGGCGTTTTCAGCCTGTTTTTATCGACGAACCGAACAGGGAAGAAACGATAAAAATAATAAAAGGAATAAGCGAAAAATACGAACTCCACCACAAAATAAAAATACCCGATGAAGCGATAAATGCCGCGGTAGACCTTTCTTCCAGATATATAACTGACAGATTTTTGCCGGACAAAGCGATAGACCTTATAGACGAGGCGGCATCGAGAAAGCGGATTTTGAACTTCACCCCTCCGAAAACGTTGAGAGAGCTTTCCGAAAATCTGAAAGATATAAACGATAAAAAAGAAGAGGCGATACGTGTGAGAAAATTTTCTCTTGCGGCTTCTTACAGAGAAAAGGCGTCGAAGATCTGCGAGGAATACGAAGCCGAAAAATTAAAATGGCAGAACAGAAAGGACGATACTTCGTATGTTCTCACGACAGACGATATAGCGGAGGTCGTCACGATGTGGACGAAAATTCCCGTGTCGAAGCTCGAAGAGGACGAGAAGAACAAGCTTTTAAGCCTTGATAAAAAATTAAAAGAAAAGATAATCGGACAGGACAGCGCGATAGACTCCGTTTGTCGCGCCGTAAGAAGAGGCAGGCTCGGTCTTTCCGATCCGTCAAGACCGACGGGCTCATTTATATTCTTGGGTCCTACCGGAGTCGGAAAAACGGAGCTTGCAAGAGAGCTCGCTTTTGAACTTTTCGGGTCGAGAGACGCACTTATCCGCCTTGATATGAGCGAATATATGGAAAAGGGAAGCGTTTCCAAAATGATAGGTTCTCCTCCCGGTTATGTAGGCTACGAGGACGGAGGCGGACTTACCGAAAAAATACGCAGAACGCCGTATTCTGTCGTGCTTTTCGACGAGATAGAAAAAGCTCACCCCGATATATTCAATCTGTTTTTGCAGATACTCGACGACGGAATTTTAACGGATGCGAGAGGAACGCGCGCGGTTTTCAAAAATGCCGTTATAATAATGACATCGAATATCGGAGCGGAATTTCTCGAACATACAAAGTTCACGGGTTTCAATGCAGATTTTGAAAAAGAAAGTGAAAAGAATATCGACAGAAATGCGGTTATGAATGCTTTGAAATCCCATTTCCGCCCCGAATTTCTCGGAAGAATAGACGAAATTGCGATATTTGAACATCTGAATGCGGAAAGCATAAGAAAAATAACGGATAAGATGCTTTTTGAGACCGCTTCCAGAATGGAAAAGCTCGGCGTTGATATATCATTTGATGACAGCGTGAGGGAGCTTATAGCGCAAAAAGGCTTTGACAAAAAATCAGGTGCAAGAGAGGCGCGCCGCGTGACGGAAAAGCTCGTAGAAGACACATTTGCGGAGAATTTTATATGCGGAAAAATTTCCGCAGGTGATAAGATAATTTGCCGCGCCGAAAACGGGAATGTCGTTTACGAAAAAAAGAGCCTTGTTCCCATGGTAAAGGTTTGAGCGGAAGAAAAACAAAAACTTCTTGAAATCGGCACCGTACTTTTCTTATAAGAAAAGCAGGCAAAAGAACACACCTTTCTTTCGTAGAAAGGTGTGCCAAAGAACTCTGCACCGACTAAACCACTTTATTTTTGTGAAGCTTTTAAAGTTCCAAGAAACTTTTCTCGAAAAGTTTCTTGTGTCAGGGTTTGGGGCAGACGCCCCAACATTCAATGATTACGCAAAAAACGCGGCAATGCCGCGTTTTTTAATTTGTCAGAAATGTTGGAACTGCGTTCCAAACCTTGCTTCAAGGAGCTTTTGAAAAAGCTCCTTAAAAATCCGCAAAACTTTCCCACCGTCTACGCTACTTTATTTTGACGAAAGCTTTTGAGATTCCAAAGGACTTTTCACGAAAAGTCCTTTGGTCGGGGTTTGGGGGCGGATAGCCCCGACATTCAATGCATACAGAAAAAAGCACGGCAACGCCGTGCTTTTTATTATCATTTGAAAATATATTTTACTTATCTTCTGTATATTGTAAAATATCGGCGGGTTGGCATTGCAGTTCTCTGCATATCGCATTTAATGTAGAAAAACGTATTGCTGATATTTTGCCCGTCTTTATATTTGAAAGATTTGCCTCGGTAAGTTCTATTTTTGAAGCTAAATCTTTTAATTTTACGCCTTTTTCTTTCATGACTTTATCTAAGTTTAAAATGATCATAGTGTCTCATCGTCCTTTTGCTGCAATTCATTTCCGTAATTAAATATCATTGCGAACAATAAAAGAACGATTCCGGAGCAGATGCCTACGGGCTCTATGCGATATACGAAAATGCTTTCGGGTGTGAGCGCGTTAGATATGATAGACCCTATCAACGCGGGAATTAACGAAACGAGAATTATAAATACGGATGTTTTCTTTAAATAATGTGTAACTCTGCCGCAAAAAGGAGTTTGATTTTTTTCTGTTTCTCTGAATGCACTTTCAACATTCCACAAAAGACCTATAAGGAAAAAGGCATACAGTGCAAGAACTCCGAAAATAATTGCACATTCGGTTTTTGAAATCGATTTTATTGCATTTGTGCTCGGAAGAATTATTGCGAGAGCGATAAATACGGTGCAGGCGATACAGTTTAAAATATAAAATGCCTTTGATATGTTTTTGCAGATCTTTGCGGTTTTGATGATTTTTGTTTTTTGGTTCATGATTTCCACCTCCGAAAGTATGATAACACAAAAATTATCGTTTGTCAATAATTTTTATCGATAATCGATAATTTTATGAGGCGATTTCTTTTGTAAGAAGACACGCTCAAAGACCTGTTTCGCAAGTTAAAGATAAAGACGGGAATATCCCGTCTCCATGCTCATCTGTTGCGGCACACTTTCGCCACGATGTATTTAAACAACGGCGGAAATATATACACGCTCCAAACCATATTGGGGCACACATCTCTTGAAATGGTGAAGAAGTATCTCCATATCGCGCCGTATGTTGTGGTAAATGATTTTCATAAATATTCGCCGATAGATAAAAAAAGCCCGAGGTAAAAACCTCGGGTTTGGTGCTCCATTTAGTCCAAAATCCGAACACATAAATGTTTTCGTATTCTTAGAAGTGAGATTGTAAATTAAGGTGATTTTATACCACCCATCAGGCTCATCCCATACCGTTACAGAATTCACCAACATATCTATGACCTGACGGCGAAAATCGGGGTCGTTGATGTCTCCCTTGCTGAATTTATGGAACCACCAAACGACATGATCTTTTTCAAGAACAACAATATCTTTCAATTCCTCAGTAAGTTGTTTTTCGAGGTTTTTCTTTTGCCTTTCCAACTCTTGCAGTCTGTCAAGCAAAGATTTTGAATCTGCTCCTTTTTCAACAAGTTTTAAGAGATTGGATATACTTCTCTCAATTTCATGTATTTCGTTTTCCAAAGCGGGAACGACACTATTTTGAGATGCTTCTAATTCGGATTGGTTAGCTGCAATTTCTGCCAATTCATCTATTTTTTCATCGGTGAGCAAAGCGAGAGCATCTTCTACAACCACATGCTCGATCCATTCTTTACGCAAATTCCTTTTATCACAGGAATGAAAACGCTTTCGCCCGGCACAGGTGTAATAGTTATAGGTTGTTCCGCCCTTACTTGTACCGCATTCGCCGGTCATAACATTACCACAATGCCCGCAGAACAGTTTTTGCGCAAGCAGATAGTCTACTTTTGCCTTACCTCTTGCAGGAGCCTGAGCGTTGGTTTTAAGACGTTTTTGCACTAATTCGAAAATATCCTTATCTATGATAGCCGGAACGCCGCCCTCAATTCTTATATCTTTGTATTTGTATATGCCTATATAACGCTCGTTCTGGAACATACTTCGGAACGAGTTTTTATTAAATTTTGAACCTTTGGTAGTTCTGAAACCGCGATTGTTGAAACTTTCGCATAGCTCGGCAACGGTATCACCGTTGGCATATCTTTCAAAGGCTTCTATCACGATAGGTGAAGTTACGGGATCAATAACAAATTTTTTGTTTTCGATCTTATAGCCAAGAGGAACGTGCCCTCCGCAGGAGTTACATTTCAGAGCCGTTTCATTCATTCCTCTCGTTACTTTTTGTGCGAGTTCTTTGGAGTAAAATTCAGCCATTCCTTCAAGAACCGACTCCAAGATAATCCCCTCGGGACTGTCTGTTATATTTTCGGTTGCTGATATAACTCTAACTCCATTTTTCTTCAATTTGTTCTTATAAATCGCGGAGTCATAACGATCTCTCGCGAATCTGTCGAGCTTATAAACTATAACAGCCTCAAACTGGCGTTTTTCGCTGTCCTTAATCATGCGCTGGAAATCTTCGCGCTTCTCCGTATGTTTGGAAGCAGATAAAGCTCTGTCTATATACATACTTACGATATTCATATCATTGCGCTCGCAATAGGTTTTACATATACGCTGCTGACCCTCGATGGACTGCTCATTCTGCTTATCACTACTATATCTCAAATACAATACTACGTCCATTTGATTCTCCTATTTATCAGCTTCCCGTTCGCAATTTTTTACGGGAGTATCTAAATAAAAATGTTGTTTTTTTATGTGACGACATTCATGTTTGTATGCATTCATCTGTTCTTCATGAGACAGATGAGAATTGACATATACATTAAAATCTCCATTTTCATCAACAACGGTTACAGCATTGACTCTTAGAGGAAGCTCAACAATTCTGCAAACAATATCATCCATTCTTACCCTTTCTCAATGCTTCGATTATAGCAACCGCCTGTTCGACATCTTGCTTGGTTGCTCCCTTAGCAAGAGAAAAGAGCATTTTCATCTCGGGACGATTTTTTAATTCTTCCAAATATTCTTCCAACTCATCGTCGTCTCCGACGGTGGGTTTATTTTTATCATTAGATTTCCCAGAAAGATAGTCCGCCGATACATTTAAATAATCTGCAAGTTTGAGAATAGTTGTATCAGTTGGTATAGAGCCGTTTTTCCATTTGGTCACGCTTCCGCCTGAAATTTTCAAAGCCTTAACTACGGCAGTCGGTGTAGTGCCTTGCTCTTTGCATATCTCAATGAATCTGTTCCAGAACATCAGAGCCTCCAAAAACTTCACAAAATTCACCAAAATAGCCATTGCGGATTTGTACAATATGCAAAAACTTCACAAAATTCACCAAAATCCATTGACTAAGTGAATAAAGTGAAGTATAATGTAGTCACCGTGAACGGAAAGTAAACTCAAAAAGACAATAAGAAAATATCCTTCGGAAAATTGCCGTTTTCCGAAAGTCTCCAATGGCTATATAATTTCTGGCAACTTTATTCTACCATGGAGTTCTTATAATGTCAATGATTTTATGTACTTTTTTCGTTCACTCGAATTTATAAAACGGAGGTCAAATATGCAGAAAAAACGCGAAAAAGTCCGAATACTTCTTTCAAAATATTGTCTTACCTATCCCGTAGGCGTTCTCCGTCAGTACAATGATATATTGTATAGATGTGTTCAAGCTCACACTTCGCAGGAAGATTGGGCGCCCGACGTTGTTTCCTCGCTTTGGGTAAAAGTAGGAGACCCCGCAGAGGAATATCCAAACTGGTCTCAGCCTATCGGTTCTCACGATACTTATATGTTTGGAGACAAAGTTGCCTACAACGGTCGGCATTGGATTTCCGTAACTGACAACAATGTTTGGCAACCCGGTGTTTACGGGTGGGAGGTTACAGAATAATGATAAACTCTCTTATCCTCATTGGCAGTGTTGTTGCCGCTGCCCTCACAATCGGCGGCGTGGCGGTAGCCATTATCAAATGGGTTCTGAATCAGAACAAACAGTCCGATGACATAGAGGCTTTGAAGAAAAAGCATGAGACTGATATGTCTGAAACCAAGAAAAAGGAGCAGGAGGATATTCAGACAATCAAAGATGAGCTGTGTGTGCTCTCTTACGCAATGCTTGCTTCCTTGGACGGTTTGATGCAACTCCATTGCAACGGGAATGTAACCAAGGCTCACGGAATGCTCGAAAAGCATCTGAATCAAGCAGCCCACGGACAAAATCATACAAATTAAAGGAGAATAAAAATGAATAATATTGTTGAAATATACATAGGGAAATGCGGAGGATTACCAAAAATCGTATACATTACGTTTAAAACAATGAAAAAAGCAGTTATAAAAACTTCACCTTTATAAATCTCTGACGGTATCTTCACAGTAAATTTCGATTTTGATTTCATTGATCAGACCTCCTTCATTTCTTATTAATTTTGTGACAACTCTCTCCATTCGTCATACCATTCCTTAATCCCATCAAAAAAAGCACTTGCTATATTTTCCAATGCGCCTCCAGAAAGTCCTGAAATTACACCATTTCTAATTGTTTTATAATGAAATTTTTTAATTATTGCTAATGCTTCTCGACCGATTAAAATACATTTTTCATATTGTCCTAGTTTTTCATATGACTTAACCATATTTTGATAATAAAATTCTTTGGATGACGCTTGTTCAAACTCATCTTCTCCTATTTTTGTTTTAAAACACTCTTCAGATAGTATTGTTGGATTAAGCTTTCCT
>UQXK01000063.1 GCA_900544985.1 uncultured Eubacteriales bacterium
AGCCCCAACTGACAACGCTTACACATGAAAAAACGCGGCAGTGCCGCGTTTTTTATTTTTGGCGTTATATGTTGGAACTGCCGTTCCAAACCTTGCTTCAAGGGACTTTTGAAAAAGTCCCTTGAAAATCCTCAAAACTTTCGCACCGATTATACCACTTCACTTTGGCAAAGATCCGCCTATGTTCATGCAAATATTATTCTTCGTAAACCAACACTACGGGTGGGCAACAATAGTCCACGTTTTTGAGGTGCAAACCTTTATTATATGCCTCACGGACAATTGCCATAACAAAATAATTCGTTGCTTCATGATATCTGAAAAGCTCGGGAACAGAGGTCAGATGCTTTGGAATAGGCGTTTTCATAGATACGATAAATGCTGTGAATTCTTCTCCGATCGCAGTTTTTATTTCCTCGGTCGCGTTTTTAATTACCGCACAAATTTCATCATATTCCGCTTTCTTCAACACGGGGATTTTAACACACAATCTATCCTCTGTGTGTCCTATTACACCCAAGCGTTCAAGAGTAGGAATATAAGAGATAAACTCATTTGGAATATCCGATGTTTCAAGTGAAATGCCGTCGTAAATGCTCCACAGCAATGGGATGATATGTTTGAAATACAACTCATATGCGCCACCGTAGCGCTGAGGGCTATCCCATAACGTCGTGTCAAATTCATAGAAGCGGACTCTCTTGGTTCGTCCTATGTCCGACACTTCCAATGTACGATGACCGCCGTGAATCATATATTCGGACGCTTCGTTATACTCCTTCATATTATATCCCGCGTCAAAAGCGGTTGCACTCGCGAACCACCATCCTCCGTCTCTGCGTTTAGGGAACTTAGGTGCTTCAATCCTGCCTGTCCCAAAATGCTGAAAATCTTGCAGAGTCTTCAAAACGGCATATCTATCCAGCTTTGTTCTTTCCTCGGCACTCATTTCTTTTACGAAAGACATTTTTGAAATCTTATCGGACATTCTTTCGATAATGCTCCATACCGCATCAAAATGCTTATGTGCAAAGTCAAGCTGCGGTTTGAAGTAACCCAGAGTATTTTGCGGTTTTGTAATAATAAAATCCGAATATACCTTGCCGCTGTCCGTTTTTACCATCAGCTCTCCGTCAACAAGTTTTTTTATTATCGGCTCGATATATGCGGCGGGAATGCCGATCGCTTTTGAAAGCTCACTTATCGTAATCGGCTTTTCATAAGCGAGAATTAAAAGATTTTGTGCTATCAGATCATTTTCCACAAGCGATATCGGTTCTCTCTTCAAGCCGTCCGAACCGCCAAAAGACAGATACAATTTTCCCGGCAAACAGTTTTCTCTTGTTTCCATAGTTTCAAGTCCTTTCTTCATATGATCCCGACCTGCGGACAAACGGCTTTTTACCGTACCCTCCGGAATACCGAGTTCCTTGGAAATATCCGCTATACTCTGATTTCCGAAGTAAAAACGAATCAGAACCTCGCGCGTAATAAAACTCAGATGATTCAATTCTTTACGCACTCTTGACGCCTCTTCCGAGGTAAGGTATTCTTCATCATCTTCCTCCGGAATATCAACTCCCTCATCAAAACATACTTTCACGGGGGCACGGTATTTTTTCCGAAGATTATCATTGTGCTTATGACATAGCGTATTGGCAAGCCATGTTTTCGGGTGCTCTATTTTACAGCCTCTGTGTATACTCGCAAAAGCCGCAAGCATTGTCTCCCCCACAAGGTCTTCCGCATCGGGTTGCGAATTGCATTTTGACATCGCAAGACGCATCAAATAATCATAATATTGAATAATTTCATTGTTTATCATAAAATTTCCTGCTTTCCGGAAGGCTTTTTTTGAACGTTCGCCAATATAGTCGCAACTATCCTATTTCGGTTCGGACTTGAAGACAGAATTTTTTTATTATCTTATAACCTTTGCACCAAAGTGTGCAAAGAGGACAGAACATTTAACGCTCTGTCCTCTTTTTTTATCGGTATAAACGCTTTTTATCGCAGATTCTTTAAATCAGACCGATTCGAGAGCCTGAGAAAGATCGGCGATAAGATCATCGGCATTTTCAAGACCGACGGAAAGGCGTACAAGATCGGGAGAAACTCCTGCCGCAACAAGCTCCGCGTCGTTCATCTGACGGTGAGTAGCGCTTGCCGGGTGCAGACAGCAGGTGCGCGCGTCCGCAACATGAGTTTCTATCGACGCGATTTTCAGATGTTTCATAAACTTCTCCGTCGCGGCTCTGCCGCCCGCAACGCCGAAGCTTATTACGCCGCAGGAGCCTTTCGGGAGATACTTCTTCGCAAGCGCGTGGTCTTTATCGCCTTCAAGGGCGCTGTACTTAACCCAGGAGATATGCTCGTTTGAAGAAAGATATTTTGCTATCTTCAATGCGTTTTCGCAGTGGCGTTCCATACGTACATGGAGGCTTTCGAGTCCGAGATTGAGTATAAACGCGTTCTGCGGGGACTGAATAGAGCCGAAATCGCGCATGAGCTGAGCTGTCGCTTTCGTTATATATGCGCCGGCAAGTCCGAAGCGCTCTGTATAAGTTACGCCGTGATAGCTCTGATCGGGAGTGCAAAGACCGGGGAATTTTTCGGGATATTTTGTCCAGTCGAATTTTCCGCTGTCCACAATGCAGCCGCCGACGCCGGCGCCGTGACCGTCCATATATTTTGTCGTTGAATGCGTTACAATATCCGCGCCGAATTCAAACGGGCGGCAGAGTATAGGCGTTGCAAATGTGTTGTCCACGATAAGCGGAACGCCGTGTTTATGTGCGGCGTTTGCAAAACGCTCTATATCGAGCACGACAAGCGCGGGATTTGCAATCGTTTCGCCGAAAACGGCTTTCGTATTGGGGCGGAACGCCGCTTCAAGCTCTTCGTCACTGCAATAAGGGGAAACAAATGTGAAATCTATACCCATTCTCTTCATCGTTACCGAGAAAAGATTGAATGTTCCGCCGTAGATAGTAGAAACCGCAACAACATGATCCCCGCAGGAAGCTATATTGAACACGCTGTAAAAGTTTGCCGCCTGTCCCGAGGAAGTCAGCATAGCCGCACTTCCTCCTTCGAGCGCCGCTATCTTTGCCGCAACATAGTCGTTTGTCGGGTTTTGAAGCCTTGTATAGAAATATCCGCTCGCTTCAAGGTCAAAGAGTTTTCCCATATCCTCGCTTGTGTCGTATTTGAACGTCGTGCTCTGGATTATCGGAATCTGGCGCGGCTCTCCGTTGCCCGGAACATATCCCGCCTGTATACACTTGGTCTCTATTTTAAGATCCTTTTCTTCCATTTTTTATATCTCCGTTTCTTTTTAAATTCAAAATCATATAATTTATTTTTTGAGCTTTATTATTGCTCTTAAATCGTCCTCTTTGTCTTTCAACGTGACAAATATGCCGTTTTCGGTATCCGAATACCTGCAAATTATCTCTTCGCCGTATTTTACAGCACGGCGGTACATTATCTCGAATTCATCGCTTTCGGGGGCGTTGTAAACGTCATCGGGCAGAATCATATCAGCGACTTCAAGATAGCAGACATTATTCATGTGGTCGTTTACATCTATAAACATTCGTGCAGGGGAGATTTCTTTTTCAAAAGCAAAGTCCTCCGGCTCTTTTAATTTTTCGATCCATGCCGAGCCGAAATTCGTACGTTCTTTTTCACCGCCGTATGCCGCGATTACATCAGGGGAAGCACGGTCAAGTTTTCCTGTTTCTATATTTATCCTCGCCCAGTTGGATTCCGCAACAACGCATAAGTTTCCGTTTTCATCGTAAATCTCAAATTCACGGCAGGCGGAAACGCCGCGTATCTCACGGCTCCATGTGCGCGCGGTTATATATGTTTCATAGTCGGGACGATTCAAAACCTTTACATGGTAAGCTGTCAAAAACCATCTGTATTTTGAAGTTTTTATGCTTTCTCCCGCCATAGCTCCGTGTATGCACGCCATATTCTCGAAAATTTTGAGCAAAGCCGTATTCGATATTTTAAGCTCTTTATTTATATCGCTGTATCCCACGTAAAATTTTTCGTCAACTACCATTTAAACATCCTTTCAGTACAAATTTTAAAAATCCAAAATATCCGTATCTTTAAATATTTAATAAGAAACACCGCTGTCCGCCACTGTATCATGTAAAACAAAAAAATCTCAACCGAAAACGCCGAGGTGCTCCAAAAGTATTTTTATTCCCATCAAAATAAGTATTATGCCGCCGACAAGCTCGGCTTTCGATTTATATTTCGAGCCGAAAACATTTCCGATCTTTACACCGACGAAAGAAAGAACAAGCGTTGTACACCCTATAAGACCTACCGCAGAAAATATATTCACTCCCTGCATAAGACCGAAAGTCACTCCGACGGCAAGCGCGTCTATGCTCGTTGCAACAGCGAGCGGGAGCATCGTTTTAAACGAAAAAGAAGCGTTCTGCTCCTCTTCTTCTTTTGAAAACGATTCGCGTATCATATTAGCTCCGATAAGAGAAAGAAGCACAAAAGCTATCCAATGGTCGAACGAAGTTATGTAAGATTCGAAGGTTTGTCCGAGGTAATATCCGATAAGCGGCATTATCGCCTGAAAAACGCCGAAATACGCTCCCGTTATCAGCATATGGGAAAGTTTAAGTTTCCTTACGGAAAGTCCCTTGCATATCGCAACGGCAAAAGCATCCATAGAAAGTCCGACCGCTATAAGAAAAAGTTCAAAAAATCCCATATCAAAATCCTTTTTATATTGCCAAAAAACTACGTTTTTCACGGCAAAAAACGATACAGATAAAAATTTTATATATTTATATATTTTAGATAATATTTTAATATACCGCATGATTTTTGTCAATATTTTTTAAATCCGCCAAAGAACGACAGGCTTTGCGGCTATACTTTAAGCTTTGCCTTGTATTCCGCTGCCGCCGACCGAAAAACGGCGAAAAGAAGCCTTATCATGAGTTATTTTATAAATTATACCGATACGCCCTGATTATAAGATATTGCTTTTTGAATCCATTTGTGATACAATAAAAATTACATATCGGTTCGTAATTTTTAAATCATATGCGGTTTTTGTCCCGCATATGCGATTTTCGGAAAATAAATCATGATAACACGTGAGAAAAAAGAGGTTTTATCCGACTTATAATATAGAAGGAGAAACAGATGTTATGAAAAAAGACAACCTTTTTGAATTTTTAAGATACGCTATTGTCGGCGGACTTTCCGCCGTATTGGATATGGGTGTCAACTATTTTACGCTGTTTGTGATTTTACAAGCCACAAAAGACGACAAGTGGCAGGTTTCACTCTCCGTCACCGTCGGATTTATAGCGGGACTTATATTGAACTTTATCCTTTCGAACATATTCGTATTCCGCAAGGCGGAGCAGCAAAAAAGCGGCAAGACTCTAAAAGCGTTTATAATATACACCGTCGTGGGAGTTATCGGATACGGCTTTACCCTCGGGCTCACACATCTCGGAACGCTCATCATACCCGAAAAGAGAATCTGGTATTTGTTTATGAGCTGTGTCGTAAAAGGCATAGTTCTTATCTGGAACTACATAGGCAGAAAAATATTCGTTTACCGCGGAAAATAACCTACTTTTCTTATAAGAAAAGTAGGCAAAAGAATTTTCCTCAAATACACCGCTTTATTTTGCTGAAAGTTTTTGAAGATTCACAAAAAAACTTTTCAAGAAAAGTTTCTTGTGCCTTGCTTCCTAAAAAACACTTAAAATTTTGATATAAAAACTCAGGGAGAAAATTATGGAAAACGAAAAAAAGACCGCAATTATAATCGGTGCCGGTCCTGCCGGACTTTGCGCCGCGTACACACTTCTCACCGAAACGAACATAATTCCCGTAATATTCGAAGAATCGGATTTTATAGGCGGAATATCCCGCACGATAGAACACAACGGGAACAGAATGGACATAGGCGGTCACCGCTTTTTCTCCAAGAGTGAAGAGGTAAACGAGTTCTGGCAGAAATTCATGCCTGTTCAGGGCGCCCCGTCGATAGACGACAAAATACTCGAAACAAAGAACAAAGAGCTTGCAAAAGACGGTCCCGACCCCGAAAAAGAGGACAACGTTCTCCTTATCCGCAACCGCGTTTCGAGAATCTACTACCTGAAAAAATTCTTCGATTACCCGATAAGCCTTAAATTCCAGACATTCAAGAACATGGGATTTGCGCGCACGATGAAGGCGGGATTCGGTTATATCCATTCCGCAATGTTCAAAAAGAAAGAGGATTCTCTCAAAAACTTCTATATAAACCGCTTCGGAAAACCGCTGTATGAAATGTTCTTCGAGGATTATACGGAAAAAGTTTGGGGAAGAAATCCCGACAGTATCGACGCGTCCTGGGGCGCTCAGAGAGTAAAGGGACTTTCGCTGCGCAGTGCGATCTGGGCTGTTCTTTCCAAGCCCTTCAAGAAAAACAAAAACAACGTCGAAACTTCACTTATAGAACAATATGTATATCCGAAAAAAGGTCCCGGTCAGCTTTGGGAAGCCGTTGCCGACGAAGTAGAACGTCTCGGCGGAAAAATCGTAAAGAACTGTTCGGTTGAAAAAATAGAAACCGACGGCAAAAAGATACTCTCCGTCGGAATAAGCAAGAACGGCAAAAAAGAAACGGTTTCGGCAGATTATTACTTCTCCTCCATGCCGATAAAAGATCTTATATCCGGCATGGGCGACATCGTGCCGCAAGATATACACGATATAGCGGTAAACCTTCCCTACCGTGATTTCATAACCGTCGGACTTCTTGTAAACAAGCTCAAAATAAAGAACGAGACAAAGACAAAGACCATCGGAAATATCGTCCCGGACTGCTGGATATACATTCAGGAAAAGGGCGTAAAGCTCGGCAGACTTCAAATATTCAACAACTGGTCTCCCTACATGGTAAAAGATTTCGAAAACAATGTCTGGATAGGTCTTGAATACTTCTGCAACGAAGGCGACGAGCTCTGGAATATGGAAGACAAGGCATTCATAGACCTTGCCGCAGACGAGCTTTCCAAGATCGGCATAATAGATAAAGAAGATATTCTCGATTCCGTACGTGCAAAAGTAAAGAAAGCATATCCCGCGTACTTCGGAACATATTCCGAATTTGACAAGGTAAAAGATTACCTCAGCGGAATAGACAATCTGTACTGCATAGGCAGAAACGGTCAGCACAGATACAACAACATGGACCACTCTATGATGACGGCGTTTGAAGCGGTCAGAGCATTAAAACGCGGAGATACTTCGCGCGATGTCGTTTGGAACGTCAACACCGAAAAAGAATATCACGAGGAAAAGAAATAAAATGAGAAAATCACGGCATATGCCGTGATTTTTTTGTATGCGTTATCATTTGGGGCTGTCCGCCCCAAACCCTAACACAAGAAACTTTTCGGGAAAAGTTTCTTGGAACTTCAAAAGCTTCATCAAAATAAAGTGGTGTGTTTGAGTAAAGTTTTTGCGGATTTTTAAGGGGCTTTTTGCAAAAAAGCCCCTTAAAGCAAAGTTTGGAACGCAGTTCCAACACATTACGAAAAATAAAAAACGCGGCAATGCCGCGTTTTTTTCATGTGCGTTATAAGTTGGGGCTGTCCGCCCCAAACCCCGACACAAAGGACTTTTCGTGAAAAGTCCT
>UQXK01000064.1 GCA_900544985.1 uncultured Eubacteriales bacterium
GCGGAAGCCCCAACATTCAATGCACACAAAAAGCACGGCATTGCCGTGCTTTTTAATTTGTCAAAATATGTCGGAACTGCCGTTCCGAACCTCCACTTTAAGGAGCTTTTGAAAAAGCTCCTTAAAAATCCGCAAAACTTTCGAACCGAACGTGCCAATTTATTTTAGAGAAACCTCCAAAAAGCTTACTCCTCTTCGGAAATTTCCCATGTGCCCTTCGTATACGTCTCATCCACCATATCGCTTATACCTGCCAATAACATGATGATACCTTGTACTTTATGCGGTTGAACAATGTAAACACCTTTTTTATTTTTATCCTCTGCAATTATGTCGGCGGCAAGCAACGGCTTCATATGATGATAAGCCTGACCGGTAGAGCCAAGTCCGCATTTTTCCACAAGAGCCGATACGGTCTTGGGACCGCGGAGTATCTCCAATAATATCGAAAGACGGTTCTCATTTCCGATGCATGCCAGCACCTTGCTTGCCACGCCGCTTTCAATAAGCGAAAGCAATCTGTTCGTAGAAACAGAATCCTTTATCCAGCAGGACTGGCGTCCTCCCGAACCGTAAACACCGAGATATGTTACAAAACCACTTGTTCTCGCTTCCTGTGCCTTTACGCATAAATCTTCCATCTTTTTGCTAAGGTATTCGTCAGTATGCATGTTATGCATAACATGAACTTTCCCGATCTTTTCAGAGGAAGGTTTGCCCGGAAGCAGCTCCATAACCGCAGACCGCAGTTCGTCGAGTTGTGAAGTCACCGTGTTTTGTAGATTTTCCATCTGCGCGCCGAGCGCATCGATTTCTTTTCCGTAATCTCTTTCCATATTTTCTTTACCGTTCCTTTCCAAGAATATTGTTTTTGTTTTTCGGAATTCCGTAATTACATTATATGTGAAGTGTCGGAATTTGTCAATAGATTTTTACGCAATTACGTATTTTCGTAAGCAAATCTTGATGATTCATAAAATTTGTCGTGCAAACTTTATGTTTTTCACTGTGTTTTACCGTTTCTTGACGCACAAAAGCATATAAATAACATCAAGCCGACTAAAAAAGTCGGCTTGATGTTTTCAGAATGAGAAAATTTTATCACATATTTTTAAAGATAAGATTTGTCAACGAGGATTTCACCCAAAAAATCCCGACAAACCGTAATTTTACTGTTATTCAGCCTGTTTCCAAATGCTTGGCCACATAGTGCCGTTGCTGTACACCGCAAAGAAAGTGCGGAATTGTTTTTTGTCAAATTCGCCGTTACTGATAATTATCTCTTGAACAACACCGTTCAATTTCATCATGTATCCGGTTTCCCTATATCCGTTTCGCATATAAAAATCTTTTCGCTTTAATCTGATTTCTATGTCAGGTGCATCTTTATCGCAAGGCTCAATGGAAACGATAATCTTTTTGTCAGGATATCTGTTTTGTATGTCCTATAATATAGCGCTCCCATAGCCTTTTGAACGAAGTGTCTTATCTACGGCTAAAAACATAATAAACACTATTTTGCTATTGTGCGTAAAATACGCAAAGCCGCACAATGTGTCGCCGTCATAAAATCCCAAAAACTCCGTGTTCCGCAATTTAGACATTGCCACCATCATCGGAAATGGCATTCGCTCGTTTTTGGGGAACGAATCGAAATAGATCTTCTTTACATCCGCATTACCGAGTTTTACTTTTTGACTTATGATTTTCATATACCAACACTCTCAAAATTCAAAGTTTATCTCCGACATGATTTCGTTTTATCACTCTGATATATGAAAAGTATAGCACCAAAATGAATAACATTCAACCCTGATTTTAAGAAGCTGGTAGTAGCAGTTGCAATGCGCCGGTATACTCGGCATAACGATTTGTTGGCACGGATACCTCACTTCTGTGCCATTAACCGCAGATAATCCGCAGTCATATGTATATGTAAAATCGATACTCCGTCAAAGAATCAGTTGAACATAGACGCGATGGCGTCTGCTACTATTGCCGCAGGAACAAGCGCGGCAAAAAAAGCACGGCGCACAAATGAGGGTTTTTCAGCTCTCTTTTTCTTTTCGGAATAATCAGGGCATTCAACATAATAAGAGTGTACCGTGTAACCATACAAATTTTCATTTTGACATCTATCCATAACGAGCCTCCCGATTTACCGTTCAATATAGTTTGTGATTGTATTTTACTACCTTCCGCGGTAATTGTCAATACTTTTTGGTAAAATTTTAAAGTTTTTTGTAAAATTCTCTTTACAAACAGAAAAAATCATGGTAAGATTTTACCGTACAAGGTAATTTCAAATTTTATCAGAGGTGAAAACATGGATTGGCTTCAAATAATAAAAGCGAGAAAAAAAGAAAAGAACCTCACAAATGACGAGCTTTCCGAAATATCGGGAATTTCCATCGGCACCCTCAATAAGCTTCTCTCCGGTGCAAGCGCCGATCCCAAGCTCTCGACCATAATCGCACTTTCAAGCGCTCTCGGAATTTCTCTGGGAGATATAGAGGGAAAGCATAAAAACACACCCGAATTAAATGAATCCGTAAAAAAATACATGGAACTTGACAAAGAGGGACGCGTCCGCGCCGATGAAACGATAAACCGCGAATACGAGAGAATGAAACGCGATGAATCGACCGCAACATATTCGCTCGATGCTCCGAAGATCCGCTCCGTCAAGCTGTACAATATATCTGTATCCGCCGGAACGGGGTCTTACCTATCGTCCTCCGACTATACGACCATTTCCCTTTATTCGAATCCCGTAACGGACGAAGCCGATTTTGCGGTAAAAGTCTACGGCGACAGTATGTTACCAAGATATTCAAGCGGAGATATACTCCTTATCAAGAGCGCGCAGAGCGTTGATGTCGGCGACTACGGGATCTTCTCCGTAGACGGAGAAAGCTTCGTGAAAAAATTCGGCGGGGACAGACTTATTTCCCTCAATCCCGATTACAGCGATATAAAGCTTTCGGAATTCAATCAGACAGTATGTTTCGGAAAAGTTTTAGGAAAGCTCAAAAAATAGTTTCCGTTTCGCGTTTGATCTCTTTTCTCATAATTATCAGCGACGGAAGATTCAGCATCGTCATCACGGCGACGCCGGCGTCCGCCGCGAACCAAACCGTTTTTTGAGAAAAAACCGCCCCGAAAACGATAAAAAACAAATAAATTATCACATAAGCTGTCGCGGCTTTTTTTGACGATGTCAAATAGCCAAGGCAGCTTTTTCCGTAATATGCCCAGCATATGACCGTCGAATAAACAAATAAAAGTATGGCAAGTCCCACCGCATACTTTGAAAAGCTCCCTATACCGCTTTCAAAAGCCGAAAGAACAAGCGCCATGCCGTTGTTTTCAAATATTCCCTTTTCCCAAGCGATTAAGACAACAAAAGCCGATAATGTGCATATAACAAGCGTATCTATCGTAACTTCGATAAGCCCTAAAAGCCCCTGACGCGCGGGCAAGTCCGTTTCCGCGCCCGAATGAGCCATAGGCGCCGTTCCGCTTCCCGATTCATGAGAAAACGCGCCCTTTGCAATCCCCTCCGAAACATTTTTGGAAAGCAAAAATCCCATTATTCCACCGCACGACGCTTCAATTTTAAAAGCGTTACCAAACACGGAAGAAAAGACAGATGGCAATATTCCCGCATTTTTTATAATTATCGCGAGTGACAGTACAAAATAAAGTCCGCCCATGGCGGGAAGAACTATACTTGTAACCCTGGATATCCTGTCAAAACCGCCGAATATTACAAAAGCCATAATAAGCGCCGACGAAATTCCGAAAACTATTTCAGGCACTCCGAATATGTATTTTGCGGCATCGCTTGCCGCGCTTATCTGTACAATATTTCCGAGCGCAAAAGAAGATACGACCCCGGCGGAAGAAAAAAGTACGGCACATATCTTCCCCGTTCTTCCGCTTATTCCCTTTTCCATATAATACATGGGACCGCCGTGAAAACCGTTCTCGTCTTTAATCCTATACTTTACACCGAGCACAATTTCGCAGTATTTTAATATCATTGAAATAACGGCGCTCACCCATATCCAAAACACAGCGCCGCTTCCGCCTATGATAAGAGCCACCGCAACGCCGACGATATTTCCGACACCCAGAGTTCCCGAAAGAGAAGCCGACAAAGCGCGGAAAGGAGAAATCCCCTTTTCGCTTTTTTTCCTGAAACACTCTTTTAAAGTTTTTATCGGATGAAGTATAAAAAATCCTTTCAGATAAAATATAAAGAAAGCCCCGCCGAAAAGCAGCATAACAAAAAGCACAAGCCTTAGAGCATCAAAAAAATGCAAAAAATCACCCCGTTTTTCTCTTATTTAATATACATATGCGGAGCGCTCTTTCAAAATGATAAAAGCTCGTTTTACAGAGAAAAATTTCAATATCCGACAAAATTAGCACTCGCAGTCAAATATTTGTGAATAATCTGTTAACATTCAAAATAACTATTGATTTTTTCCCTGATGTTATGTAAAATAATAGACAATTTAGCACTCAAACATTTTGAGTGCCAGAAATAAACAAAAATCTTTTTATATATAAACGGAGGTCTTTTTATGACACTTAAACCCCTTTCGGACAGAGTCGTACTCAAAATGCTCGAAGCCGAAGAAACGACAAAAGGCGGTATAATTCTTGCGGGAAGCGCAAAAGAAAAACCGCAGACAGCAGAGGTCGTTGCAGTAGGTCCCGGTTCTTATGACAAGGACTCCAAAGAATGCAAAAAAATCGATGTAAAAGTCGGAGACAAAGTAATAGCAAGCAAATATGCGGGAACAGAAGTAAAGCTCGGCGACGAAGAATTCGTCATCGTACGCGCAGACGATATTCTCGCAGTAGTAGAATAATAAAAAATAAAATAATATTCGGAGGAAAATTTCATGGCAAAAGATATTGCTTACGGAATAGAAGCGCGTGCAGCGCTTGAACGCGGCATAGATAAACTCGCCGACACAGTAAAGATCACACTCGGACCCAAGGGCAGAAACGTCGTTCTCGATAAAAAATACGGCGCTCCCCTTATAACAAACGACGGTGTAACGATCGCAAAAGAGATCGAACTCGAAGACCCGATGGAAAACATGGGAGCTCAGCTCGTCCGTGAAGTAGCTACAAAGACAAACGACGCGGCAGGCGACGGCACAACGACAGCTACCCTTCTCGCTCAGGCTTTCATTCGCGAAGGTATGAAGAACGTTACCGCGGGAGCTAATCCCATGGTTCTCAGAAAAGGTATTCAGAAAGCCGTTGACCGCGCTATCGAAAGCCTTATAAAGAGCTCCAAGAAAGTAAACGGAACAGAAGATATCGCACGTGTAGGCACTATTTCCGCAGGAGACGAAGTAATCGGTCACCTTATCGCAGACGCTATGGAAAAGGTAACTTCCGACGGCGTTATCACCGTTGAAGAATCCAAATCCGCAGACACATACTGCGAAGTCGTCGAAGGAATGCAGTTCGACCGCGGCTACATCTCCCCCTACATGGCAACAGATACAGACAAAATGGAAGCTGTCATCGACGACGCTGTCATTCTTATAACAGACAAGAAGATTTCCAACATCCAGGAAATACTTCCCCTTCTCGAACAGATCGTTCAGGCAGGCAAAAAACTCGTCATCATCGCCGAGGATATCGAAGGCGAAGCTCTTACGACGCTTATTCTCAATAAGCTCCGCGGAACATTCACCTGTGTCGGCGTAAAAGCGCCCGGATTCGGAGACAGAAGAAAAGAAATGCTCCGCGACATCGCAATTCTCACAGGCGGTGAAGTTATAACAAGCGAGCTCGGTCTCGAACTCAAAGACGCTACAATGGCACAGCTCGGCCACGCACGTCAGGTCAAGATAAACAAGGACAACACAATAATCGTAGGAGGAGCCGGAGACAGCGGAGAGATAGCTTCCCGCGTTGCACAGATCCGTTCCGCCATCGAAACAACAACAAGCGAATTTGACAGAGAAAAGCTCCAAGAGCGCCTTGCAAAACTCGCAGGCGGCGTTGCCGTAATCAAAGTCGGCGCAGCTACCGAAATTGAAATGAAAGAAAAGAAGCTCCGCATAGAGGACGCTCTCAACGCGACAAAAGCCGCTGTTGAAGAGGGTATCGTTTGCGGCGGCGGCGTTGCGTTCCTCAATACGATACGCGACGTAGAAGCTCTTCTTCCCACTGTTGAAGGAGACGAAAAGACAGGCGTCAAGATAGTTCTCAAAGCTCTCGAAGAGCCTGTTCGCCAGATCGCATCTAACGCAGGATTCGAAGGCGCCGTTGTCATCAACAAGCTCAAATCCTCCCGCAAAGCAGGTTGGGGCTTCGATGCCGCTACGGAAACATATGTCGATATGTTTGAAGCAGGCATTATAGATCCTACCAAGGTTTCACGTTCCGCACTTCAAAACGCCGCAAGCGTTGCTTCCACAGTTCTCACAACGGAAGCCGTTGTTGCAGATAAGAAAGACCCCAAGGCTGACGCAGCAGCCGCAGCTGCTGCCGCAGGCGCAGGCATGGGCGGTATGTATTGATAAAACCGAAAAATATAAAAAAGCACGGCATTGCCGTGCTTTTTTGTTTGAGCGTTGAATGTTGGGGCTTCTGCCCCAAACCCCGACGCAAGAAACTTTTCGAGAAAAGTTTCTTGGAACTTCAAAAGCTTTCACCAAAATAAAATGGTGTAGTCGGTGGGAAAGTTTTGCGGATTTTTAAGGAGCTTTTTCAAAAGCTTCTTAAAGCGAAGACTTGGAACGGCAGTTCCAACATATTCTGACAATATAAAAAACGCGGATTTCTCCGCGTTTTTTGTGTTCGTTGTCAGTTGGGGCTT
>UQXK01000065.1 GCA_900544985.1 uncultured Eubacteriales bacterium
TTGCCATAAAAAATGCACCTCCATAAGTGTCTAACTTTTGGGGTGCATTTCATTTGCCCCGGACTTTTGTTTTTATTTTTCATAATAGTTTATATTGAATATTCCTCTTGATGAGGAGACATAGATATCGTTTCCGATTATCTCGAATATGCGAGGCGAGAAAGATTCGGGAATACATATATTCTCGAACGCCGTACAGCCGACAAGAAGATTATTCCCCACTGTCACAAGTTTTGTCGGAAGCAGAATATTGACAAGAGAAGTACAGTTATAGAAAGCCTCGCTTCCCACACTCTCTATCGGAAGCTCTTCCGCGGAAAATTCCGTAAGACCGCTGTAAGCAAATGCGCGATATCCTATGCTTTTAATATTTTTGCCGAGTTCCACTTTTGAAAGCTTAGCGCAGAGAAGGAACGTTTCGTCCCCGATATACGATACCTTATCCGGAATATTCACCGATTTAAGAGATGACGCGCATACAAAAGCTCCGTCGCATATCGTATTCACGCTTTCGGGAAGCGTCACTTTTTCAAGTTTATCTATATTCCAGGCATTATACCAATATTTGTCGGTTATACCGTCGTTTGAATCATACACAACTCCGTTGTCCCAGCCGGCAAAAGCGCCGCCCGCGATCATCTTCACCCCGTTCGGAACGGTGACCTCCGTTTTTCCCGTATCTACAACGGCATAAAGAAGAACGCCGTCGCCGCTTATCCAGAAATTATCGTCCGCGGAATTTGTTTTTCTTGCATTTTCTATAAAATTTTCCATTGCGCCGGTTTTTAAGAATGCGTATCTTTCGACGCTTTCTATCGAATCGGGAAGATTTACCTCTTTTATGGAATCACAATAAGAAAAGGCGCGAAGTCCTATCGTTTTAAGATTCACAAGGCTCGAAAAATCCACGCTGCCCGCGCCGTTGAGCACGGAATCGAAAGCTCCGTCGCCTATATGCTCTATGCTTTCCGGAAGCGTTATGTTTTCAAGGTTGCAACCGGTAAAAGCATAATCTCCGACGGTAAGAAGCCCTTCCGGAAGAGAAAGATTTTTGAGTGTCGAAGCATACTTATATCCGTTGTCGGCTCCGTATTCTGAATATCCCGCAAACGACGTGTCGTTTTCCGCATTCCAAAAAGCGGAAGAACCGATATATTTTATATTTTTTCCCGAAAGATCGATTTTCTCGGGAGAAACATTGCATTTTATAAGAACGCCGTCGCCGACTATCTTATAATCATCCGCGATCTCCGCATACCACGGAGTAAAATTGAGAGCAAAAGCGCCTATTTCGGAAACGTTTTCCGACATCTTAATATCATAAAGCGACGGACAGTTGAAAAACGCCTGCTCGCCTATTTTTTCGAGCGTATCGGGGAAATATATGCTTTTGAGCCCCGTACACGAAACAAAAGCGCTGTCTTCGATACTTTGGAGTTTCGTTTTCGTGAAATCGAATTTGTTTACGGCAGAACAGCCGGAAAATGCCGCTTCATCAACAAAAGAAAGCGATGCGGGAAGCTCCATATCCGAAAGAGAAGAACAGAAATTGAACGCTGCCGTTCCTATTTTTTCCACACTGTCGGGGAGCGTTACCGATGTAAGAGAAGAACATCTGGCAAAAGTATACGAATATATTTCTTTGATGCCATCCGGTATAACGACGCTTTGAAGAGACGAGCATGAGAAGAAAGCATACGGTCCGAGCTCCTTTAATCCATCGGGAAGCGTTACCGATTTTAACGATGTACAGCCTATAAAGGCGCCGCCGCCGATAGATTCGAGTCCGTTTCCTTCGAAAACGATCTCATTTAAAGAGGAATTGGCATAGAAAGCCGCCGCGGATATTTTTTTTACGTTGGCGCCGACTATTATCTTTTTGACAGTCGTATCGTTCGAAAATGCGCCTTCTCCTATTTCAAACACATTGTCGGGAATTCTGTAAACTCCGTTTTCGTCCGCCTGCCCCGCGCATTCGAGAAGAACCCCGTTATTTATTTTTAAAATTTTCAGTCCATCCGTCGTATGCGACGGAGTTTTGCCGCACGAGCATGAAACAAAAACAACAGAGAGCAATATAATCGCGCTCAAAAGCGCGGAAACTTTTCTTTTCATATATCCCCCAAAACGTATCGAATATGATAACTATCGCATTAAAATTATACAGCAAAACGCATTTAAAGTCAATAAAGCGCCATTATCGTTAACAATATATATATAATTTATTTTCTTTTAAAGCAAAAAATCCGAAACAGAGACTCATATCGATTTCCAAAGATAAAACTCCCTATCAATTCAAAAATACCGAACGCAAGATCTGCGTTCGGTATACGCGAATATAAATTCAGGATTCAAGCTGTCTTCCGAGAAACGACGCCGCCGTCTGAATAAGCTTCGATTCTATCTCATATCCGAGGCTTTCGGCTTTGACTCCGTCGCCTGAAACCGACATGACACAGCCTATAACGTCGCCCTCGGTAAAAATCGGCATTGCGCACGATATATGCACGCTTTTGTTATCTTCCGTGATATACGCTTCTTCTTTCGCCTTTTCCGCGGTATAAAGGGATCTTCCCTCTATTATGCTTTCAAGTTCGGGGGAATTTTTCTTCTCCATAAATTCCTTTTTGGAAACGCCGGAGCAAGCTATTATCACATCTCTGTCACATACGACAACAGGCATATTGCAGGTCTTATAAAGAGTCTCCGCATAATCAGCCGCAAAATCCATAAGCTCGCCTATGGGAGAATATTTTTTGAATATCACTTCCCCTTCTCTGTCGGTATATATTTCAAGAGGGTCTCCCTCTCTTATTCTCATTGTTCTTCTTATTTCTTTCGGTATTACGACACGACCGAGGTCGTCTATTCTTCTCACGATTCCCGTGGCTTTCATATATATAAATCCTCCGTTTAATTCTTTGTAAATGCAATTCGCACTCAAAATATTTTTTCAATATTTACAAATATATTGTTTGCTTCAAAAATCCGTTTATACAAAATTTTTGAAAATATTTTCTATAAATAAAGAAAAAAGTTGATTTTTTACCGAAAAGCGAGAAATTCACAAAACAGAGCAAAATAAAAATCGGCGGATTTTTCCGCCGACTATATATTAAATATGAGGAGCTTTACATTTTTTCAAAATAAGTAATGTCGGTAACAAAAACGACGGCTCCGCCGACCGTTACCTCCGTAGGATACGAATTGAAGATAGGAACTCCCGCGCCTGTATAAACGACGGTCGGCACGCTTTCTTTGCGTTCCGCGCAGTTATTTCGTATCAATTCAAGCGTTTTTTCGAGATCTTCGTTTTCTACGCCTATAATAAGAGTGGTGTTTCCTTTTCTAAGAAATCCGCCCGTTGTCGCAAGCTTTGTAAACTCTACTTTGTTCTCCGTAAGCTTTTTGCAGACGCCGCCCACGTCATGCTTATTTATTATCGCGGTAATAAGTTTCATCTTTCGTGCCTCCTTCGTCTTTTTAGAAACTTTATATATTTATTTGTCTATATTATATCATATTATCATCAAAATGACCACACTTTTTGTTAAATAAATATTTTTATTTTTAAAAAAGTCAACAACACGCCGATTTTTTCCGTTCTTTTCTTTAAAATTCAATTAAAAAACAAAATCGTCTACATATCATACTGTAAAAATACAGAAGAAAAAGGCGGGATTTTTTCTACGAAAGCTATCTATCATCGTCCTTTACCGCCTCAAAATTTACGAACGATACAAAAGACCGCGCCTTTCGGCACGGTCATATTATCAAATTTTAAAGTTCAATTTTTCTATTCTCCTAAAATTCATCATGCCGCTTTTCATTATTATAAGATAAGAACCATGACAGGAATCGTAAGAGCGCTCAAACTCGTTCCGAGAAGAACAAGGTTTGCCGCGTCGTCCTGTCCCGCACCGAGCATTTCCGCAAAATTTAGCACAACGCTCGCAACAGGACAACAGCACATTATGTATAACGACGCCCTCATATTCTGATCTATCGGAAGAGGAAGAAGTATCAAAAGTGCAAGAAGTGGGAAAATTATCTGTTTTATAAAGATTATTCCGTATTGCGATATACGTCCGAAAACCGCCTTTAACGATTCCGTCGCAAGGCGCATTCCCATTATTATCATGCAAAGAGGCGTTGTCATACGCGCAAGAACGGTGATCATATTGTCAAGCTGAGACGGAAGCTCTACACCGCTTACAAAAAGAGGGATCGCAACAAGCAAAGAAAGCACCGCGGGGTTTAAAAAGATCTTCTTCACGCTCATATACTTTCTGTCGTTTGTTATTATTGCAGAGCCGAGAGACCAGCCGAGTATATTCATGGACAGAGAAAAAACAGCGGAGAATACGACAGCCTCCGGATAATCCGGCAAAAGCGCCTCCAATATCGGCACTCCCATAAACGCACAGTTTCCGAAGCACACGGCAAGATTATACACACGGTATTTTACATCGTTTCTCTTTTTTCTGAATAAAAAGAAAAACAAAAGCAAAACAGCAGTCTGAAAAACAAAGATAAAGACAAAAACGATTATCATTTCTTTCAGCGTTTTTACTGAAAAATCCACTTTGATAAATGAATATATTATAAGAGCAGGTTGACAAATATACATAAGAAGCTTTGCAAATGCGGATATGGCGGAGCTTTGCAAAAGCTTCGTTTTTATCATTACAAATCCCGGCAGAGCATATAAAAGCATAACTCCGACAGTAGATAGGGCTACGGTAAAACTCATTTTTTAACACCTTGAAAACAATTATTTTAAAGGTTATTTTATCACATAAAAGGTGCAATTTCAAGTCCTTTACCTTTCTTTCGGTGAAAAGCAGGAAAAAGCCCCCTTTTTTTTGGCAAAAGTTTTTGAGATTCCAAAGGACTTTTTAGGGGAAAGTCCTTTGGTCGGGGTTTGGGGCAGAAGCCCCAACTGATAATGCGCCGAAAAAAGTACGGCAATGCCGTGCTTTTTTTATTATCAAAATATGTTGGAACTGCCGTTCCAAACCTTGCTTTAAGGTGCTTTTAAAAAAGCGCCTTAAAAATCCGCAAAACTTTCGCACCGAATAAACCATTTTATTTTCGGCAAAATTTTTGAAGTTCCAAATAACTTTTCGGCAAATTGTGAATCGGCATGAATATTTGTCAAAACACGATAATATATTTTGCTATGAACAAAAATATTTGGGAGGATACCGAAATGAGCAATATATACCGCGACATTGCAACACGTACGTCCGGGGATATCTACATAGGCGTTGTCGGACCGGTCAGGACGGGCAAATCGACATTTATCAAAAAATTTATGGAGACGCTTATAGTTCCGAACATACAGAACGATTACGATAAAAAGCGCGCAAAAGACGAGATGCCCCAATCCGCCGCAGGAAAGACCGTCATGACAACGGAACCTAAATTTATTCCCGACGAAGCCGTAAATGTAACGCTTGACGGCGGCGAAGAATTTTCCTGCAAGATGATAGACTGTGTCGGCTATATCGTACCGGAAGCGCTCGGAAATTACGAAAACGGAGAAGTGAGAATGGTTATGACTCCGTGGTCGGACGAGAGTATGCCGTTTGACCGTGCGGCGGAGATAGGAACCGAAAAAGTCATACGCGAGCACGCGACCATAGGCATACTTGTCACTTGCGACGGGTCTTTCGGAGACATCAAACGATCGAACTACGAAGCGGCAGAGGCGAGAGTTGCGTCCGAGCTCCACGAGATAAACAAGCCGTTTGCAATAGTTCTGAATTCCGCGCACCCGGAAAGCGCGGAAGCTATATCCCTTGCGCTCGAACTCGAAGAGAAATACAAAGCGCCCGTAGCTCTTATCAACTGCCTCGAAATGGACAGAGAGGACATAGGGCACATATTGGAGCTTGTGCTGATGGAATTTCCCGTCACGGAGATAAAAGTCGATTTTCCTCCGTTCATATCCTCTCTTTCTCCCGCACATCCAATATATAAAAGCATAAGCGAAAGCATAATAGAATGCGCAAAGAATATACGCGTTGCGGGAGATGTTTCTAAATGTTTTGCCTCGGCTTCCGAAAATGAAAATATAAAAAATGCAGTTATTTCAAAGCTCGATCTCGGAACGGGAAGCGCCAACATCACGGTAAACGCCGCCGACGGACTTTTCTACAATATTATAAGCGATATAACAGGGCTTGATATCGCAGATGATGCGGCTCTTATGGATATGATATCCGAATTTTCTGCCGCAAAGAAGAAATACGACAAAGTCTCCGCCGCTCTCGAAGAGGTAAACGCCACCGGATACGGAATCGTAGTTCCCGATCTGTACGATTTAAAGCTCGAAGAGCCGGAGATAGTCAAAAAATCCGGCGGATACGGTGTCAAACTCCGTGCGTCCGCGCCTTCTATACACATGATACGCGCCGATATAACAACAGAGGTTTCCCCGATAGTCGGAACGGAAGCGCAGTCCGAAGAGCTTGTCAATTTCCTCTTGCAGGAATTTGAAACAGACCCGCAGAAAATATGGGAAACAAATATGTTCGGCAAATCTTTATATGAGCTTGTGAACGAAGGACTTCACACAAAGCTCTCCCATATGCCGGAGGACGCGCGCGCACGCCTTTCCGAAACTTTACAGCGCGTTATAAACGAGGGCGCAGGCGGTCTTGTCTGCATAATTCTTTGATATGGTGAAAAATAAAAAGCACGGCACCGCCGTGCTTTTTTGTGTGATCATTGAATGTTGGGGTTTCCGCCCCAAACCCTGACACAAGAAACTTTTCGAGAAAAGTTTCTTGGAACTTCAAAAGCTTCGCCAAAA
>UQXK01000066.1 GCA_900544985.1 uncultured Eubacteriales bacterium
TTCAAGGACCGTCTCGCACCGTTTCCTCAACAGCGCTCGATTATTCTATCATATTACCCTCCTCTTGTCAATACCTTTTTTGAATCTTTTTTCGGTTTTTTTCATTTTTCTTTATTTTTCCTTTTTGAAGCGCTTTTTCACAAGGTTTTCGACATTTAAGATATAACAACCCCTGCCGAAAAAAGCGGCAGAGGTTGTTTTTTGATTCGAATTATTATTTTATAACCGTGAGTTTATATTCGTTCCTGCTGACGGTTATGCCCTTGACTTCCATATTATAAGAAACGCCTATACTCCCGCCCGAAAGAGAAAGAGTATTCTTAACGGATTTTGTAACTATAAAAAATTCCAAAGTCAGATCCTGAGTTTTATATGAACAGGCGCATCTCTCTCCGGAGGAGAAAAGGCAAGCCATGCTCACCTCTCCCGTGCGAAACATAGAGACGGATTTCGGCTCTTCTTTTTTCCAGAAGAGCTTTGTTCTCGTCGTCTCACCGTCTTTCGATAGATGTTCTTCATATTCTATACAAACATTTCCGTCTTCTTCCGTTATAACGCCGTCGCATATAACATTCATCGAGACGGGTTCGGAATCATACGATTCGTCGCCCTCTGTTTGCTTCGCGGAAATACCGATCCTGACATTTCTCTTATCGGATATCATACTCACTTTAAATCTATGATGCTCTCGCACCACATGGAGGGCGCTTTATATCCGAGAAGTTCTACCGTAGTAGCCGCAACATTTGCAAGTCCGAACTTGCCGCTCTTCATAGAATATGCGTCGCCGGAGAAATTATCATATATAATAAACGGAACAGGATTGAGAGTATGGCTCGTCTTTGCCTTGGGCGTGCCGTCGGAATTTGTTTTTACATTGCCCTTTTTGTCAAGCTCGCACATTTCGTCGGAGTTTCCGTGATCGGCGGTTATAAGAGCAACGCCTTTCGCTTTATCGACAGCCGCGATTATACGGGCGAGCTGTATATCGAGCGCTTCGAGAGAAACAATTGTCGCCTCATAGTTGCCCGTGTGTCCGACCATGTCTCCGTTCGGGAAGTTCGCGCGGATATAGTTATATTTTCCGCTTTCGATAGCTTCGATAACGGCGTCGGCAACAAGTGCGCACTGCATCCACGGACGCTGTTCAAAAGGAACAATATCGGAGGGGATCTCCATATAAGTTTCTGTTTTTTCGTCGAATTTGCCGCTTCTGTTTCCGTTCCAGAAGTATGTTACGTGACCGTATTTCTGAGTTTCCGATACGGCAAACTGCGTAACGCCCGTGCCGGCAAGGTATTCTCCCATGGTATTTGTTATTGCAGGAGGAGCAACAAGATATCTTGACGGGATATGAAGGTCGCCGTCATATTCGAGCATTCCGGCATAAACAACGCTCGGAACTCTTACTCTGTCGAATTTATCAAAATCAGTGCCGCCCTCGAACGCCTTTGATATTTCTATCGCGCGGTCGCCGCGGAAGTTGAAGAATACGACGCTGTCGCCGTCTTCAACAGTGCCGACGGGTTTGCCGTCTTTCGCTATTACAAACGCGGGAAGATCCTGGTCTATGACGCCTGTCTCTGCGCGGTAAGCAGAAATAGCCTCTGCGGCGGAAGAAAACTGTCTGCCCTCGCCGAGAACGTGAGTTTTCCAGCCCTCTTCAACCATTTTCCAGTTTGCTTCGTATCTGTCCATCGTGATCTTCATTCTGCCGCCGCCGGAAGCGATCATAACATCGAAATTGTCATCGCGAAGTCCTGCGAGGAAATCCTCAAACGGATTGACATAATCGAGAGCGGAAGTCTCTCCAACATCGCGTCCGTCGAGAAGTATATGGATTCTCACGCGGTGAACGCCGTCGTTTTTGGCGCGTTCAACCATTGCGCGAAGGTGATTTATATGAGAATGTACGTTTCCGTCGGAGAAAAGTCCGAGAAAATGGAATGTTCCGTTCGTCGTCTTTACATTTTCAACAAGCTCTTTCCAGCTCTTGCCTTCGAACATTTTGCCGCTTTCGATAGATTCCGCAACGAGCTTTGCGCCCTGTGCGAAGACCTGACCGGAGCCGAGCGCATTGTGTCCAACCTCGGAATTTCCCATATCGTCGTCGCTCATAAGACCGACCGCCGTTCCGTGCGCCTGCAAAAGCGTTGTGGGATATTTTTTCATAAGCATATCGAGCGTAGGTGTGTATGCGTTTTTCACAGCATTTCCGGGACCGTCGGGAGCTATGCCCACACCGTCCATTACGATTGTAACGACAGGACCTTTTACGCCTATCGTTTTTTCAAGTTTTTCAAGTTTATGTTCCATACTCTTTTCCTTTCAAAAAACAGAGAAATTTCATTTTCAATGCTTATTATATATTCAAGGCGACACGCTGTCAAGCACACATTTGCAAATGCGTGCCGCTCTTGCTTTTTTCCCGATAAAGATAAACGCAAAAAATCCGTTCTAAGTATAAATTTATTTTTACACAAATCTTTTAAAGATTCCAAAGAAACTATTTCCGAAAAATCCCTTGCCTTTTAAAAAGTACCGATCATATTATTGCGCACTGTTTTATTAAAACATTGATTTTCGGTAAAAATAGTGTTATTATATAAATAAGTATATATTTAAACGAAACGGTTCGGCGTCTTTTGCGGACGCAGAAAGGAACAGTATGTCCAAATACAGACGCACGAGAATAAACGACGAGATGACGCGCGTTATAGCGGAAGCGCTCCGCACGGTAAAAGACCCGAGGGTCGCCGCATCTCTCATAACCGTGACAAAATCCGACGTCACGGGAGATTTAAAATACGCGAAAATCTATTTTTCCGTTTTCGGAGCCGATGACGACGAAATAAAAGAGATAAAAAAAGGGCTATACAGCGCGGCGGGATATCTTCGTTCTTACGTCGCAAGAGAACTGAATCTGCGCGCCACGCCGGAACTTACATTTGAATACGACAATGCAATGCAGCACGGCGAAGAAATAATGAGACTCATGAAATCGATAGAAAAAGACGGCAGCGCGGAAAACTCCCCCGAAAAAACCGAAAGCGAGGAGAGCGGCGATGAATAATATAACCATATCGGGCATATGTAAATTTCTTCTCGCAAACGACAACTTTCTTATTTTCATGCACGAAAACCCCGATGCGGACGCCGTGGGCTCCTGCTTCGCAATGCTTGCGACTCTTCAATCGCTCGGAAAGACGGCTTATCCCATATGCTGTGATAAAGTGCCGTCCTCTCTTGCATTCATGACCGACGGGGTACGCGAGTTCGGCGCCGAAAACATTCCCTCAGGCTTTACGCCGAAATTTATAATGAGCGTCGATGTCGCTTCGGCAGGACAGTTCGGCGCACTGCGCGATTACGCGGCAAAGGTCTCTCTTGCGCTCGACCACCATGCGACGCACGACAGATTCGCCACCTATGTATACGTAGACCCTAAGGCTGGTGCTTGCGCCGAGATAGTTTACAGAGTGATAAATACGCTTCTTTCGGGTAACATTCCCGCAAAGACCGCGTCCCTTCTCTATGCGGGACTTGCCGCCGACACAGGCGGTTTCAGATACGCAAACACCACGCCTGCGACGCACAAAGTCGCGGCAAAACTTATAGAGCACGGCGCAAACCACGCCCAAATATGCCGCAGTCTTTTCGAATGCAAGAGCAAAAGCGCACTTGCCGCGGAAGCTTTCGCCATGGATAACGTAAAATATCTTTGCGGCGGCAAAATCTCTTACACAAAAATAACACTCGCCGACAAGCATTCGCACGGCTTTGAAGACGAGGATACTTACGATGTAATAAACGTCATAAGACGCGCCGACGGCGTAAAGATCGCCATTTTCGCGCGCGAAAAAGACGACGGCACATACAAGATCTCCACAAGGAGTTCGTGCGAAATAGACGTTTCAAAAATATGCGGCATATTCGGCGGCGGCGGACACCAGGGCGCGGCAGGTTGCAGCGTTCAGCCCGAAAACGTCGACAGCGCAGTGGAACGCATAGTAAAGGAATGCGGATTCGATGATTGAGAACGGCATATCCGGTATACTTACGATAAACAAAAGCGCGGGCATGACATCGCACGACGTGGTGAATAAGATACGCAGGCTTTACAGCACAAAAAAAGTGGGGCACGCGGGAACTCTTGACCCGGACGCCACGGGTGTTCTCGTTGTTCTCGTCGGACGCGCGGCAAAAGCCGCGGAATTCGCCGTATGCGAAAGAAAAGAGTACCGTGCGGGACTGCTTCTCGGAATCACAACGGACACGCAGGACACAAGCGGAAAAATTCTCTCTTCCTCTGACAATATCCCGCCGAAAGAAGAAGTTTTGGAAGCGGTAAATTCCTTTTCGGGCGAAATAATGCAGATTCCGCCGATGTATTCGGCGCTCAAAGTAGGCGGAAAAAAGCTTTGCGACATGGCGCGCGCCGGCATCACGGTAGAACGCGAAGCAAGACCGATAACCATATATTCCATAAAAGCAGACGGTGACGGTAAAAATTACACGCTCGACGTTTCATGCTCCGCGGGAACATACATAAGAACGCTCTGCCATGATATCGGAGAAAAGCTCGGCTGCGGAGGCGCGATGTCGTCGCTTGTGAGAAAAGCTTCCGGAGGGTTTTCGATAGAAAACGCCGTGACGCTCGAAGAAATAGAGCGTATGGATATTTCCGAAAGGGAAAGCTTGCTCATGCCGACGGAAAATCTTTTCAAAGAGCTTCAAACAGTAAAGCTTCCCGTATTCTACGAAAGACTCGCGCAAAACGGCGCTGAAATTTATCAGAAAAAAATCGGCACTTCTTTTGAAAACGGAACGCTTCTCCGCGTTTACGGAAAAGACGGCTTTTTCGGAATAGGAAAGGTTTCGGAATTCGAAGAAGGAAGCGCTGTAAAAATCATAAAATTTCTTTGAGGTGTTTTTATGAGAAAAGAAGAAATCGAAAAGGAAATATACGAAAAGGCTGTGGCAAAACAAAACCGCCTTTTAAAAAAGGTTTTATCCCTCACTTTCGGTATAATGGGAATAGTTTTCGCGATAATAACGACCGTTGTCGCCCTCTTGCCGAAGGAGAGCACCGACGCGATTTTTGAATCAAACTACGAAAAGACCGTTTTTATAATAATTTTTGCCTCTTTTGCGGCGGTGTTTTTGCTTGTCGCCATAATCGCAAGGCTTATAAATGTAAAACCCAATTACGAAAAATATAAAAATCAGATAGAAAAACGCGGGTTTGCTTATTATTCCACATTTACGCTGTACGCAGAAATGGAAATGATGAAAGAAAAGATCGCTCGCCTCGAAGAGACTGTCGAAAAATTAAAGAACGAAAAATAACTTACCTTTCTTGAAAGAAAGGTAAGCCAAAGAACTTTGCACCGAAATACATCACTTTATTTTGGCGAAGCTTTTGAGATTCCAAAGGACTTTTCACGAAAAGTCCTTTGTGTCAAGGGTTTGGGGCGGATAGCCCCAACTGATAACGCACACGAAAAAACGCGGAGAAATCCGCGTTTTTTTCTATTGACAAACAGGTAAAGCAAGTATAAAATAGAGATAAATATTTGTTCGGGGCGATGTTTTGATTTTTTAGCTCCGAAATCGGAGGTAAAAATGTCAGTAGATGTCGATAAAATGTTAAGATCTACATATGTTTATAAAGATGAGGAGACAAATGAATTTTTCTCCCTGCCTTACAGAACATATTTTCCCTCGGATTATAATCCGAACGACGGGAAGAAATATCCCATGCTCTTTTTCCTTCACGGTCACGGAGAATGCGGTACGGAAAACGAATTGCAGATAAGAGTTCTTCATGGCGAAAACCGTCTTATAAATCTTACAGTCGAGCGTGACGATTGCATTATAGTAGCTCCGCAGTGCCCCTGCAACGTAAAATATGAATGGATTCCCATAAATCACAAATGGACAACAGGCTCGCGCGAGCTTACGGAAAAACCGACTGTGGGACTTGCTGCGGCAATAGGTCTTCTTGAAGATTTTCTTAACTCCGGCAAAGTAGATCTTACCCGTGTATATGCGGCGGGAATTTCTATGGGCGGATACGGCACATGGGAGCTTATAACACGTCATCCCGAATATTTCGCGGCGGCTGTGCCTCTTTGCGGTTCCGGAATACCGAGCATGGCAGACAAACTTGTAGATATCGCTATTTGGGCGTTCCATGGTGAAGTCGACGGAACTGTTCCTGCGCAGGGAACAAAGGATATGGAGGCCGCTATAAAGGAAGCCGGCGGCACAAAGATGAAAGCCACTTATTTCCCCGGTGTAGGGCACGACTGCTGGGTTCCTGCATATAAAACAGAAGGTCTTATGGAGTGGCTCTTTGCTCAGCACAAATAACACACCTTTCTTTCGGAGAAAGGTGTGCCAAAGAACTTTGCTCAAAAAACACCACTTTATTTGGGCGAAGCTTTTGAGTTTCCAAAGGACTTTTCACGAAAAGTCCTTTGTGTCGGGGTTT
>UQXK01000067.1 GCA_900544985.1 uncultured Eubacteriales bacterium
ATTTTGAGGAGTATTCTATCAATTAAATAACGTAATGAAAACGTCCTAACAGTCCGAAAATTGAATTATGACGAAAAAATTTATTTTTTGTTGAAAAACAAGATTAAAAATCTTGCAAACCTTGTAAATGTCAGAATAATAACAAAAACACCAAGTAGAGTTTATAACTCCACTCGGTGTTTTATTGTATGTCCGAATATCTGTCCTGTAAAGAACAGAGTGTTCGGATTATACTTATTTGGTGCTCCATCGGAGAGTCGAACTCCGGACACCATGATTAAAAGTCATGTGCTCTACCTTCTGAGCTAATGGGGCATTATTTTCTTGCGCTTGATTATAATATCATAAAAGTTTATCTTTGTCAATATGTTTTTTTATATTTTATCATTTATTTGGAATATATTGAAAATTCTTTATTTTTCATTATTATTTCCTTGCTTTTATATTGAGAATTGTAGTATTTGACGAAATATGTTGAAAAAAATGAAAGTTTAGTTTATAATAAAAATGTTTTTTACATGTCATCATTTTTGTAAAGTTTTTTCTTATAAAATATTGTTTCTTTATTTTGAAATATTATTCTTTTGTCTGTCATAAATTTATAAGTGTGCGGACAAGTTTTATTCTGTATGAAACATCGGGGGAGGTTTGTATGAAATATCTTTATTCACTTAAAAGTGCTAACGGGAAAATAGATATAAAAGAGGTAAAATCAAGTAGGGATATAACAAAATTTATTGTTTTTCCCAATTCGCTTTACATAGGAAACAAGAGTTATGTTCCGAGCCTTCTTATGGATGAACGCGAAAATCTGACACCGGGAAAAAATCCTGCTTATGAATATTGCGACGCGAAAATGTTTATGGCGTATCGCGGTAATACTGCTGTGGGGCGTGTTCTTGCGATACATAATAAACGTTTCAACAGCCTCTGGAACAGAAAATGCATAAGATTTTCCCGTTTTGATGTTATAGAAGATTTTGAAGTTGCAAAGGCTCTTATTGATGCTGTTGAAAAATGGGCGGAAGAGCTTGGAATGAATGAAGTGCAGGGTCCTATGGGATTCTGCGATCTCGACAAAGAAGGGCTTCTTGTCGACGGTTTTGACGAAAGAGGAATGTTCATAACAGCGTATAATCATAAATATTACGGGGAATTTATAGAACGTCTCGGCTATTCCAAAATCGCAGACTGGGTTGAAAGGGAAATAAAGGTTCCGGAGGTGCTTGATCCGAGAATCGAAAAGATTGCCGAGTATTCGCTCAAAAAAACCGGTCTTCATATGCTCGATATAAAGAAAGCCAAAGACATTATTCCTTATGCCGACGGAATATTCGAGGTTTTGGAAGAGGCTTACCGCGATCTGTACGGCGTAATACCGCTTAATGAAAAACAAACAAAAATGTATTTGAATCAGTTTATAACGCTCGTAAGACCTGAATTTATCGCTGTTATTCTGGATAAGAACGACAGAGTGGTTTCTTTCGGTGTGGCTGTGCCGTCTATGGCGGAGGCTGTAAAGAAATGCGGGGGCAAAATTTTGCCGTTTGGCTGGATTCCGCTTTTGAAATATTTCACCTCGAAGCATTGCGATATAATAGAGTTTCTTCTGATAGGAACGCGCCGCGAATACTGGGGAGATGCCGTAAATGCCAATATAATGACAAAAGTATTTTACGGCGCGAAAAAATACAATGTAAAATTTGCCGAAACAGGTCCTATGCTTGAAACAAATTTCAGAATACATTCCATGTGGAAACGTTTTGAAAACAGGGCGCACAAACGCCGCCGTTGTTATGCGAAAAAGCTTGACGGGACAAGCGTTGACGAATATTTTGGAAATCCCGAATTTTTCAAGAGCGGAGATAAAGATTGAAAATTGCCGTTATAGTTGTTTTTTTCGTGCTTTTATTTCTGCTTGCTGTTTTTTTCATATGTTCGTTTGTATTTTTCAAAATGGCGGCGGGAAGAGAAAAACGTGAATTTAAGATAAGTGACGGAATGATAGAAAAGCGAGGACTTGTTTCCGAAAAAGAAGAAATATATAAAAATCTTTCCAAATGGGACTCTCTTTCAAAAGAAGATGTTTATATAACATCATTTGACGGAATAAAACTGCATGGCTCTTATTGTGTTTTTAAGGAAGCCCCCGCGACGATAATTCTTTTTCACGGGTGGCGGTCCTTTGGCGAATTTGATTTTTCTCTTATAATCGGAAAATATATCGATGCGGGATTCAACATTCTTCTTGTTGACGAAAGAGCGCACGGGAAAAGCGGCGGAAAGTATATTACATTCGGTATAAACGAGAGCATTGATGCCGCAGAGTGGACAAAGTTTATTTCTTCGCGGGAAAAAGGAGCGCGCCCTGTATTTATAGAGGGGATGTCTATGGGAGCCACGACCGTTCTTATGTCGGTATCGCGCGATATTTCTTCTGATGTAAAAGGAATAATAGCGGATTGCGGATTTACTTCTCCGAAGGAGATAATATCTCATGTTATAAGAGGATATCATTTGCCTGCGGCTGTTATTTTTCCGTTTGTTTCGCTTTACTTTAAAATTTTTGCCCATGTTGATATAGGTGAGCTTTCGACTGTCGAAGCAATGAAAAAATGCAAAATTCCCGTGTTATTTATCCACGGAGAGTCGGACAAGTTTGTCCCCTGCGAAATGGGAAGGCGCGCATACGACGCGTGCGTTTCGAAAAAGAGTATGGTTACCGTTCCGGATGCCGGACACGGGAAAAGTTACGTTGTCGACAGGGACACTTGTCTTAATGCTATGCATGATTTTTACTTACCTTTCTTGAAAGAAAGGTAAGCCCCCTACTTTTCTTATAAGAAAAGTAGGCAAAAGAACACACCTTTCTTTCGGAGAAAGGTGCGCCAAAGAACTTCCCACCGAGTGCCACGATTTATTTTGGTAAAGCTTTTGAAGATCCAAGAAACTTTTCTCGAAAAGTTTCTTGTGTCAGGGTTTGGGGCGGATAGCCCCGACATTTAATTACAAACACAAAACGCGGATTTTTCCGCGTTTTTTATATATCTGCTTTGTTTTCTGTACAAAAAAATCCCGAAAATGTTTGACAAGGTCATATTACAGAGATGTTTTCTATATAATTTAAAAGAAAATCTTTTCGGATAGTCAGAATATGGAGGCAGGATGTATTTTCTTCATGAAAAAAATAAATCGGCGCGCGTGATATATTCCATAATAGCCGTTATATTATCGTTGTCTTTTCTTTTGGTATACGGCAGGAGCAAAGATATGTATACTCTTTCCGACGGCGTAAAATATATAAAATGGGTCGATTTCAATGTGAGTTCCGAGGCTCTTTCCGATGCGGCGCGTCTCGATATAAAAGCGCATGAAGAGGGGAAGAATGTGTCTTTTTCTTCGCTTCTTGCATATCTCGGTGCCAAATACGGCGGTTCTTTTAAAGGATATAAAAAAAGCGATCTTACATATGCATATGAAAAACTGTCGTCTGATGAACATGTTTTTGACGATATGAAATTCTATCTTTATTATAAAGAAGCTTACGGCGCCGTAGTAGACGGTATGATCGGAGAATACGGAGTATACGAGGAAAAGGAAGGAAGATATGATTATACGATAAAATACGGCGTAAAGGCGTTTTCACCGTTTGCCGCGGGATATTACTATAATGACTACGACGATTTCGGCGCATCGAGGACATATGGATATGCCAGAAGTCATTTAGGGCACGATATGCTCGGAAGTGTAGGCACTCCTATAATTGCAATAGAGTCCGGGTATGTAGAATGTGTGGGATGGAATCAATACGGCGGTTGGCGTATAGGAATCCGTTCCTTTGACGGAAAACGATATTATTATTACGCACATCTGCGGCGCGGACATCCGTATAACGATATGTACGAGGGAAAGATAGTGACAGCGGGAGAAGTTATAGGATATCTGGGAATGACGGGGTACAGTGCGAAAGAGGATACAAACAATATAAACATACCACATCTTCACGTTGGATTGCAGCTTATCTTCAACGAAGTGCAGAAGGATGGTTCTAATCAGATCTGGATAGATATGTATGAGCTTGTGAAATTTCTCGCTCCTTACCGTTCAAAAGTATATAAGGGCGACGATGGAGAATATCACGCAGTAAATCCCATAACGGATTTTAATATCCCCGATTAACCTACTTTTCTTGAAAGAAAAGGTAGGCAAAAGAACTTCCCTCAAATACACCACTTTATTTTGGCGAAGCTTTTGAGATTCCAAAGGACTTTTCGCGAAAAGTCCTTTGTGTCCGGGTTTGGGGCGGATAGCCCCGACATTCAATGCGATACAAAAAAACACGGCATTGCCGTGTTTTTTTATCATTTGCCGTTTTCGCCGAAAAGTTTTTGATAATCTTTTTTCTCGTTCTCTTTTTTAGCCGCACCGAAATGAACCGCTATTCTGACAGCGGCTACGATTACATAAGCCACAATGTAGAATATGACGGCAAAAATTGCGGTTCTGGGGCTTGAAGCGGCGCCGGAAAGCCATGCGAGAACAACGGCGAAATCCATTGTTGTAAGTACAAGATGTATTGAGAGCTTCGCCAGATAAGATTCTATAAATTTTACATTCATTATAAAATCGCAAAGCGCGAATATTGCGGAGAAGAGCAGGATAAACCCGAACATGCTTGTGTTGAATATTCTTTCTTCATTCGGATAGAGTACACTGAGCATGATATTGAAAAACATAACTATTACGGTGAAGTAGATTCCCATATGTCCGAGAAAACTGCGAAATGCCGAGAGCAATTTTTGAGATTTTTTCATTTTTCCTCCGCCGTTTTTAAAACGGTAGTTTTTTATTATAAATACTATTTTACCACTATTGATATCTTTATTCAATGAATAATCGGTAAATATTAAATATAAATGCGAATTTAAAGAAAATATTAAGCGGCTCCCGCTTGATAAAACTTATTTTGCATTAGAAAGACAAAACAAAAAGTCCGCTTTGTGCGGACTTTTTTGGCGAAAAACCTGATTATTCGGCAGCGGCAACTACTTTAACGCGTTTTTTGTTGCCGGAAATACGCTCGAATTTAACTGTTCCGTCGATAAGAGCGAAAAGCGTATCGTCTTTGCCTATGCCGACACCTGTGCCGGGACGAACGTTTGTGCCTCTCTGACGAACTATTATATTGCCCGCGATAACGCTTTCGCCGTCAAATTTTTTGACGCCGAGTCTCTGTGCGTTACTGTCGCGTCCGTTTTTTGTAGAACCAACGCCTTTTTTGTGAGCAAAAAATTGCAAGCCTAACTTTAACACTTAAAACACCTCCGTTAATTTGTAAAATGAATCAGAATTCTTTTTTGACAAGGTCTACGTCAAGATAGTCATAATAATCTTCAAGCATGTCCATGAGTTGCAGGTAATAACCTTGTATAACTCCCGAAACTGCGTACCTTTTTGTCGGATCGTTTTCGTAATCCGGAAGAGCCGATTTTACTCTTACAGAGACATCTGCCGTTTTGTCGTCTATCGTGTAGTCGACATCGCAGGCAAAAACCACTTCTATCGTATTTATTACGAGCATCGTCATCGCCGATACGGCGGAGCATACGATATCTTTTCCGGCTTCGTCGTATCCGGCATGACCAGAAACATCAAAACCGTAATAGTGGTTGTCGTTTTCGTAAAATACTACCTTGATCATGATTTCAGTTAGCAGCCGACGATCTTATCGATCTGTACTTTTGTATAGGGCTGTCTGTGACCTATCTTCTTTTTCTCGTTCTTTTTGGATTTGTATTTAAGAACGTGAATCTTTTTGCCTTTGCCGTTCTTCAAAACCTTTGCAGTGACATAAGCATCTTTAACGGTGGGCGCGCCGACAACGAAGTTGTCGCCGGAAATAGCGAGAACTGTGTCAAATTTGACATCCTCACCCTCGGAAGCTTCGAGTTTTTCAACGAAAACTACGTCGCCTTCCTTAACTTTGTACTGCTTTCCGCCTGTTACTATTATTGCGAACATTAGTAGAAAGCACCTCTCTTTCATTTACGACTCGCTAAATCCGGTAAACACATAAGTGTTTTTTTGCGACCGGATATTAAGCGGCATATTATTTTACCATAATAATTCTTGTATGTCAATAATTATTATGGATTTTATAAAGAAATAAATAGCGTGTTTTTTGCAAAAGTTTTGCGGATTTTTAAGGTGCTTTTTCAAAAGCGCCTTAAAGCAAGGTTTGGAACGCAGTTCCAACATATTACGATAATTAAAAAGCACGGCGTTGCCGTGCTTTTTTGTGTGCATTATAAGTTGGGGCTTCCGCCCCAAACCCCGACACAAAGGACTTTTCGTGAAAAGTCCTTTGGAATCTCA
>UQXK01000068.1 GCA_900544985.1 uncultured Eubacteriales bacterium
ACCTCCGCTTTAAGGGGCTTTTTGTAAAAAGCCCCTTAAAAATCCGCAAAAACTTTCAAAAAAGTCAAAACTATCCTATTCTTCTCCGCGGATATATTTCACGGCTTTCGGAATCATTTTTACAGTATCGGACGAGGTCATGGAAATATCCGTATACTCTTTTTGCGCCATTTCTCCCGCGATCCCCGCGATATAGGCGCCGCACGCGACGGCAAAGGCGGAACATTTTGTATATCCGAGAATTCCCGCAAGGATTCCCGAAAGCACGTCCCCGCTTCCTGCGCTCGCCATACCGGGACATCCTCTGTCTACGATATACGTGCCGTCTTTTCCGCAAACCACGGTAGACGCGCCTTTCAAAAGAAGAACAACATTGTACTCTTCCGCAAAACGCTTTGCATATTCCACGGGAGAAGAAAGTATCTCCTTTACCGGAACGCCGCAAAGCCTTTCAAACTCTTTCGGGTGCGGGGTAAGCACCACAGAGCATTTTGTATGTTTCAGAATCTCTTTGTCGAGCTTTGAAAGAGTGTTAATTCCGTCTGCGTCAATAAGAAGAGGAATACTGTAATTTTCAAGTATATAAGAAAGTATTTTTGCATTCTCCTCCGATTCTCCCCAGCCCATTCCGACGGCAAGGGACGCAAGGTGAAAGAGAGCGGCATCTATCTTTTCCTTATCGAAAACAATATGTCCGTCTCTGTCACAAAGCGGCATGAGCGTGCTTTCCAAAATGTAAGGAGAGACGCTCTCCATTATCGATTTTGGTATTATTAGCCTTGAAACTCCCGCCCCCGCTCTTAACGCCGAAAGCGCGAGATTTGACAGCTTTACGGCTCCCGAATATTCCGTACAGCCACCCATTATACCGACATAACCGTAATTTCCTTTATTGGAATTGTTTTTTCTGTGTGAGAGAAGCGGTAAAACATCCTCTTTGCCGACAAAAAGCGCGAAATCTCCGCGTATATCTATACCGATATCTATATTCCTTTTCGTTTTTATCACATCTTTGGCAGAGCCGAGAAAATGTCCGTATTTATATGTTCCGACGGAAACAGTAAGAGAGGAGCACACGCATTTTGAAAAGAGTCCCGAATCGGAATCAAGTCCGCTGTTTATATCGGCGCTTATAACAAATTTGCCGCTCCCGTTTATTTTGTCTATTATGCGGGATATGGCAGGCGACGGCTCTCCGTGAAATCCCGTTCCGAAAATGCAGTCCGCTATTATATCGAATTTCGAAAAATCGGTTTTATCATCGCATTTTTCGTATTTTATCCCGCGTTCTACGCACTTTTCGAAATAGTATCTGCCATCGGTAGAAAATCTCTCCCCCACGAGGAAAACCGTAACATCTATGTTTTTTTCTTTCAAAAGAAGGGCAAGTACATATCCGTCACCGGCATTGTTGCCTTCCCCGCAGACAACCGCAACTTTTCCGAAGAAATCAAAACTTTCGAATATTCCCCTACCTGCGCGAAGCATGAGCGTCTTTGCGTCCGTCACATTTTTTACCGTATATGCGTCGCTCTCGCGCATAACGGCGGCGGAGACCACTTTTTCCATATTCTTGCTTCCTTTCGATTTTTCAATAATTTATCAAATGCGGCTCTTGCAGCTTTTAATAGCTCTTTTGTTATAATCACCGCTAAAATTCCTGCCACACGAGGCTGCTATCATCAAAGCGAGATGAAGCTTTGTTCCGATTTAAATTTTATCACACAAAATAAAATATATCCACATTTTCCGTACGTTTTAAATTAAAATATTTGTTACATATAAACGCCTTGAAATAATTCATCATTTGTAGTAAAATATTTACTACATCATTTACGGGAGAAAATTTATAAAATGAACGAAAAAGAAGTATCAGAGATCCGCCGCCGTTTCCGCGCGGACAAAAGTAATATAAATCACGTTCGCGGAGTATTCGTGAACGAAAAAAAAGAAATAGTATCGGAGTTTGACCAGTCGCTCGGAATGCTCTCCGAGGAAGAATCTGGCGCTATACTCTCCGTTTTAAAGAAAGCCCTTTCGGGTTATATCGGTAGAAATCTTATCGATATAAGCTTCTCAAACGAGCAGGTTTTAAATTCGGAAGAACATAAGCTGCTCTCCGCGCTCCGCTCTTCGGAGCTTCGCGACAACGAAGCCGTCCACGCGCTTTATGAAAAGATCCTCCCCGCAATCGAAATGGAGGGCAATTATCTTATAATGCTCGCATACGACAGTTACGACGTTTTCTCTAAATCCGCAAGCGGAGAGGACGGCGATTCCTCGGAATCGTTCTCGTACATACTCTGCGCCGTATGCCCCATAAAATCGTCCAAATATTCGCTTACATACTATATACACGAAAACAGAATAAGAAATGTCTGCGAGGACGCCGTAATAAGCGCGCCGGAATTCGGATTCATGTTCCCCACGTTCGACGACAGAAAGACAAATATATACAACGCGCTCTATTATACAAAAAGCGTGTCGGAAAAGCGCGAGGGCTTTATAAACGCCGTGTTCAATACGGAGCTTCCCATGCCCGCCGCAGAACAGAAAGAAACTTTCAATTCTCTCCTTGCTGAAACAGAATGCAGTTTCGACGTTGTCGAATCCGTCCATGCAGAGCTTTCCTCAATGATAGACAATCATAAAGAAAGCCGCGAGGAAGAGCCTCTCACAGTATCGAAAACAACTGTAAAAGATATACTCCGCGCGTCCGGCGTGGCAGAGGACAAGCTCGAAGTCTTCGAGAAAAAATTCGACGAATCCTTCGGAGAAAACGCAGAACTATCCCCTCAAAATATAATCGACCGCAACAAATTCGACCTTCGCACAGCAGACGCCACAATAAAGGTAGATCCCGAACGCAGCGAAATCGTAGAGACGAGGGTCATCGATGGAACAAAATATATACTGATAAGAGCGGACAGCGACGTAGAAGTAAACGGAGTAAATATCCGCATCAAAAACAAGGGAGAAGAACAAAAATGAAAAAAAGCACCGTCTTTGATATAGGGACGACAAACATAGGAAGATGCCCCGCGCGCGCATTTTATATTCCGTATTCTTCAAAAGAGAAAGCCGTAAACGGAACCCTTTCGGAGAACGAAAACTATACGCTTCTTTCAGGCACATGGGATTTTTCGTATTTTGAAACAGAGCTTGAAATTCCCGAAAATATTGCAGATATAAGATACGCAAATACACTTCCCGTTCCCTCCTGCTGGCAATGCTACGGGTACGGACAGATACAGTATACGAACGTAAACTATCCCATTCCCTTCGACCCGCCGCATGTAAGTTTCGATAATCCCGTTGGAGTATACCACAGAAAATTTGTATGCGAAAAGAAAAAAGACAGGCAGTATATCGTTTTCGACGGCGTATGCTCCATGTTTGAAGTATATGTCAACTCCAAATTTGCGGGAATGTCGAAAGGTTCGCGCCTTATGGCGGAATTTGACATAAGCGATCTTCTTGTAAAGGGCGAGAACGACATCGCGGTAAAAATCTACACATACAGCGACGCGACGTATCTCGAAGACCAGGACTGTTTCCGCTACAACGGAATTTTCCGCGACGTATACCTTCTCGAACGTCCGAAAGACTGTCTTTTCGATTTCTTTATACACACGAAAAACGACGGCACTGTACAAATAGACCTTGACAAAGACGCCGCGTGGACGCTTGTAAGCGCCGACGGAAAAGAAGAATATGGAAAGAAAATAGACTCTCCCCTTCTCTGGACCGCAGAAACTCCGAATCTTTACGGCGTTATTATAGAATACAATGGAGAGTTCATCTTCAAAAAATTCGGTTTCCGCGAAATTTCCGTTTCGGAAAAATGCGAGCTTCTGATAAACGGAACGCCCGTAAAGCTTCGCGGTGTAAACCACCACGACACGCACCCCGAACACGGATATACGATAAGCGACGAATTAAACAGAAAAGACCTCCTTATGATGAAAGCGGCAAACATGAACTGCGTCCGCACGTCGCACTATCCGAGTCTTCCGCGTTTCTATGAAATGTGCGATGAGATAGGACTTTATGTTGTTGCGGAGTGCGATCTTGAAGCGCATGGCGTAGAGCTTGCGATAAGAGGCGAGAACCCGGGATATGTGATCTCCGGCAACGAAGATTTTCTTCCCGCTTATCTCGACAGAATGACGCGCACGCTTGAAAGGGACAAAAACAGCCCCTCCGTTATATTCTGGTCGCTCGGAAATGAATCTCACTTCGGAGAAAATCACAGAAAAATGTCCGAATACATAAAGAGCCGCGATACTTCCCGCCTTGTACACTATGAAAGCACGGCGTCGGAAATACGTTTTGCCCCGGAAGAGGACAAAGACAAGGTATATCACGACGAGTGCGTCGATGTATGCAGCGTAATGTATCCGTATTTCGAAGACCTTGAAAAAGAGGGCGAAAACGAAAGAAAAGACAAACGTCCTTTCTACCTCTGCGAATATGCTCACGCCATGGGAATGGGTCCCGGCGGCATAGAAGATTATATGGATCTTTTCTACAAATATCCGCGTCTTATAGGCGGATGCATATGGGAATGGGCAGACCACGCCGCAGTCCGCGACGGACACTATTTCTACGGCGGAGATTTCGGCGATCTTCCCAACGACAACAATTTCTGCTGTGACGGACTTCTCTACCCCGACAGAACGCCGCACATAGGATACAACATCGCAAAAAAAGCATACGAACCGATAAGAATCTCTTTAAGCGACGAAAACGCAAATGAAGCAAAGCTCACAAACATGCTCGATTTTCTTCCTTCAAACGAGCTTTTCGATGTTTACTACGACGTTGTAAAAGAAGATACAGTTCTCTTCTCCGAAAAAATATCCGAAAATATAGGACCGCATGAAACGGTCACGGTGAAACTTGCGGGAATACCGCAGGAATCAGACAAAAAAGTATTTGTAAATTTCAAAACGGTATATAAAAAAGATACCGCATATGCAAAAAAAGGCGACATCGCCGCCAGGGCGCAGTTAAAAGCCGATGTAAAAATCACACCGGCAAAAGAAGTCACAAATACCGTATCGGAAGTCAAAATCGGTATTGACGGAAGATATGCAAACGCCTCTTTCGGCGACAAGAGCGCAAAAATAGACCTTGTAAACGCGTCGTTTACATCTCTTACAAAGAACGGAGAAGAAATGCTCGCTCGTCCGTCAAGGCTCACCGCTTGGCGTGCCCCGACAGATAACGATATGAACAACGTCCGCCGTTGGGATATGGATTTTGTAAGATACGCCGTTTTCAGAACGGAAAGTTTTGAAGTAAAAGAAAACAAGCTTTTCTTCCACGGCATTCTCGCACCCAAAGCAAGACTTCCCATCTACACGCTCGATATAGAGATGAGCTTCCATGACGGCGGAGCGGAATTAAAATTCCACGGCATAAAACCGGAGAAAAACCCGATATACCAGATTCCGCGTTTCGGAGTTATCTTCGAGCTGAAAAAAGAATTCGAATCACTCGTATACGCCGCAAACGGTCCGGAATCATCATATATCGATATGTACGCGCACACCGCATACGGAATATACAATTCGACCGTAACAGATGAGTTTGTTCCCATGATAAAGCCGCAGGATTGCGCGAACCACATAAACGCGGATTTTGCAGAGCTCTCCGACGGCAACAAAAATATCCGTTTTGAAGGTGACGGCTTCGAATTTTCCGCAATTCATTACACACCGGAAACCCTCGCGGATACAAAGCACGTCCATGAGCTCCCCGCGCCTACAAGCACCGTTGTAATAATAAATTACAAGAACAACGGTATAGGAACAAACAGCTGCGGTCCTCGCCTTCCCAAGAAATATTCATTCAACGACCTCGAAATGAATTTCGACTTCAAGATAACCCTCTGACCTACTTTTCTTATAAGAAAAGTAGGCAAAAGAACACACCTTTCTTTCGGAGAA
>UQXK01000069.1 GCA_900544985.1 uncultured Eubacteriales bacterium
TTCACGAAAAGTCCTTTGTGTCCGGGTTTGGGGCGGACAGCCCCAACTGACAACGCTTACAAAAAAACGCGGTTTACACCGCGTTTTTTTAATTTGTCAGAATATGTTGGAACTGCCGTTCCAAACTTTGCTTCAAGGGGCTTTTTGTAAAAAGCCCCTTAAAAATCCGCAAAAACTTTTGCTCAAACACACCACTTTACTTTGATGAAAACTTTTTAAAACTCTCAGTCGGAATTTATTATCCCCGGATCGAGCACAAGCCCCGAAAAATCTCTCTGTCTCAAAATTTCATAAACCGAAACAGCGACGCTGTTCGAAAGATTGAGCGAACGTCTTCCCTCACGCATCGGGAGCCTCAGGGTTCTGTCAAAATTTTCGCGGAGAAGTGCTTCGTCAAGTCCCGTCGTCTCCTTTCCGAAAATTATAAACACGCGTTTTGAATAGACAGGTTCGGTATAAGCAAGACTTCCTTTTTTCGAGAAGAACCACATCTCCTCGCCCTTGTTTTTTTCAAAAAATTCCGCTTCGTTCTCGTAATAGCTTATGTCAAGCTCGTCCCAGTAATCGAGTCCGGCGCGCTTCATTTTTTTATCGTCTATTTCGAATCCGAGCGGCTTCACAAGATGGAGCGCCGCGCCCGTGGCAGAACAGGTGCGCGCTATATTTCCCGTATTCTGCGGTATCTGCGGTTCGAAAAGAACTATATTTATGTCAGCCATAAAATCTCCCGAGCATATATATTTCCCGACTGCGTATCAATCACCAAAAGCACACCGTCAATCAGAAAAACAGATTTTCGTATTTTAAAAGATTATATCTCAGACAAAGGCAAAAATCAAGGTGTTTTTATATTTATACATTTGTATTAAATATTTTATAATTTTGTATAAATTATTTATTTTCCGTTTTTTTCTTTATAAGGCATATTTTTTTCGGTTTAATTACTCGTACAATGCAAAAAATTAAAACGTCAACCATAAATTCAAAAAGGAGACGACAAATGAAAAAATCATTGAAGATAACATCGATAACGATTGTTTTATCAATATTCATGACGCTCTTTGTATACAGCGCAGACGCGTACAACTGGTATTGCAAAAGAGCAAAAAATCATATGCGCCCGACAGCCGAACCTTCCATGAATTTTATAACGGAAAACGGCGGCGCATTTATAGGCAAAGACCCGGAAGAGAAAGTGATATATCTGACATTCGACGCAGGCTACGAGAACGGAAACATAGCCAAAATTCTCGACGTTTTAAAAACGCATAATGCCACAGGGGCGTTCTTCGTTCTCGAAAATATAATAAAACATGACACCGAGCTTGTACGCCGCATGGCGAACGAAGGACACCTCATATGCAATCACACGGCAAAGCACAAAGATATGACAAAAATGAACGACGAGCAATTCGCCGCAGAGCTTAAAAAGCTCGAAGACGTTCTTATGGAGTATGTCGGAGTGGAATGTGCAAAATTCTACCGCCCGCCGGAAGGAAGATTTAACGAAAAAAATTTAAAAGCGGCAAACGCTCTCGGATACAAAACGGTATTTTGGAGTCTTGCATATGCGGATTGGGACAACGATAAACAACCCGAAAAAGAAAAAGCAAAGCAGCTTCTTCTTTCGAACACTCACAACGGCGCCGTAATACTTCTTCACCCAACCTCAAAGACGAATGCGGATATACTCGATTCCCTTCTTACGGAATGGGAAAAAGAGGGTTACAGATTCGGCACTCTTTCCGAACTGTTCTGATATTTTCTGATTTAAAGGCAAAGATATGAAAAAGATAATTTCTGTTATATTTGCGGCGCTTCTTGCGATACCGTTTTTCTGTAAAGCATCGAGCGCCGCGGCGCCTCCGAAAAAGGACGGCGTCGTATTTTCCGGCAGCGTATCGTCAGGCAAAAGAATAGCACTGACATTTGACGACGGACCGCACCCGACAAAGACCAAGGAAATTCTTGACATTCTTGATAAATACGATGTAAAAGCGACTTTTTTTATCATCGGGGTAAATGCGGAAAGATACCCGGAAATAATCGCGGACGAAGCGGCGCGGGGACATGAACTTGCGAATCACTCATACTCTCATAAAAATCTCTCCAAAATCTGCGACGACAAAATAAAAGAAGAAATAGAAAAAACCGATGAAATAATAGAAAAGGCGGCAAATATAAAGCCCAAACTTTTCAGACCCCCCACGGGAGCTTACTCGGAAAGTATAGTAAAAGTCGCAAAAGAATTCGGGAAAACGACGATAATATGGACAGTAGACACGCTTGACTGGGCAAACGCGCCGAAAGATGATATAGTGAAAAATATAAAATCAAACGTTCAGAACGGAAGCATAATCCTGTTCCACGATTTCACCGGAAAAGAATCTCATACCAAAGACGCCCTCGACACAATAATTCCCTATCTTAAAGAACAGGGATACGAATTTGTCACCGTCTCCGAACTTATAGAAGAGCCGTCGGAACAATAAAAACAACGCGTCTCATAGTTTCCGCTTTATAAATCATACGATTTTTCGGTATGTTTTATAAAAACGGCATGAGGCGCGTTTTGTCGCACAAATTTACTTTGCGTAAAGAATAAAAGTTACGGCGGCGCTGATAAGCGAGCTGAGTATCGCGGTTATGATCGCCGTAAATACCGTGTTCATGCGGGAACGCGGTATTTTTTCTATTTCGCGTATACGTTTTTCGTGCATTGTAATAGAAGAATTCATAGTTTCGAGCTTTTCGACAAGACGCACTATATTTTCATTCTGCCGATATATGGCATCGGCAAGTTTTTCAAGACGGTCTATCCTGTGCGTATTGCTTTTCGCTCTTTCTTCGATACGCGTAACGCGTTCCGAAAGAAATGATGTATCTTCGTTACCGTTATTCTTCTGTTCCGTAAAGATCACCCCTTTTTTATTTTTTATAAAGGCATTGACCTTCGACGATGTTTGATTTTATTTTTTTATTTTTTTGAAGATAAGAAAAATCGGCTTTCCTGTTTTGCCATGCGGTTTGCAACATAATATCAGGCGGCATTACCGTTGCAAAAGATATTGCGCGTTGTCGGCAAAGTCCGTTTTAATTGTATAGGCATTATTTTTATACTGCAAAAGCAAAAAGTCCGCCTATACCCGTTTTCGGTTCAAACTGATTTTTCTCTTCTCATAAATACAACACTATGTGTTTGTCCGTGAAGCAATCGCATTTTCTTGCAAGGACGCTATTGCGAAGCCGTCAATGACGCAGGACGCGCAAAGCGCGTCGGCGAATCCAAAGCGGGATTTACTGAATTTCCACATAGCAATCTTCTGCGTATATTCTACCATGAAGCAAAAATGCTTGCTTGCAAGGGCATTTTTGCGAAGCCGTCAATGACGCAGGGCGCGCAAAGCGCGTCGGCGAATCCGAGACAACGGATTCGCAAAGTCTTGCATCGCAAGACTTCTGTGTATATTATACCACAAAACAGTAAAAAAGTCCACACCCGCGCATAAAGTCAGCGAGCAGTCATCTGATTTTTTATATAATTTGTCAAAAAATCAAAGAAATGCTTCTTAACTCCGTCCTTTTCCGAATCATAGAGGGTAACGACTATCTTTCTCCTGAACTTTCCTCTTATCGGCACAAAAGCGATATCTCTTCCGCTCGGCTTTCCCCAAGAAAAAGCGGGGTGAAAGCAAACTCCAAAGCCCGCGGAAACAAGATCTTCTATCGCCCTTGTGCTGTCGCATTCAAACACTATATTCGGGAAAAAGCCCGCATTCTCGCAATATTTCTCGCAGATATAGTAAAAAGAGCGGGATTTATCGACAGACAAAAGCTTTTTGTCTTTAAGTTCCGTCATTGCTATTCCGTCGGGATATTTTTCCGCTTCCTCCTTTCGCATAGCGACGAATATCTCTTCTTCTACGCAAAAAGAATCTTTCGGAGACGCCGTTTCAGGAAGAGACGTGGTAACCGTTATATCCGAACTTTCATTTCCCGATTCGCGCGTAAGCTCTATTACGACATCGGAAAATTTTTTCTTGTATGATATGATAGCCTCGGTAAGCAGAAGGCTCGCAGCTCTCACATTTATTTTTACGGTATTTTCACGCCTGTTTTTCTCATTGCGAAGAACCTCCGGAAGATGATCAAGCTCATTCAGTATCTTTTTTATCTTGCCGTAAAAAAGCTCCCCTTCGCGCGTAAGAGCTATATTCCTGCCGTTTTTTTCGAAAAGCGAAACACCGAGTTCATTTTCAAGCCTTTTTATTGTTCCGGAAACGGCGGGCTGAGCCACATGGAGCTCGTTTGCGGCTCTTGTGATATGCTGATATTTCGCGGCAATCGCAAAATACCGTAATTGTTGCAATTCCATATTGGTGAAAATCCCTCATTTTCATAATTTTTATGTTATATATTTGTTCCGATTATATACTTGATTTTATTGTTTGTCAAGGTTATAATTGAATACGAAATTATACTTTAAGAAAGCTCGAAAATCAAAATGAACAAAGATCTTACAGTCGGAAAACCGACGACCGTGCTGTGGAAATTCTGCCTTCCCCTTTTCGGAAGCATAATATTCCAACAGCTTTATAATCTCGCAGACAGTTTTGTAGCGGGAAAATTCATAGGCGAAGACGCTCTTGCCGCTGTCGGAAACAGCTATGAAATAACGCTTATATTTATAGCTTTTGCGTTCGGCTGCAACATAGGTTGTTCCGTAATAGTATCAAGATATTTCGGTGCAAAGAACTATTCCGATGTAAAGACATCTGTCTATACAACGTGGATTGCGGGAAGTGCGCTCTGCGTTCTGCTCATGATATTCGGTTTGCTGTTCGCAAGACCGCTTTTGGGACTCATAAACACCCCCGCATCGGTCATGAACGATTCCGCGCTGTATCTAGATATATACATATGGGGACTGCCTTTTGTATTTTTCTATAACATATCCACGGGAATTTTCACGGCGCTCGGCGATTCGAAAACGCCTTTCTTCTTTCTTGCGGCGTCTTCCGTTTCGAATATCGCCGTAGACATACTCTTTGTCGCCGTATTCAAAATGGGCGTTGCAGGTGTTGCTTGGGCAACGTTTATTTGCCAGGGGATAAGCTGTGTCCTCGCCGTCGTATTCATCATTCTGCGACTTAAAAAGATAAACGCAGAGAAAAAGCCGAAATTATTCTCCTTCAAAATTTTCAAAGAATTGGCGGTCATAGCAATTCCCAGCATATTGCAGCAAAGCTTTATCTCCGTAGGCAACATAATAATACAGGGAGTAATAAATTCCTTTGAAACAAGCGTAATGGCGGGATATTCCGCCGCCGTAAAGATGAACAATCTCGTTATAACATCGCTTACAACGGTTGGCAACGGAATATCGAATTTCACATCTCAGAATATAGGCGCGGGCAAAGAAGAACGCGTAAAAGAGGGCTGGAAATCCGGACTTTTGATCGCTCTTGTGCTGTGCGTTCCATTTGTTCTTCTGTATTTTGCGGCAGGCAAATATATAATGCTGGTATTTATGAAAGACAAAGCGACAGACGCACTTCGCTACGGCATGGAATTTTTGCGTACCGTGGCTCCGTTCTATATAATAATTTCCGTAAAGCTGATAACGGACGGCGTTCTTCGCGGTGCCGGAATGATGGGAAAATTCACGATAGCCACCTTCACCGATCTTATCATAAGAGTTGTCTTCTCGAAAATAGTTTCGGGATATTGGGGCACAATGGGAATTTGGTCTGCATGGCCTGTGGGTTGGTGTATAGCAACGCTTATGTCTCTTTTGTTCTTTGTAAAATCGCCCTTGTGGAAAAGGAAAAACTCACCGAAAAACAAAGAAGTTTAAAATCCCACTTATTTCGTTGCGAAAGTTTTGCGGATTTTTAAGGCGCTTTTTTAAAAGCACCTTAAAGCAAGG
>UQXK01000070.1 GCA_900544985.1 uncultured Eubacteriales bacterium
TCATTCACAAGAAAATTAACTATATTATTTTGTCCAACTTTTGGGGTTCACATCAATACGCGGTCTTTTTTATTTTACATACAGAGTTTTTGTTTGCAAAAATCAAGTATCGGACTTATCTTTTATGTTTATATACTTTTTTATAAATTTCACCGTTGCCATAACAAAAAGCATAATGCTTACAAATATAACAAATATTCCGCCTATGACGCTTTTCTTCAACGAAAATATACCGAGCACAAACAGTCCGACGATAACGCCAAGGAAGAACAAAATTATAAACGCTATCAAAGGATACCTTATAAATTTCGGAACTTTTTTGTCCGAACTTACAGAAAGCGCGCCCTCAAATATAAGTTCAAATAATAATTCAAATATAAAATCCATTATTTTCATCCCACTTTTTTACAAAATGTAGAATCGCCGTTTTCTATCGTATTTCATGCATGTTTCTATATTTTTTATCAGTAAAACAACATAGCAAAAAACTCAAATTCCAAGGAAAAAGAATCCGTTGTAATCCGTTACGGCTTTATAGAGCCAACCCGTAAGAACTTCAAAATCTTTCGGTCTGTCCTCTTTTATCTTTTCCAAAATCGCTTTTGTTTGTTCTCTTGTATAGTAATTTACGCCGTATTCGCAAAATTCGTTTGTCCCGTCCGGCGCGTTTGTATAAGACAAATATTTGAGATAATTTTTAAAAAATTCTTCGTCATCGTCTATATGTACAAGCAACGAATCCTCCGCCCAGAAATCATAGCCTTTATCTAAAAGCTTTTCAACAGGCATATCTTTTTTGCAATATTGAAATTCATAGTAGGCAGAACCGTTTCTGTTTTTGCAAGGTATGAACAAAATAATTCACCTCTTTTTAAGATACAGATCAACCGAAAACTTCTGCGGCGGCAATGATTTTAAGCACCGACTCATCCGCCTTGTCTCTGCCATACGCGTCAAGAAAACGCTCTTTATACTTATCCGTTTTAAGATTAAACCAAAGGGTCCATACTCCCCAGAATAGATCTATATGCCTGTCTCCGACGCCGCCGCAACCAAGATCGATAAAGCCGGAAATTTTCCAATTATCGAGAATAATATTCGGCAAACTGTAATCTCCGTGAAGCAGGACCCTGCTTTTCAAAGCGTCTTTCCCCGCTTCCAGAACGTCATAAGCTTCTTTCGCGGAGCGGTATCCGAAGCTGTCGGGAAAGTGCGCTTTATCATAAATTCCCGTGCGGTAATTCTTCTCTGCTTCGGCAAGGTATTCTGCCGTTCTGTCCGAAACCGGACACTCAGCGCACTCTGTTTCGTGAAGTTTTCTGAGTTCATATGCAATAGTATCGCATAAGCGTTTTGGGTCTGCAAGATAATCTTCGTGTATGCAGTCATCTCCGACAACAGCGGCACTAAAAAGCCAATCGTGCTCGTCAGAGATATAGTTCAACACCTTCGCAGAAAGTCCCTTTGAATAAAAATACTCCGTCATTTCCGCTTCTTTTTTGAGCTTTCCGTGCTCTGAACATTTTAAGTAATACCCGTTTTCTTTATTGATAAAATACACTCTTGCCTCGCGCGAGCAGGAACTGTCGTAAATATCAGACCCTGAAATAAAACAGCGAATATCCTGCGGAATTTCGCTCGGGATTTGGTTCATTATTGTTTTCTTCATTTATCTTCTCCTATTTTTCGTGAAAGCAGCACTATCTTCTCTTCGGTAATACCTCTTTTTCGCTAACCTTTAATGCGAAGCTTTCTGAAAATCAAATCCGATTAACCAAATTCAGTGCTTGATAAGACCTATCCCTTTTAAAACTTCCTTTGTAGTTATTTCGGTAAAGACATACTCAATCTCGTTCATGGTGAACGGCAACGGTGCTGAATCGTCAAGCTTGATAAGCTTAAAATTTGTTCTTAGTTTTTCAGAATTCCCAATTATGGATTCTTTAATTGACGTTTTCCTTATATCTTTTGCACTTGCAAGTATATTTTCAAGGGAGCCAAACTCATTAAGCAACAAAGCCGCTGTTTTTGGACCGACTTTGTCCGCACCTTTGATATTATCCGAGGCATCTCCTGTGAGCGATTTGAAATCGGCATATTGTAAAGGTGTAATTCCAAACTTTTTATTGATATATTCGGGCGTACATATAACAGTCTTATTGCCACGATACCTTAGCACCGATATGTTGTCTGTTATCAGTTGAAAAAAGTCGCTGTCAAATGATGAAATAACAATTTCGTTTTCCTTGCCATATGTAAAAGCATATTTTGCAATCCAGTCATCAGTTTCACAGGAACTCGTTTCTGCGTGTTTTATCCCGAGATAATCAAGAGCATCATATATATCCGACAACTGCAAAAATGGATTATTCTCCTGCGGTACTTCTCTATAATCAAGTCTGTTTGCTTTGTAATCAAAGTCAAGCGCCGAGCGAGTGTTTTCGTGTTCACCGTCAAAAAACACGGCAATATGCGTAGGTTCGGTTCTTCGTATTATCTTCAACAGTGCTCCGACAAAACCAAGTGTTCCCTGAATGGCTTTTCCTTGTTCATTTACAATTCTTGCAGGCATTCCAAAGAACATTTGAAACAGCAGATTACTGCCATCAACGATTAAAAATCGATTCATAACAAAGACTCCCGAATAACTTCATATTATTTGTGAGAAAGCAACATAACACACTCGACATGCCCCGTTCTCGGAAACATATCAACGGCGCAAAGCTTTGTAAGATTAAATCCCTTCTCATAAAGTTTTTTCGCATCTCTTGCCGCAGTGGCGCTATTGCAGGATATCATAACCAAGCGCGACGGCGCCATTTCGGATATCGCATCTATAACATCGTCGGAAAGTCCCTTTCTCGGCGGATCCACAACTATAACATCGGGAGAAAGATTCTCTTTTGCAAGTTTCACCGCGGCTTTTCCGGCGTCGGAACAGATAAATTCCGCATTGAGAATTCCCGCGCGCGCGGCGTTCTTTTCTGCATTTTTTACAGCGTCGGGGACTATTTCTATGCCTATAAGCTTTTTCACGTCTTTCGCCATGGAAAGACCTATCGTTCCCGTGCCGCAATAAAGGTCGACGAGAAGTTCGTCTCCGCGAAGTTCCGCATACTCCTTTGCAACAGAGTAAAGCTTTTCCGCCCCATCGTGGTTTACCTGGTAAAACGACCTCGGAGAAATATCAAATTCAAGCCCGCAAAGCTCGTCCGTCATAAAATCTTTGCCATAAAGATTTATAAATTTGTCTGAAAGTATCTCATTTCCCTTTTTGTTATTCACGCATAAAACGACGCTGACAATATTAAGCCCCGTCTGTTTTAAACATTCGACAAGCTTATCGCTCTTCGGAATTTTTCCGGCAGAAACAATGCAGACCATTATCTCCCCGCTCTTGCGCCCGTCGCGTATATAGACATGGCGCAAAAGCCCGCTTCCCGTCTCTTCATTATAAACAGAGACGGAAAATCTATCCGCCCAATCCTTTATAGACAAAAGTATATCTTCATAAAAATCCGGATGCAGTCTGCAATTCTCGCATTTTATTATTCTGTGGCTGTGAGATGCGAAAAAGCCGAAGAAAACGCCGTTTTCATCTTTTCCGACAGGAAACTGTGCCTTGTTCCTGTATCCGTTTACCGAGGGAGAAGGAATTATATCCTCACACCTGATATCAAATCCGCCTATTCTCGCAAACTGTTCGTCGACAAGATTTTTCTTTATTTTAAGCTCGTCTTCATACTTTATATGTCTGAAAACACATCCTCCGCACTTCGAGAATACCGCGCAATCGCTCTCCGTCCTCGAAGGAGAGGCATATAATATTTCTTCTATTTTTCCGTAACCGTATGAAGAAAGAGCTTTCAGAATTTTTACGGTCAATACATCTCCCACGGCGCTCATAGGTACAAAGAGAATATATCCGTCGTCTGTTCTTCCGACGCCCATACCTTCAAGCGTCATATCGGTTATTTTTATTTTCACAATATCATTCTTTTTTGGCATAAATCCGTCCGAATAAAATTTATTTATATCTGCTTTTCCTTTATTGTTTCACCGAAAAAACATATTTTTTATATTCTAACACAAATATAGGCTCAATTCAAGCGTAAGAAAAAGAGTCGTGTGGAGATCCGCTCAATCATCGTCTATAACAAAGAAAATCGCTCACATAATAGGAAAAACCGCCGGGGATTTTCTCCACGGCGGCAAATCGTTTATTTTCTTAATATACAGAAAACGCTTTTTTAATTTACGTTTTCCGAAAACTCTTTATTTATTCGTCACTATAAGACCGTAGTCTCCGTCATCGCGTTTGTACGCAACACATATCTTCTCCGTATCCTGATTTTCGAAAACAAAGAAATTATGTTCGAGAAGATTCATTTGAAGTATCGCTTCCTCTACCGTCATCGGTTTAAGGTCAAACTGCTTTGTGCGGACCTGTGCTCCGCGCTCTTCTTCAAGCTCTGTCTCTTCCATTTCTTTTGTTTTGTCAAAAGCCGTATCGCGAAGTTTTCTTTCAAGGCGCGTTTTGTTTCTTCTTATCTGGCGTTCTATAATATCGACAGCCACATCTATTGCGTGGCAGAAGCTCTCACTCTTGACTTCACTTCTGAAAATCATACCGGAAGCGCGTATAGTAAGCTCTAAAATTTCCGTATCTTTGACTTTGCGTAAAGTTACAAGCGCTTCCTCTTCGTCGCCGAAGAATTTATCAAGCTTGGCTATTTTCTTTTCGATAATCTTTCTCGTGTTGTCGTCAATTTCTACTCGTCTTAACAAAATCGTAGTTTTCATAATAAAATCGCCTTTCCTTGTGTATTGCAAAGATAATCTTCCTTGCGATTTTATTATACCATAAATAAAATAAAAAATAAAGAGTTTTTATGAATTTTTCACATTCCAATTTAATATTTTATCTTAATAAATTGTTAAATTGACAAAAATCTCGCTTTTGGGAAATTTAAGGCTATATTCTTTTCCCTGTCTTGGCACGATAAAATTATCGCCTGCGAATTATCGGAGAACGCTTTTTCGAGAAATGAGAGCATAAGTAAAAGTCTTTCGTCGTCAAGTCTTGTAAAGCTCTCGTCGAAAACAAACACGGGAAGCGTTTTCTTGCAGAGAAGATCGACAAGCGCTATACGAAGGCTTATATACGCAATATCGCTCGTTCCGGAACTCAAAGAGGATATATCGCGCGTTATACCGTTGTCGGAATAGCTTATTCCGAAATCCGAATCGATAAAAAGTCTGCCGTATTTTCCGCCGGAAAGATTCTCCATTATTCCGCTCGCCGTCTTTGCTATATTCGGAGAGACGGAATCGCGTAAGCTGTTGCCTGCCGCCTCTATCGACTCTATCGCAAGCATATATGCGTCGAATTTTTCCGTAAGATCCGATATTTTTGCACTGTCCGCCTCTATAACCTGCGCTATCTCCGACGGTTTTTGTTGCACCGCATAAAGAGAAGCGAGCTCGCACTCCGTCGAATGTATTTTTTCCGTCTGCGCCGCTATCGATGCAGAAAGAAAATCCTTTTCTTTCTTTTTGCCCGAAAAATCGAATGAGGCCATTCTGTCTTCGTCGAAATTTTCCTTTATCGCGTTTTCTATCTCGTCGTCTCCGTAACGGGAAAGAGATGCGGCAAGCTCTTTTACCTTTTCGTCCGCATTTTGCTTGCGCGCAACAACCGAAAGCATATAC
>UQXK01000071.1 GCA_900544985.1 uncultured Eubacteriales bacterium
CTTGCCATAAAAAATGCACCTCCATAAGTGTCTAACTTTTGGGGTGCATTTCACTAAACAACGATAGGGTGTTTTTTATTAAAAACCCTTATTAAATCAAGCTTTCATGGCTTCTTCGACAGCAACTGCAACAGCAACTGTTGCGCCTACCATCGGGTTGTTGCCCATTCCGATAAGTCCCATCATTTCAACGTGAGCGGGAACGGAAGAAGAACCTGCAAACTGAGCGTCTGAGTGCATTCTGCCCATTGTATCTGTCATACCGTAGGAAGAAGGACCTGCTGCCATGTTATCGGGGTGAAGTGTACGTCCTGTGCCACCGCCGGAAGCAACGGAGAAGTACTTAACGCCGTTTTCTACGCACCATTTTTTGTATGTACCTGCAACGGGGTGCTGGAAACGTGTCGGGTTTGTGGAGTTACCTGTTATGGAAACGCCTACGTTTTCGAGCTTCATTATAGCAACGCCTTCGGGAACGTTGTCAGCGCCGTAGCACTTAACAGCGGCACGGGGACCGTTGGAATAAGGAGTTTCGGAAACGACTTTTACAGTCTCCGTATAAGGATCGAACTCTGTCTTTACATATGTAAAGCCGTTTATACGGGAAATGATGAAAGCGGCGTCTTTTCCGAGACCGTTGAGTATAACGCGAAGAGGTTTAACACGAACCTTGTTTGCGTTAAGAGCGATCTTTATAGCGCCTTCTGCTGCTGCGAAGGATTCGTGACCTGCAAGGAAGCAGAAGCACTCTGTCTCTTCGGAAAGGAGCATTTTGCCGAGGTTTCCGTGTCCGAGACCGACTTTACGGTTTTCGGCAACAGAGCCGGGGATACAGAAGGATTGGAGACCTTCGCCGATTGCAGCGGCAGCGTCAGCGGCCTTTGTGCAACCTTTCTTTATAGCGATGGCAGCGCCTACCGTGTATGCCCAAACTGCGTTTTCAAAGCAGATAGGCTGTGTTTCGCGAACGATCTTGTCGCAGTCGATACCTTTTGCAAGAGTGATATCTTTGCACTCTTCTATCGACTTTATGCCGTAGCCGGCGAGAACCGCGTTTATTTTGTCAACGCGTCTTTCATAACTTTCAAATAATGCCATTATACGCTACCCCCTTATTGCTTTCTCGGGTCAATGTACTTTGCGGCTTCTGCAAATCTGCCGTAAGTACCTTTTGACTTCTCGTAAGCTTCGTTAGGCTCCATGCCTTTTTTGATGAAGTCTGTCATCTTTCCGAGAGATACGAATTCGTATCCGATGACCTGATCGTTTTCGTCAAGAGCCATTCTTGTGCAGTAGCCCTCTGTCATTTCGAGGTAACGAACGCCTTTTGCCTTTGTGCCGTACATAGTGCCGACCATTGAGCGTGCGCCCTTGCCGAGGTCTTCCATGCCTGCGCCGATAACAAGACCGCCTTCGGAGAAAGCAGACTGTGTACGTCCGTAAACGATTTGAAGGAAGAGCTCTCTCATAGCCGTGTTGATAGCGTCGCAGACAAGGTCTGTGTTAAGAGCTTCGAGAAGCGTTTTTCCGGGGAGGATTTCCGCTGCCATAGCCGCGGAGTGCGTCATACCGGAACATCCGATTGTTTCTACAAGAGCTTCCTCTATAATGCCGTCTTTAACGTTGAGAGAAAGTTTGCATGCGCCCTGCTGAGGTGCACACCAGCCTATACCGTGTGTATAACCGGAAATATCTGTGATCTGCTTTGACTGAATCCATTTGCCCTCTTCGGGAATGGGCGCGGGACCGTGATCCGGACCTTTTGCCACACAGCACATGGATTCAACTTCATGTGAATAAGTGATTTCTGCCATGGTTTTACTCCTTGTTATGTATTTTACTTTACTATTTCGCCGTATACTTCGCCGACGGCACAGGCGGCGTTGGATTCGTCCGTGTCTATATGCATAGCAGGAGCGAATTTTTCGCTTACTCTTACAACAACGTCGCCGAAAACGAGCGGACGTGCTGTGGAAAGTTTAACGCTTACGATCTCTTTGTCGCAAACTCCGAGCTCTTTTGCGGCTTCGGGAGTGAGATGTATGTGTCTCTTTGCGGCGATGACGCCTTCGGAAAGTTCAACCGTTCCGCAAGGACCTACGAGCGTGCAGGGAGCGGAGCCTTTGATGTCTCCGGATTCGCGGACGGGGGCGTTAAGACCGAGCGTTCTCGCATCCGTAAGGGATACTTCTACCTGAGCCGCATTTCTTGCGGGACCGAGTATGCTTACCCCTTTTATGGATTTGCGGACACCGTTTTTCTCGGCGCCGAGGACGTCGCATTTTTCAACGCAAGCGAACTGTCCGGGCTGGCTGAGCTCTTTTTTTACCGTAAGCTCGTGACCTTTGCCGAAAAGTATCTCTATCTGCTCTTTTGTGAGATGGATATGACGCGCGCTGGTTTCGACCAGAATTTTGTTATCCATGTTTTTTCTCTCTTTCCCGACGGTTTTACCGTCGTATTTCAAGATAATAGAAAATATTATACTTTATCTATTATAAAATAAATTTATTGCTTTGTAAATGATTAAGGCATAAATTTTTTGATAAAAATAATGTTAAATTTTTGTTAGATTGGACAAGTTTTCATGTTTGAAGAAGAAAAAGAAACAAAAGGCGCGCCGGACGGCGGAAAAAGAGAAATTATAGAGCTTGGCGAAACATCTGTCGAAAGCGAAGCGGGAAGAATCCGCTGTATGACGATAATAGGGCAGATAGAGGGACATTATGCTCAACAGCAGGGAAGCAAGACAACAAAATACGAGCATATTCTTCCGATGATAGTGGAGGCAGAGGAAAGCCGCGATACGGCGGGACTTCTTGTCATACTCAACACGATAGGCGGAGATGTGGAAGCGGGACTTGCGATAGCAGAGCTGCTTTCGAGTATGTCAAAACCGACAGTCTCTCTCGTTATAGGAGGCGGACATTCGATAGGCGTTCCGATAGCCGTCGCGTGCAGACGTTCTTTCATTGTGCCGAGCGCGACCATGACGCTTCATCCCGTGCGTATAACGGGAACAGTATTAAGCGTTCCGCAATCGTTCGATTATCTTGCGCGTATGCAAAAAAGAGTAAGCGATTTTATCGTTTCACATTCCGGAATATCGGAAAAAGATCTTTTGGCTTATCTTGAAAACACGCATGATATGACAAACGATGTAGGGACAGTGCTTGACGGAAATGCCGCCGTAAAATGCGGTCTTATCGATGAATTGGGCGGACTTTTTTCGGCGTTATCGGCTCTTAAAGAGATGATAAAGGAAGAAAAACGTGTTTTGCCGGATAAGGAGGGAGAATAATGCAAAAAACATTTGTGAAGATAAAGACGGAGCCTATAAAGATCGAAACCGACATCAAAAAGAAAAAATTCAGGAGCGTTTTAAAAAAGCCTCATGTTTTCTGCCGTTTTGATGTGAAAATGTCGAAAGTGCAGAAAAGATGTGTTGAGTTTCTTTTCGGGGGCGTCGGATACGGTCTTATCGAAATATTGTGGAGAGGCAAAACACACTGGACCATGGTATTGACCGGAGGCGCCTGCTTTGTGCTTATATGTGTTTTAAACGGCGCGATGAAAAATAAAAAGCTTGTTTTTAGGGCGGCATCTTCTGCCGCTCTTGTGACGGCAGTGGAATTTTCCGTGGGGATTTTGGTGAATAAGATTTTGAATCTTTCTATTTGGAACTACAATACCATGTTCGGCAATGTAATGGGACAGATCTGTCCTCTTTATTCTTTTTTGTGGTTCTTGCTCTGCATACCGATATCTTTTGTCGCGGGTAAAACCGATATATAACCTTGCCTAAAATGTCACCGCCTCTTTATTTTGATTTGCCGCGTTTACGTTGCAAAAAAATATATTTTGTGATATGATAACCTTGTAGTTAAGACAAAAGGACTTTCCCGTAAAAAAGTCTTTTGGAATCTCAAAAACTTTGTGAAAATAAATCAGTGTATTCGGTGTGAAAGTTTTTTTGCCTGATTTTTGCAAAAAAAAGACCGTGACTTTGTGAAGCTCAAAGATTTTGCAAAAGCAAATGGGTGTGTTTGAGCGAAGTTCTTTGGCACACCTTTCTCCGAAAGAAAGGTGTGTTCTTTTGCCTACTTTTCTCCGAAAGAAAAGTAGGGCGGTGTGAAAAATATTTTCGGAGGCGGCAATGACGAATAATAAAACGGTAGCTCTTTCGAGGGCGGAAAATTATGATTTTGAGCTGATAAAAGGCATACTTGCGGAACATTTTCGCGCGCTTAATGTGGATAAGGAATTTTTCGCCGGCAAAAAAGTGGCGATAAAACCGAATCTTGTAATGAAAAAAAGCCCCGCCGCCGCCGCGACGACGCACCCTGTTGTGCTCGATGCGCTTTTGTCGCTTCTTTCCGATATGGATATAAGACCTGTTGTCGCGGAAAGCCCCGGCGGAGTATATTCAAAATCCCGCATAGAGAGTATCTACCGCGTCTGCGGAATAGAGGGAGTCGCTTCAAAATACGGAGATGTGCTCAATTTTGATATGACATGGAAGAAAATGAGCTTTTCAGAGGCGTCCGTCTGCCATGAATTCGATATAATAACACCACTTTATGACGCCGATGTGATAATCGATCTTTGTAAACTTAAAAGCCATTCGCTTACAAAAATGAGCGGAGCCGTGAAAAACTTTTTCGGTTCTGTGCCGGGGATTACGAAGTTTGAAATGCACGCTACATATCCCGAAAACGACCGTTTTTGCTCCATGATCTGCGATCTTTGCAGAATGATGTGCGAAAAGAAAAAAATCATCGCGATCACCGACGCGATAGTGGGAATGGAGGGAAACGGTCCTACGGGCGGAAATCCCAAAAAGATAGGCTGTATAATCTCTTCCGACGATCCGTTCGCCTCGGACCTCGTGGCGCAGAGCATACTCGGATTTGCGGGTTCCGTTCCCATGATAAACGAAGCCGTGTCCCGCGGATATATTCCGGGCGATTTTCATGAGCTAAATCTTGTGGGAGAAAAGCCGGAAGATCTTTTCTTAAACGATTTTTCGGAGCCGGACAGCACGAAAAAAAGCGGTATAAGTGCTTTGAAATTTTTCTCTCAGGGGAAAATGGGAGAGCTTTTCTCTCCGCGTCCGCTTGTAAATAAAGAGCTTTGCCGCGGTTGCGGAGAATGTCATAATTCGTGTCCGCAGCATACGATTATAATGGAAGAGAAAAAAGGTAAACGTTTTGCCAGAATAGAACCGAAAAAATGCATTCGCTGTTTCTGCTGTCAGGAGCTGTGTCCGTTTACGGCGATAGATACAAAGAAAAACTTTATACTGAATATTATAAGCTCGATAAAATAATTTTACGGGGTACATATGGATAATACGGTAAAAAAAATAACACTTTTTGCTCCGGCAAAGATAAATTTGTGTCTGGGAGTTCGTTCCCGTCGCGATGACGGATATCATAATATAGAAAGCATAATGCAAACTGTTGACCTGTGCGACAGGGTAAGCGTTACCTCGCGCGCGTCGGAAGACGCGAAAATCGAAATTATATGTAAAAAAATGCCCGAACTTCCTGCTGAAAAAAATATCGCATTCCGTGCCGCACGCGAATTTTTTTCTCACGTCGGAATAGAAAAATACGATATTTCGGTGGATATAGAAAAAAATATCCCGTCGGAAGCGGGACTCGGCGGTGG
>UQXK01000072.1 GCA_900544985.1 uncultured Eubacteriales bacterium
AAACCCTGACACAAAGGACTTTTCGAGAAAAGTCCTTTGGAATCTCAAAAGCTTTACCAAAATAAAGTGGTGTATTCGGTGGGAAGTTCTTTGGCTTACCTTTCTTTCAAGAAAGGTAAGAAAAGTAGGTCAAAGGGGATTTTTTTGTATCTGAGAATTTTTTCTCGGATATATTTTTTTGGTGGGCAGATTTTTTTTGAAAACAAAAATGTGTCTTACGGCGTCCGCTTCATCTTTTGACGAAAGATCGTATAAATTGAAGCAGTCGTCTTGAATAAGCGTGAGCGAAAGCTCTTTTACGGCGTTCTGCGCTTCTTTCAGTTCCTCGTCGCCGTTTTTGCCTTTCATGGCGATAAAAGTGCCGCCCGTTTTAAGAAAAGGTATGCACCATTCGAGAAGCACGCGAAGAGAAGCGACGGCGCGGGCTGTCACTATATCGAATTTTTCACGGTAATCCGCTTTTGCGCCCAACTCTTCCGCGCGTCCTGTGAGTATATTCACATTTGAAAGAGAGAGCTTTTCCGCAGCACCTTTGATATAGGCGGTCTTTTTTGCGGTCGCGTCGAGCGCTGTTATTGTAAGATCAGGGCGCGCTATCGCAAGCGGAAGCGTTGGCATTCCGCCGCCGCTACCTACGTCGAGAACTGTCGCTCCTTCTTTTATATGCTTTGCCGCGGTGAGCGAGTCCGCAAAATGGCGGCATATTACGCCGCGCTCATCGCGTATTGCGGAGAGGTTCATCACTTTGTTTTGTTCTAACATTATGTTGCAAAGCGAAAAGAATTTGTCGCGATTTTCTCCGACAAAAAATTCTCCGACGCCGTTTTTTTCAAACACGTTTTCGCTTATTTCAAAAAATTCCTGTTTTTCCAATCTTGTCTCTTCTCCGTTTTTTTATTCGTTTTCTTCCGCGCGGTTTCTTCTTTTCATATCGAGATATATTAACAGCACGGAAATATCCGCGGGACTTACCCCGGAAATTCTCGACGCGGCGCCGATAGACGCGGGACGGAATTTTGCAAGCTTTTGCGCGGCTTCTATCGAGAGTCCGCGGACGTTCTCGTATTTTATATCGTCCGGTATAAGCTTCTTTTCAAGCTTCGAAAATCTTTCCGCGTCGGCGAGTTCTTTTTTTATGTAGCCTTCATATTTTATATCCGTCTGGGCGGTGAATATCACTTCCTCCGGAAGCTCTTTTCTCGTTTTGTCGACGGGCGCGAGCATGGCGTAATCAAGTCCCGGGCGTTTTAAAAGCTCGGAAAGCCTTATTCCTGTTTTTATCGGGGGCTCGCCTATCTTTTCGAGTATGCTGTTTATTGTGTCGCTCGGCGGGACGATTACTTTTCGTATTCTTTCTTTTTCCGCCTCTATCATCGCTTTTTTTGCGCGGAAACGCTCTATTCGCTCCTTGGGAAGAAGCCCTGCCGCGTATCCTATTTCCGAAAGGCGGTCGTCGGCGTTGTCCTGACGGAGTATGAGCCTGAATTCGGAGCGCGATGTCATCATTCTGTACGGTTCGTTCGTTCCTTTTGTGACAAGGTCGTCTATAAGGGTTCCGATGTATGATGAATTTCTTGTCAACATCACAGGCGCTTTCCCGCGTACGAATAAAGAGGCGTTGAGCCCTGCGATAAGTCCTTGCGCCGCGGCTTCTTCGTAGCCTGATGTGCCGTTGAACTGACCTGCGCCGAAGAGTCCTTCTATGTTTTTGAACATGAGAGAAGCATAGAGCTGTGTCGAATCTATACAGTCGTATTCTATCGCATACGCGTGGCGCATGACTACGGCATTTTCAAATCCTTTTATGGAGTGAAGCATTTTTGCCTGTATATACGACGGCATGGAGGAACTGAATCCCTGCAAATACATCTCGTTTGTGCCGTCTCCCATCGGTTCGAGAAAGAGCTGGTGGCGGGTTTTGTCGGGAAAACGCATTACCTTGTCCTCTATGCTGGGGCAATATCTCGGTCCCACACCCGTTATCTTTCCGGAATAAAGCGGGGATTCGGATATGTGGTCGCGTATTATCCTGTGTGTTTCCTCGTTTGTGTATGCGATATAGCAGGGAAGCTTCGGGCGCTCATCAAGCTCTTTTATATCCGTGTCCGCGCTGTAAGGCGTGAGCTTTTTTTCTCCGTCCTGGCGTTCGAGCACGGAATAGTCCACGCTTCTTGCGTCGATTCTCGGCGGAGTGCCCGTTTTGAATCTTAACATTTTTATGCCGAGAGCTTCGAGCGACTTTGTAAGATATGCCGCGGGATGAAGTCCGTCGGGGCCGGAGGGGTATATTACTTCTCCTATTATTACTCTCGAATCGAGATACGTTCCCGTGCATATTACGACCGCTTTTGCGCGCCACAGTGCGGAAAGCCTTGAAACAAGTTCGAATCTATTCCCGTCTCGGTTTTCGCCGAGCCGTCTTATCTCGCATATTTCCGCCTGGACAAGAGAGAGATTTTCCGTATGCTCGATAGTTTTTTTCATTATATCCTGATACATACGTCTGTCCGCCTGTATCCGTTTGGAGCGGACGGCGGGACCTTTGCTCATATTGAGCATTCTGTCTTGGAGCATGACCTTGTCAGCCGCTCTCCCCATTTCTCCGCCGAGCGCGTCGATTTCGAAAACGAGCTGTCCTTTTCCCGTTCCGCCGATAGACGGATTGCAGGGCATATTTCCGACGGCGTCGTTTGAAATGGTGAAAAGCACCGTGCGGCAGCCCGTTCTTGCCGCGGCAAGGGCGGCTTCTATTCCGGCGTGTCCCGCGCCGACGACTGCGACGTCTACGGATTCTACAAAATATTCCATAGAAAAAACCTCTTTATTTATGATACTTTCCGCCGGAAAGTATGTTGTATGCGCGGTATATCTGTTCGAGGATTATAACGCGCATCATTCTGTGCGTAAATGTCATGCGGGAGACCGACAGCATCATATCGCATGATTTTTTTACTTTTTCGGACATGCCGAAAGCGCCGCCGATGATAAAACTTATGCTTGAATATCCGCCTGTCAGCGAAAGGTCTATCTTTTTTGCAAGCTCTTCCGACGAGAGCATGGCGCCTTCTACCGCAAGGGCTATTTTATAGCTTTTCTGCGGAAGCACGGACAGTATTTTTTCTCCCTCTTCCTCTATCGCTTTGTTTATCTGCGCCGCAGAGGCGTTTTCGGGGATTTTTGTCTCTTTTATCTCCGTGTTCACCACTTTGCAGTAAGCGGAGAGCCTTTTTTCATATTCTTTTACCGCGTCGGAAAAATATTTGTCCTTTATATTTCCGACGTAAATTATGTTTATCTGCATTTTTTATCCTATATAAAGTTCCGTGGGGTCGGACGGCGCCGCTATTTTGATGTTTATATCTTCAAATCCCGAAACGGCATTTTTTGCCGCAAGCTCCGCTGTCGGCGGATAGTTGTTTTCCTTGCTCAGATGTGCGAGCAGAAACGAGTTTGTTCCGAGCGTGGCAAGCTTTGCCATAAGCGCTCCGCAGTCCTCGTTCGAAAGATGTCCGGTGGAGGAAAGTATCCGCCTTTTCAATGAGTACGGATACGGTCCCGCCATAAGCATTTCCACGTCGTGGTTTGCTTCGAGTATGCACGCGCATGAGCCTGAAAGCGCGTTTACAAGTTCGTTTTCGATATGACCTATATCGGTCGCAATTCCGATTTTTATATTTTTTTCTCCATTCGGGAAAGAAACCGTGTACCCGACGCAGCACGCGGAATCGTGAGGGACGGCGAAAGAGCCTATGATTATATCCCCGATCTCGACTGTGAAAATCTGCGGGAAAAGATGAAGCACGGGAAAAATCGCACTGTTTTTATCTTTTATCATCGCTTTTGCGGAAATCTCCGTCATGAATACGGGGATTTTATATCGTGACGATATAACTTCAAGTCCGCGCGTATGGTCTATATGTTCGTGTGTTATGAATATGGCACTTATGTTGGAAAGAGAGGTGCCTATCGATGATAGCGCACGCTCGACAGAACGCGCGCAAACTCCTGCGTCTACAAGTATTTCCGTTTTTCCCGATGAAATATAGTGGCAGTTTCCGGAGGAGCCGGAAAACAGTGTTACAACTCTTGCCATGATTTTTGTATCAGAAAAGTTTTGTCATTCCGACAGGGCGGACGTAGAGAGGTGTTACTGCGCCTTTGCCGAAAGAATTTTCCATTACGGATGTGAAAATGTCGAGCTTGTCCGTCGGGACGAACGCCTGTATCGTTCCCGCAAAGCCGCCTCCGTGAACACGGCAGGCACCTTTTCCGTCAAGAACTTCCTTTGCAAGCGCGTAAGCGAGCGTTATTCCTTGTTCTATCGGCGCTTTGGGTGAAAAATAGTTTTGAAGCAACATTGCGCTCGATTCTCCCGACGCGTTTATCACATCGAAAAATCCGTTTATATCGCCGTCGGCAAGATATTTTGTCGCTTTTCTTACTCTTTCGTTTTCGTCGAAGAAGTGGAGCGCACGGAGTATAGCGCGGTCGCCCGCAAATTCGCGAAGTTCCTTTATGTTGTTGATCACATCTTCCTTGGAAAGAGAGCGAAGCGCGTTTTTGCCGAAGAAAGAAGCGACTTTTTTCATTTCTGCGGGAACTGCCGCATAATCGTCCGTGAGGTCCGCGTGAGAGCCGCCTGTATTTACGACGCAAAGGGTATATCCCTCTTTTGCAAGGTCGAGCTTTGTTTTCTCTGCTATCGGATTTTCGGGGTCTTTGAAATCTATATGAACAAATCCGCCGCAAGCGCACGCTATCTGATCCATAAGACCGCACGGCTTGCCGAAGTGCTTATTTTCGGCGTATTGGGATATCTGCGATATTTCGATATATCCTATTTTTCCGTCATTGTAAAAATGATTTTCTATGTTTCCTATCATGTCCTCGAATGCCGCAGAGGAGGAAAGACCGCTTCCGCCGAGGACGGACGATGTCATGTATGCGACAAAACCGCCTGTCTTGTGGGAGCGAACGGAAAAACCGTCGCAAACTCCGCGGATAAGAGCCGATGTCTTGCCCTCTTCGTCTTTTACGGGTGAAAGGTCGGAAAGAGAAACCTCGTCTTTTGAAAATCCTTCGCTTACAAGGTTTATTGTGTTGTCGTCTGTCTTTGCGGCGACGGCGAGGATATCGAGGCTTATCGATGCGGCGAGAACTTCGCCGAAGTTGTGGTCTGTGTGATTTCCGCATACTTCGCTTCTGCCCGAAACGGAAAATATATGGTAATCTCTTTCTCCGTAAAGAGATATGAACTTTTCAACCGCTTTTTTTATTCTTTCGGAAGCGGAATCCATATCTTTATAGATTTCGGAGAGTGCGTTTTCGTTTTCTTTTATAAGTGTGTCGATTTTTTTCATTTTTGACTCCCACAGGCTTTTTTGTGCCGGATTTTTTTATTATTCTTTATAATCATATCATTTTCTTTTGATTTTTACAATAACTTAACCTACTTTTCTTATAAGAAAAGTAGGCACTTACCTTTCTTGAAAGAAAGGTAAGCCAAAGAATTTCCCTCAGACATCTCACTTCACTTTGGCGAAGCTTTTGAAGTTCCAAGAAACTTTTCCCGAAAAGTTTCTTGTGTCGGGGGTTGGGGCGGAAGCCCCAA
>UQXK01000073.1 GCA_900544985.1 uncultured Eubacteriales bacterium
TAGGTCACTTTATGGCGCTCTGCCTTATGAAAAGACTTCAAATGGCAGGCAACCGCCCCGTCGTGCTTATAGGCGGCGGCACGGGTTATGTAGGAGATCCTACTGGAAGAACCGATATGCGCACAATGATGACTCCCGAAACGATACAGCACAACTGCGACTGTTTCAAAAAACAGATGGAACGCTTCATAGAGTTCGGCGAAGACAAAGCGATAATGGTAAACAACGCCGATTGGCTTTTAAAGCTCAACTACATCGAGCTTCTTCGCGACGTCGGCGCTTGTTTCTCTGTAAATAATATGCTCCGCGCCGAATGCTATAAGCAAAGAATGGAAAAAGGACTTTCATTCCTTGAATTCAACTACATGATAATGCAGTCATACGACTTCTACTACCTCAACGAGCATTACGGTTGCAATATGCAGTTCGGCGGAGACGATCAGTGGAGCAATATGCTCTTCGGTTCCGAGCTTATAAGAAAGAAAACGGGCAAAGACGCCTATGCCATGACGATAACGCTCCTGACAAACAGCGAAGGCAAAAAAATGGGCAAAACCGAAAAAGGCGCAGTATGGCTCGACCCTGAAAAAACAACGCCGTATGAATTTTTCCAGTATTGGAGAAACATCGGCGACGCGGACGTAATAAAGTGCATGAAGATGCTCACATTTATGCCCCTTTCCGAAATCGAAGAATATGCAAAGCTTGAAGGAAGCGCAATAAATTCCGCAAAAGAAAAGCTCGCGTATGAATTGACATCTATGATTCACGGAAAAGAAGAAGCGGATAAAGCGCTCGAAACAGCCAAAACCGTATTTGCCGCAGGCGGTGTATCCGCAGATATGCCCACAACGGAAATCGAAGAAAACGCGCTTTCGGACGGCAAGATAAGCATTCTCGACCTTCTCACGCTCGGAAAGCTTGCGCCTTCGAGAAGCGAAGCAAAACGTCTTGTAATGCAGGGCGGCGTTTTCATAGGAGACGAAAAAGTAGAATCCTTCTCCGCTGTTGTAGACGCCGAAAAGTTAAAAGACGGAATCATAATAAGAAAAGGCAAAAAAGTTTTCCACAGATTCATAACAAAATAAAACAAATAAAAAACACGCGATTAAATTCGCGTGTTTTTTATTGTAGGACAAAAATTTTTATACCTGAATATTTAGGCAAAAACATTTGTGGTTATTAGTTAGTATATCACTCTTTATCGCAAATTATACCATACATTTCGGGACGGCGGTCGCGGAAAAGCCCCCACGACATTCTCGCTTCTCTTATCTTGTCAAAATCATAAGAAGAAAGGAGCACAGCCTCATCATCTTTTCCGGCAGAAGAGATTATATCCCCCGTTTCATCGGTCATAAAGCTGTTGCCGTAGAATACAAGAGCGGAACTCTGGTTGCCGTTTTCAACGCAAGGAACAACTTTTTCTTCGCCGTATCTGTTAGCCGCGACAACGGGAATGACATTCGCAGCAGAATGCCCCTGCATCGTTCTTTTCCAGTGCCCGGAGCTGTCTACATCGAGTATAGGCTCGCTTCCGATAGCGGTGGGATATAAAAGTAAATCAGCGCCGAGAAGTGCCATAGCGCGCGCCGTCTCCGGGAACCACTGATCCCAGCATATGCCTACACCGACATTTCCGTACATTGTCCCAAACACTTTAAAACCAGTATTTCCGGGAGTGAAATAAAATTTTTCCTGATAATAATGGTCGTCGGGAATATGCGTTTTGCGGTATACGCCGAGCACTTTTCCGTCCGCGTCTATCATGGCAATGCTGTTGAAAAGTCTTGTTCCGTCCTTTTCATAAAAGCTTATCGGCATGACGACAGAAAGCTCTTTACATATATTTTTAAAATGATTTACCGCAGCATTTTCGTTTACCGGAAGCGCAAAATCATAATATTCATATCTGCGTTCCTGACAAAAATACAAACGCTCGAAAAGTTCAGGAAGCAGAATTATCTTTGCGCCCGCTTCCGAAGCGGTTCTTACAAGCTCCTCTGCCTTTTTTATGTTTTCAAAAACATCAGAGGTGCATTTCATTTGCAAAGCAGCAACTTTTATTTCAGCCATTTATTGCTCCTTTCGGTATCTGTTGAGTTATACAGTGTATATTTCCGCCGCCCATCAGTATGGCGCGGGCGAAAATGGGTCTCACTTCTCTGTCTGTACATATTTTTTTCAGAATTTCAACAGCTGTTCTGTCGGATTCTTCGTTATCACCGCCGAATTGCGGCACAAGTACCGCTCCGTTTGAAAAATAGAAATTCACATAGCTTGCCGCAAGTCGCTCCCCTATTTCCCTGTTGTCCTCGCCCTGTTCGAATTCGTAGGCGTCGACATCTTTTTCGGAACAAATTATAGGATTTGACGGTATCGGAAGTTTGTGTATCTTTATGTTTCTCCCCTTAGCGTCCGTCTCTTTTGAAAGATATTCATAACAAGCATAAGACATAGGATATTGCGGGTCATCTTTGTTATCTGTCCATGCAAGCACGACTTCGCCGGGGGAAGTAAACGCGCAGACATTATCCACGTGCTCGTTCGTCTCGTCGTTATATATGCCGTAAGGAAGCCACAGAACTTTTTTTGCACCGAGATACAACTTCAATTTTTCTTCTATCTCTTTTTTTGATAACGACGGATTTCTTCCCTTGCTGAGTAAGCAAGTTTCCGTCACCATCACCGTGCCTTCGCCGTCGGAGTGAATGCTTCCGCCTTCCAATACAAACGGAGACGCATCGTAAAACGGCACGCCTATTTTCTTGCAGAAGGCTTTTGCCGCGGCATCGTCCTTATCCCAAGAAGAATAGAGCCCGTCATATTCTCCGCCCCATGCATTAAAACGCCAGTTTACGGCTCTGACACTGCCTTTTCCGTTCTTTAAAAATGTGGGACCTATATCGCGCGCCCATGCGTCATCGGTCGGTATATCGAGAACTTCGACATTTTTTATGTCGGAGACCGCATTTTTCGCCTCTTCATAATGAGATTCAGAGGCGAGAAGAAAAACTTTTTCGGATTCCGCTATCGTGCGGATAACATCCAAAAACGCCTTTTGCGAATCGCTCGGATCTTTTCCCCAGCTACCCGGGCGAACGGGCCAAACGATAAGCGTGGCATCGTGCGGAGAAAATTCCGCAGGCATATAGAATCCGTCATTTTCAGGAAAAGTGGAAAACATCAGGAGAGCCTCCCTTTAAAGTCGTCATATCCGAAACTTTTTATAACTTCACATTCCCCGTCTTCGGAAATAACGGCGATATCGGGAAGAGGCATACCGTTGAATGTATTGTTTTTCACCATGGAATATATAGCCATATCGCCGAAAACGAGCCTGTCGCCCGTTTTTACGGGTTCATCAAAGCTGTAATCGCCGATTATATCCCCCGCAAGACACGTTCTTCCCGCAAGTCTGTAACTGTATTTTTTCTCTCCGTTCTCCCCCGAATTTTCAAGGGGCGGACGGTAAGGCATTTCAAGTACGTCGGGCATATGGCACGCCGCCGACGCATCGAGAATCAGAACGGGAAGCGCGTCCGTCTTTACTATATCCATCACCGTTGTTATAAGTGTGCCCGCATTAAGGGCTATCGCCTCACCCGGTTCGAGATATATTTTTATCTTTGGATATTTTTCATGTACACCGCAAAGGAAAGAGACAAGCGCCTCTATGTTATATCCCTTGCGGGTTATATGATGTCCTCCGCCGAAATTGAGCCAATCAAGAGAAGAAAGGAATTTTCCGAATTCCTTCTCAAAAGCGGCAAATGTCTCTATCAACGGCTCTGAGTCCTGTTCGCAAAGCGTGTGAAAATGAAGTCCTTTCACTCCTTTCGGAAGTTCAGAAGGAAAATCTTCAAAACGTATGCCCAAACGCGAACCCGACGCGCAAGGGTCATATATAGCGTGTCCTTCTTGCGTTGAATGCTCGGGATTTACACGAAGCCCGACGCTGAGTACGCCGTCTTTTACGGCAGGCTCCCAGATATCGCGGTGGGTTTCAAGTTGAGAAATGCTGTTGAAGCTTATATGGTCGCACATTTCTACAAGCTCTGCCATCTCTTCCCTTGTATATGCGGGACTGTAAACATGATTTTGGCGCTCTCTCATATGCTCATGCGCAAGTTTAGCTTCAAAAAGCCCGCTCGACGTCGTACCGTCAAGATATTCTCCTATCATGGGATAGAGCGAAAACATCGAAAATGCCTTCTGTGCAAGCAAAATATGACACCCTGTGCGTTTTTTCACCGACGAAAGTATTTCAAGATTTTCTCTTAATTTTGCCTTATCTACAAGGTAGACGGGAGTTTTCAGTTCCTCTTTTTTCATTTTTACTCCACAGTTGCGGGATTTTCGTCTACAACCCAGGGAAGACCGAATTTATTGAGTCTGTCCATAAACGGATCGGGATCAAATTCTTCAAGATTCCAGACGCCCGGTCTTTTCCACGTTCCGTCCGCAACAAGAGACGCACCTATCATGGCAGGCACGCCCGTTGTGTAGCTTATCGCCTGACTGCCGAGTTCCTTATAGCATTCCTGATGATCGCAAACGTTGTATATATATATTGTTTTCTGTTTTCCGTCTTTTGTTCCCGTAAAAATACATCCTATGTTGGTCTTTCCTACCGTGCGCGGACCGAGACTTGCGGGATCGGGAAGAAGCGCTTTCAAAAACTGTATCGGAACTATTTCTCTGCCCTCGAACATTATAGGGCTTGTGGAGAGCATTCCGATGTTTTCAAGACATTTCATGTGAGTAAGATAGCTCTGTCCGAAAGTCATAAAGAAGCGTATACGCTTTATTCCCGGAATGTTTTTCGCAAGGCTCTCTATCTCCTCGTGGTGAAGAAGATACATATCCTTTTTTCCTACGCACGGAAAATCGTATTCCCTTTTTATCTCCATGGGCTTTGTTTCTACCCAGTGCCCGTCCTCGAAGTATGAACCGTTTGCGCTCACTTCTCTGAGGTTTATTTCGGGATTGAAATTCGTGGCAAACGGATAACCGTGGTCTCCTCCGTTGCAGTCGAGTATATCTATATATTCGATAGTGTCGAAATAATGTTTCAGAGCGTAGGCGCTGAAAACACTTGTAACTCCGGGGTCAAAGCCCGAACCGAGAAGCGCCGTAAGTCCCGCTTCCTCGAATTTCTTTTTATACGCCCACTGCGTGCTGTAATCGAAATAAGCCGTAAATCCGAGCTCTTTGCAACGTTTTTCGTATACTTTTCTCCATTCGGGATCATCGGTGTTCTCCGGCTCGTAATTCGCCGTATCGACATAATCCACGCCGCAGGAAAGGCACGCTTCCATAATGGTAAGGTCCTGATAAGGAAGCGCAACATTCAAAACGGTTGCGGGTTTATATTCCGAAATAAGCTTTTTAAGGTCTTCCACATCGTCCGCATTTACTTTTGCGGTCGTTATCTTTACGCCCGTTCCGTTTTTCTCCAATTTATCTTTTAATGCGTCGCACTTTGAAACCGTTCTGCTCGCAATGCAAAGTTCATC
>UQXK01000074.1 GCA_900544985.1 uncultured Eubacteriales bacterium
ATTCACAAGAAAATTAACTATATTATTTTGTCCAACTTTTGGGGTTCACATCAATCTCTCGGTCTTTTTTCAAACCTAATCATTCTTCTGCGTACTATACCCTGCCTTTGTTTTTGTAGTTATGTAGGGAGATGGTTCCCTTACAAGAATTTCAGACAAGTCGCAATTAAGTGCCTCACATATAAGGTCGAGATGTTCAAGATTGACACGCTCCGCGAATTCATGATAATATTCATTTATTGTATTAGCTCGTATTCCAGTAGCGCGAGCAAGGTCAGCCTGTGTCCAACGAAGCTCGCCCAGCTTCTTGGATAGTAAAATTCTAATCATAGCCTAAGCTCCTTTTTGTTATATCATAACAGACTTTTATTTTTTTCACTTGAATTTGTTAGAAAATAATAAAAAACGCTATGGTAACGAAAATAGCGCAGCAAAATAATCTGATACAATAGAAAAAAAGACTACCACTTTTTTGTGATAGTCTTTTTTGTGATTATTCGCTTTGCAGACTGAACGACAAAGCAAAAGTGGTGCCAAACACGGTAATAGTAACACCATCACATAATGTTTTTCGCCTTGTGTGTTCGTCTTGTCCAATTTGGTGACCCGTACGGGAATCGAACCCATGATTCAGCCTTGAGAGGGCTACGTCTTAGCCGCTTGACCAACGGGCCATGTCAAATACGTTTAATATTATATCACACTGTTTTAAAAAAAGCAAGCTCTTTTTATAATAAATTTTGACATTTTTATCGGGAAACGCTTATAAAAACCGTATCATGGCAAACGCCATGTATTTAAAGAAGCGTCAAATATTGGGGCGCGCGCAAAAAACGCTTCAAGCGGCTTCCCTCTAAAAGCCCTTGAAAATCCGCAAAAAATTTCATAAAATATGATAATTTTTCAGGAAATTCTTTTGCCTGCTTTTCTCAGGGGAAAAGCAGATAGTATAAAACAAAAGATATACGGTATATAAGAAAAAAGCGGGAACGATTCCCGCCTTTTTCTTCAAGGATTTATCAAGGAGATTTCTCCGGTTTCAAGCGTTTTTTTGACATCGATAATTCTCTGGTTTGATGAACCGCGAAAATGAAGAGATATGTCTTTTTTCGACTCTACAAATTCCCCGTCGACAAGAATATCGATATACGAAAGCATTTCATCGGTAACCTCACACCGCGCATGGGAAGGTATCTTTCCCGCAAGCTCTTCAAAGAGATATCCGGAATATACCCATATATTTTTATCCGGATATTCTTCCTTTACCCTTTTCAAAAGTCCTACGATTGTCGCCTGATTTTCAGGTTCAAAAGGTTCTCCTCCGAGAACGGTAAGTCCCGATATGTAATAAGGAGCAAGAGAGGATACAATATCGTTTTCGGTCTCTTTTGTATACGTTTTTCCGTATTCAAAGTTCCATGTTTCCGGATTGAAACAACCTTTGCAATGATGACGGCAACCGGAAACAAATAGAGAGGTTCTTACGCCTATGCCGTTTGCAATATCGTATTTTTTTATCTCCCCGTAATTCATATTACAGATGCATTACCCTTTCTTTTATTTCTTGTGTACGCCCCTGATTCCAGAACTGCGTACCGATATAACCGCACGTGCGGCGGGCAACATTCATTTTTGACTGATCTCTGCTGTGACAATTCGGGCATTCCCAAACAAGTTTTCCCTCTTCGTCGGAAACTATCTTTATTTCGCCGTCATATCCGCATTCCTGACAATAGTCGCTCTTTGTATTGAGCTCCGCATACATGATATTTTCATATATGAACTTCATAACGGAAAGAACCGCATCGAGATTCCCTTCCATATTCGGGACTTCTATATAAGAGATAGCGCCGCCGGGAGAAAGCGTTTGGAATTTTGCTTCTAGTTCGAGCTTCTTAAACGCGTCTATCGGCTCTGTTACATGAACGTGATAGCTGTTTGTTATATAATTTCTGTCTGTAACTCCGGGAACAATGCCGAAGCGTTTTTGCAGGCATTTGGAGAATTTGTATGTCGTGCTTTCGAGCGGAGTGCCGTAGAGAGAATAATCTATATTCTCTGCCGCTTTCCACTTTGCGGTATATTCGTTGAGTTTGCGCATTATCGCAAGACCGAGTTCTTCGCCCTCCGGCTCTGTAAGCTTTTTGCCGATAAGAGAATAAACACATTCCCAAAGTCCGGCATATCCGAGAGAAAGCGTGGAATAACCGCCGTGGAGATATTTGTCTATCGTCTCGCCCTTGTTAAGTCTCAAAAGCGCACCGTACTGCCAGAGTATCGGCGCCGCGTCGGAAAGCGTGCCCGTAAGTCTTTCGTGACGGCATTGGAGCGCTTTGTGGCAAAGCTCCATTCTCTCGTCGAAGACTTCCCAGAATTTATCAATATCCTTATGAGCCGAAAGACCTATATCTACAAGATTTACGGTAACAACGCCCTGATTGAAACGTCCGTAATATTTGGGCTTTCCGTCCTCATCGACATAAGGAGTGAGAAAGCTGCGGCAGCCCATACAGGTATAGCAGTGTCCGTCCCCGTTTTTGTCTATCTTGTTTTTGAGCATTACTTTTTCGGAAATGTAATCCGGAACCATGCGCTTTGCGGTACATTTTGCGGCAAGCTTGGTAAGGTAGTAATATTCGCTGTCCTCTTTTATATTGTCCTCTTCAAGAACGTATATAAGCTTCGGGAAAGCGGGAGTTATCCAGACGCCGTCCTCGTTTTTGACGCCCTGATATCTCTGACGGAGCGTTTCCTCTATTATAAGTGCAAGGTCGTGTTTTTCCTGCTCGTTCTTCGCTTCGCCGAGATACATAAATACGGTGACAAAAGGAGCTTGTCCGTTTGTTGTCATAAGAGTAACTACCTGATACTGTATTGTTTGAACTCCGCGGCGTATTTCTTCGAGAAGTCTTTCCTCTACAACTTTTGAAACCTTCTCCTCGTCGGCTTCAAATCCGAGTTCCGCTATTTCGTTCAAAACATTTTTTCTTATCTTCTCGCGGGATATCTGAACAAACGGAGCAAGATGCGTAAGACTTATGCTCTGACCGCCGTACTGGGAGCTTGCAACCTGCGCTATTATCTGTGTTGCGATATTGCAGGCAGTGGAAAAGCTGTGCGGCTTTTCTATCTTCGTTCCGCTTATGACAGTGCCGTTTTGGAGCATATCTTCAAGATTGACAAGGTCGCAGTTATGCATATGCTGCGCAAAGTAATCCGAATCGTGGAAATGTATAAGCCCCTCTCTGTGAGCTTTCACTATATCTTCGGGAAGAAGAACACGTTCCGTTATATCGCGGCTTACTTCGCCCGCCATATAGTCACGCTGAACGCTGTTGACGGTAGGATTTTTGTTGGAATTTTCCTGTTTTACTTCCTCGTTGTTACATTCGATAAGAGAAAGTATCTTGTCGTCCGTCGTATTTGATTTACGCGCAAGAGAACGCGTGTAACGGTATTTTATATAGTTTCTGGCAACATTGAAAGCGCCGTGTCTCATTATGCCGTTCTCTACCATATCTTGTATCTCTTCAACGCCGAGCGCACGTGCCATATTCTTTCCTGTATAACTTACGCGGGCTTCAATCTCGCTTATATCATATTCGGAAAGACGCTCGTTTTCGGGAACCGTCATATTCGCTTTGGATATGGCTATCTTTATTTTTTCGCCGTCATATGACGCCTGAGAACCGTTTCTCTTTATGATATTCATAAACTTCGACCTCACATATGTAAATTTTGTAATTATTTCGAGTGCGTATTTATAATATCACAAAATACAGTAAATGTCCATAAGAAAAAACTATATATGGTATTTTTGTTAAAACTCAACACAAAATATGCCGATTTTTCATTCATTTTAATACTCATAAAAATAACTATAAAAATGTAGAAAAACGTAAAAATCAAGCAAACAAGCGCCCGGTACGGCTTTTTAAAAAAGTCAATATGTTTTCGCAAAAAATAAAATTTTAATTTTCTTTAATCTTTCATGATTTTTGTTATATCAAAAAGATACTTTATTAAAAAGCGCTTCCGTCACTTTGTCCATATATGCTTTTCGATATAAAATCACTGCACCGGATATGCAAATATCAAAAACTATATATTGTGTCCCGCAAATTTCAAAAAGTTATAGATTTTTACCCTTTCAAGCCTTCATAGCCCCCAAAAAAGCACAAAAACATTCCGATCGGTTGTGTGATTTTTCACACGGCAAAAAACAAAAAATATGCCCCCGCCGCAAACGGCGAAGGACATATTTCTAATATCCGAAAGATTTATTTTCCCCATATATAATATCCGTCGGCGTTGTCCGAGGAAACTACGACATAATCGACGTCAGACGGAAAGTAAAGCTCCCCGTCATTATCATTCTGGTGTGATATAACGTATCCCTTATAAGAATAAAATTTGCCGTACTCGTATAGATCCGAATAATCCTCCAAGACTATTTTAGAACGGTATATTATTTCCGCATGGGGGTCTCCCACATATCTTATATGCCACGGTTCGTACGTAACGCCTGTTTTATCCTCTCCCCAATACGGGTAGCGAACGATAAATCCGTATTCGTGCGCATGAGTTGCTATCCACTTTCCCGCTTTTGACATTATAAAACGGCGGGAAGCATAATCCTTCGTTCTTATATCGACGGCAAGACCGCACTGGTGCTCGCTTGCGCCCGGTTTTACCGCAAATTCATTTACCGCGTATATCGCTTCCTGTTCGTCATACGAACGGTAACTGCTCGTTATATAAAGCTCCTCGCCCGTCTCTTCACGGCACGCGGCAAACAACTTTTGCAAATTTTCATAGGCGACCTCTGTAACATAATGACCGTCTCCCACATCTACAAGATGAAGCTCCTCTTCTGGGTCGAGCGTATATTCGGAATTCACAAGCCACATAGAGGAAGTATAAATCACTTCTCCGTCATCATTTGCCGTGACATACACTACCCTTGTATGATCGTCATCGCCCTTATACTCGACGACAATATCTTTCTCTGCTTTTCTCAGGCTGTCTTTTATTCCATAGATTATATAATATCTGTGTCTGAAAAGAAGAAAGACAAACGCCGCGGCAAGCACCAAAAGAAGCGCAACAATCGCCGCGATGATTTTCTTGCGCGAAAATTTAGATGATGTTTTTTCCATTTCTACCTCCTCTCCTACTTTTCTTATAAGAAAAGTAGGCAAAAGAATTTCCTACCGACCGCACCAATTTATTTTGGTAAAAGCTTTTGAGATTCCAAAGGACTTTTCTCCTACTTTTCTTATAAGAAAAGTAGGCAAAAGAATTTCCTAC
>UQXK01000075.1 GCA_900544985.1 uncultured Eubacteriales bacterium
TGTAAAAAGCCCCTTAAAAATCCGCAAAAACTTCGCTCCGATAACACCACCTTATTTTTACAAAGTTTTTGAGGTTCCAAGGGACTTTTTACAAAAAGTCCCTTGGTCAGGGTTTGGGGCTGACAGCCCCAACTGACAACTGACAACGCGCAGGAAATCACGGCACTATCATCAAAAGCGTTCCCGCCACCATTATCACCAGTCCAAACAATGATTTTTTTGTAAGACGCTCTTTGAAGACAAAGTAAGAAAATGCTATCGTAATAACTATGCTCAGCTTATCTATCGGCACGACAACGCTCGCATTTCCGAACTTCAATGCCCGATAGTAGCAGAGCCATGACGCACCCGTCGCAACACCCGATAACAGGATAAACAACAACTCTCTTCCGCGGGCTGTTGAAATTTTGTCTCTTTTTCCCGTCGCAAAAACGCATATCCACGCCATTATAAGGACGACAAATGTTCGTATCATCGTACCGAGGTTGGATTCCACACCTTCTATACCGATTTTTCCGAGTATAGATGTAAGCGCCGCAAAAACGGCGGAAAGAACCGCATAGATAAGCCATGTTTTCTTTGTTTCTGCATTAAACGTGTCTTTTTTCGTTATCATCATAAAAGTGCCGACAAGTATGAGCAGAAGACCTATAATCTTCAAAACACTCACCGTTTCATGAAGAAAAATAAACGCAAACAATACAGATAAAACCGTACTGCTTTTGTCAATAGGGACGACTTTATTTACATCTCCCAACTGCAATGCCCGAAAATAGCAGAGCCATGACGCGCCCGTCGCAACGCCCGACCAAACAAGAAAGACCCATGTTTTAATGCTTATTTCCGATATTTCGGAAATAGAACCCGCTATTATGACCATAATAAAAGACATAAAAAGGACAACTATCGTTCTTATCGCCGTCGCCACAGTCGAATCGGTCTTTTTTATTCCGCATTTTGCAAGTATGGAAGTTATTCCCGCAAAAAAAGATGAAAGAACCGCATACAGAATCCACATATGTTATCTCGCCTTCAATCAAAAGATTATTACACGCAAAGATATAAACCCCAGAATCAATATTTTTCTCCTTATATCCCTTTGCGTAAAGAAAAACCGCACCCGGTGTATACCGAAAGGTGCGGTTTTTATGTTTTTATATCAAAATCTTTTTTATGTCACGCTTGCTTCAATACGCTTTCTGCCGATTACAGCAAGCATAAAAACATATACAATCACAACATTCCGATATTTTTATCCGAGGAGCGCACGGTCGTTTGCAAACTCCGCGCCGCTCGCTTTGGAAAACTGTTCGAGAAGCATTTCGACGGTAAGTTTTTGCTTTTCCTCTCCGCTAACATCGAAAATGATGCGTCCTGCATTCATCATTATAAGTCTGTTGCCGTGGGCTATGGCATCTTTCATGTTATGAGTTACCATAAGCGCCGTAAGTTTATTTTCTTTTATAAACTTATCGGAAAGCTCCAAAACTTTTGCGGCGGTTTTAGGGTCGAGAGCCGCCGTGTGTTCGTCAAGAAGCAGAAGCTTCGGTGAATTCATAGTAGCCATCAAAAGCGTTACCGCCTGGCGCTGACCGCCCGAGAAAAGCCCCATACGGGTAGAAAGTCTGTCTTCAAGACCAAGACCGAGCTCGCTCAACATCTCACGGTATTTGCGGCGCTCGCTTGACGTTATCGACCAGCGAAGACCTCTGGATTTTCCGCGGCGGTTTGCAAGAGAGAGATTTTCTTCGAGAAGCATATTCGCCGCAGTTCCCATCATGGGATCCTGAAAAACTCTTCCCAAAAATTTTGCCCTCTTATAGTCTGGCATATTCGTAATGTCCGTGCCGTCTATTATTATGTTCCCGCTGTCGGGCTGCCACACGCCCGCAATAGCATTGAGCATGGTGCTCTTTCCCGCACCGTTTCCGCCGATGACCGTCACAAAATCGCCGTCACTTAGCGTAAGGTTTATATTGTCGAGCGCAACTTTTTCATTTACCGTTCCGGCATTGAAGGTCTTTGAAATATTTTTGAGTTCAAGCATATCTCATTTGACCTCCTTTTTCTTTACTTTGGAAAAATATTTGCCTTTCCAATAAGGAACAGCGAGGAATATTGCAACGACAACAGCCGACATCATCTTCAAAAGGTCTGTATCGAGTCCTAAGAAAATAACCGTCTGATATACTATGTAGTATATTATTCCACCGCCTATAACAGCCGAGAGCTGTACTGCGAAATTCGAAGATATCCTTCCGAACACAGCCTCGCCTATTATAACAGCGGCAAGACCTATGACGATAGCTCCGCGTCCCATATTGATATCCGCAAAACCCTGGTACTGACAAATAAGCGCACCGGAAAGTGCAACTATTCCGTTGGAGAGCATAAGACCGATTATTTTATTTACATTCGTGTTTATGCCCTGCGCCTTGCTCATGTTTATATTGCAACCCGTCGCACGGATAGAACATCCGCGTTCCGTTCCGAAGAACCAATAAAGAAGAGCAATAAGTACGGCGCAAAAAGCTAAGATAACAAGGATAGTCTTCCATTTTTCTCCGCTTATGGAAATAACGACAGGGTATTTGGCGGAAGGAACGCTCTGGTTTGATTTGCCGAGAATTTTAAGGTTCACAGACCAGAGGATAAGCTGTGTAAGTATGCCGGCAAGTATAGCCGGTATACCCATAAATGTATGGAAAATGCCGGTAACAAGACCCATGACAGCTCCCGCGATAAACGCGACAAGCATAGATATCCATACGTTAACGCCGGAAACCGTAAGCACGGCAAAAACACAGGCGCCTGTACATATAGAACCGTCTACCGTAAGGTCTGCAATATCGAGCAGTTTATACGTTATATAAACTCCGATAGCCATTATACCCCAGATCATTCCCTGGGCAATGGCTCCCGGCAAAGCATTCAGATAACTCATTTTTCAATAATACTCCAATAAAGATTAACCTTCTATTGCAACATATCCTTCGGGAATTGTAAGACCGAGAGCCTCGCAGATAGAAGCATTGTACTTTTTAACGGGATTTTTGTCATATCCGACTTCCATTGTGGAAATGTCGGCTTTGCCTTGAAGAATCTCGGCAGCCATAAAGCCTGCCTGATATCCGATTCCGTAATAGCTTATGGAATATGTGAAGGCTCCGCAGCCTTTGCATATGCCCTCTTCGCCTGCGAATACGGGTACCTTCTTGGGAAGACATACGCTGTTTATCGTTTCTGCGCAGGATGCCGCGGTATTATCCGTGGGAATATAGATAACGTCGCTCTTATCGGCAGCGCCCGTAACAACGGAAACTATATCGTTTGTATCGGAGAATGTGTAAACAGTGCACTCTTTTCCATGCTCTTCAAGATATTTCTTTACGGTGTTGACCTGGAAAACAGAGTTAGCCTCGCCGGAGCAGTAAAGAAGTCCTATCTTGTTCGCATTCGGGAAAAGGTCTATTACCATCTGAGCCTGCTCGTCAAGAGGAGCAACATCAGCCGTACCGGAAATATTTCCGCCGACGACTTTGCCGTCAAAATTATCTATTTCGAGAGCAACGCCGAAATCCGTTATGGATGTTCCGAGAACGGGGATCGTCTTTGTCGCATTTGCGGCAGCTTGAAGAGCGGGTGTCGCATTCGCAAGTATAAGGTCTACGTTTTTGGAAACAAAATCGTTTACTATCGTAGCGCACGCATTGGAATCGTTTGCGGCGTTCTGATAGTTAAATTTGACATTTTCTTCGCCGAGTTTGTCTATAAGAGCCTGCTTGAAGCCTTCGGTAGCGGCGTCAAGTGCGGGGTGATCGACAAGCTGAACTATGCCTACCGTATAATTCTTCTTTTCGCAGGAAGCCATAGAAAGGCACATTGCCGCGAGAAGCATGAGTGAAAGTGAAAGCGCGATGATCTTCTTAAAGAGTTTCATTATCATTCTCTCCTGTTTTTTATTAAATTTTTATAAAGATCCTTTCGGATATTATACTGAAAAAATTAAAAGTATCAAACACAAAAAGCGGATCAAAAAATACGGCGGAAAAAGAAAAAATCCGTGCAAAAAACGCTTGCACGGACGGATACTTTCTTAAATACCGTGGGACCACCCTGCTTTGTCATATATTCACATATATGACCTCTTAGAGCCGAAAAAATGCTCTGCGCCATAACGGACGCCGACCGTCCGCACCTACTTTTCGCTTCAATTTCGGTCCGGAAGCTCGCGGAATGTATAAAGAAGCTTACTTACCGGCGTCTTTCACCGACCGACGCCTCTCTTTGCGCTTTCCCGCATCTTCTCTTTCCGCTCAAACGCTTTTTTATCTTGATAATATATGTTAACATTATACATTTTAAGATAATAAAAGTCAATACTTTTTAGTTTTGCAATATACTAAAAGTTCGACCTCTGCTTTTGTATAAAGCGACGAAAGCGATTCCAGTTTTTTCATATCTTTTTCAGATGTTCTGTAATAATAAGGCGTCATCGAAAAAAGCGACATGATATCGGCACTGCTTTCAAGTTCCATACCGAAAGATACCGTTTTTTTCTCCAAAAGTTCGAACTTCTCTTTCGGAAGATCGCGTCTTCCCTCGTTTTCATAGGCGGAATCATAAACAGCTCTTTTTAAGTCTATCAAATGCTCTTTTCCTGCGCCTGCGAGAATAAGGATACCGTTATCGTTCAAAACCCTTGCAAATTCCTCCTCCGAACACGGAGCGAATATATTGGTGACAGCGCTTGCCGCCCCGTCCGAAACCGGAAGAGAGAATATACTTGCGACACCGAACAAAATGTTTTCACAGTTTTTCTTCTTTGCATTTTTTGCGGCTATTGTAACTCCTGATTTTGAAAGGTCGAATCCGTATACAAAATACTTATTGTTTTTCGCAATATTGATGGTATAATAGCCTTCTCCGCTGCCCGCATCGACAACATTTCCGCCGTCAACATACTTTAAAAGAATCTCGTTTATCGCATCCGACACTTTCAAATAATAATCTTTTTCAAGAAAAGTGTGGCGCGCCGCAACGCACTCCGCGCTGTCTCCGCCGGCAGGACGCGACGGAAAAAGATTTATATATCCGGAAGAAGAAAAATCAAAAAGGTGATGTTTCTTCGTATTTTCGCAT
>UQXK01000076.1 GCA_900544985.1 uncultured Eubacteriales bacterium
GTCAGGGTTTGGGGCAGACGCCCCAACTGACAATGACCACACAAAAAGCACGGCAACGCCGTGCTTTTTATTATCTGTCATGCTATATCGGAAATGTTGTTACAAACTTTTTGTTCTGCCTTTAAACCGATTTGTTTTCCGGAAAGTTTTTTCAGAAGCGCGAGAAGTTCGGGTCTTGTATCAACTATGTATTCTGCGCCGGCTTCCTTTAAAAGTTCTTTTTTCGTATATCCCCAAGATACGCCTATGCTTGTCATACCTGCGGCAAGCCCCGTTTTTATATCGAGAACGGAGTCTCCGACAAATGCAATCTCGGAAGGGGAAAGCCCCCATTTTTCCGCGATCATAAGCGCGCCCATGGGATCGGGTTTCGGTTTTATTCCGTCGGGACCCATAAGCACGTCAAAAATTCCTTCTCCGTAAAGATGGATCATTATTTTTTTGACGTAAGCGTCCATTTTGTTGGAATATACTGCAAGCTTGATACCGTCTTTTTTCAGAGCTTTCAGGACTTCGGGAAGCCCTTCGTATATTGTCGTCTTATCGAGGTAATGTTTAGCGTAAGACGCTGTGTATATATCGAGCGCTTTGTTGATTTCCTCTTCGGAACGTTTTTCTCCGCCCAAACCTTGCGCCGCGAAATCGCGCGCAACGAAGTTTACTATTCGTATCATGTCTTCATCGGAAATAGGGGGGAGGCTGTATGCGTGTCTCATTTCGTCTATGGAGGTGCGTATATCTTCGAAAGTGTATGCAAGAGTTCCGTCAAGGTCAAATATGGCTGCTTTTAACATTTTTATAATAGGTCCTTTTTGTTTTAAGTGGTTATTTTCTCTGTTTTTTTATTTATATAAAAAATCGAAAGATTCTATACAAGTTTACTATTTTAGCTTTGATATGTCAATATAATAAAACAACAAAAATCAGCTTAAAGCGTCCTTTCTATATGTTGACATTGATATTACTGTATGTTATCATATACTGAAAACAAAAAATGATTTTTATTTTTGAAAATAAATTTGAACTTGAAATCGGAGTTTTAAATGGAACATTTTGCTAAGATATTTTTTGCGAGTATTGAGAGCTTCTATGATAAGGAAAGCGATACTCTGAAAGAACTTTTTTTTGAAAAGCTTGAAAAGGCTACGGAAAAAAGACGTGCGAGAGTGGAACGCGTCAGAGACAATCTTTCAAAAGCAGAGCTTTTGATGGCGGAGGTTCTGCGTGATTATGCCATAAAACGTGTTTTCGGCATAGAAGGGCCGGATATTATGCTCGGAAAAGACGGAAAACCGTTGCTTGAAGGTGAGACAGATAAATTTTTCAATGTTTCTCACAGCGGGGAAATGGTCGTCTGCGCTGTTTCGGATACAGAATGCGGTGTGGATATAGAAGGAACTCTCCATCCTCATGATCTTATGAATATATCGAACAGATTTTTCTCAGCGGCAGAGCAGAGCGCAGTTATTATGTCGGCAAATCCGAATGAGGCGTTTTGCAGGCTGTGGACGATAAGGGAGAGCTATGTTAAGATGCGCGGCTGCGGATTTTCGATCGGTCTTACATCTCTTAAATGCGATTTTCACCGCGGCAAAGCCTCGATAACGGAAAGCGGAGTTCCGCAAACCGACGCTGTTTTTTATGAGATAAAAGATATTCCGAATTTCCGTGCATGTCTTTGCACAAAAGGCAACGTAAATGTCGAGACGGAAGTTTTGAAATCTTTCCCGTGCCTTTCTTGAAAGAACACACCTTTCTTTCGGAGAAAGGTGTGCCAAAGAACTTCGCACCGAATACACTACTTCATTTTTGCGAAAGCTTTTGAAGTTCCAAGAAACTTTTTCCGAAAAGTTTCTTGTGTCAGGGTTTGGGGCGACGCCCCAACTGATAATGCTCCCCCCAAAAAACGCGGCATTGCCGCGTTTTTTAATTATCGTAATATGTTGGAACTGCGTTCCAAGCCTTGCTTTAAGGAGCTTTTGAAAAAGCTCCTTAAAAATCCGCAAAACTTTCGCACCAATTATACCACTTTATTTTTGCGAAGTTTTTGAGATTCCAAAGGACTTTTTACAAAAAGTCCTTTGTGTCAGGGTTTGGGGCGACGCCACGACATTCAATGCTCACACAAAAAGCACGGCAATGCCGTGCTTTTTCTTCTATATGTTCTCTGAAATTTTTCTGTCCTTAAAATAATATTCTCTGTCGCGGTCGTTTATCTCTCTTATAACGCGGCAGGGATTGCCAACGGCAACCGAGTTTGCGGGAATATCCTTTGTGACAATACTTCCCGCGCCTATGACCGTGTTGTATCCGATATTTATTCCGGGAACTATTACGACGCCTGCGCCTATCCAACAGTTTTTGCCTATATGTACGGGCATGTTAAACTGATAACCTTTCTCGCGGAGCTCCGGCAAAATGGGGTGCTCTGCAGAGGCTATCGTTACATTCGGACCTATCATCGTATTGTCTCCAACATAAATATGCGTATCATCCACGAGCGTCAGATTAAAATTGGCGTATACATTTTTCCCGAAGTGAACATGGCGTCCTCCGAAATTTGCATGAAGCGGAGGCTCGATATAGCACCCTTCGCCGATTTCGGCAAACATTTCTTTTAAAAGAGCGGCGCGTTTTTCCTGTTCGAGCGGACGCGTTGCGTTGTAATCGTATAATTTTTCAAGACACATCGTCTGCTCTTTTACTATTTCCTCATCTGAGGGAAGATAGAGCTTTCCGCTGTGCATTTTTTCTTTTACGGTCATTTTGTACCTCCAATCAGACATCTATTATGACTCCGCGTATGTTTTTTGCGTAATCATAGAAAAATTCATGTTTGTATCCGTATTTTGAAATGAGATTTTCCATAGCTTCTTTTTGATCGTAACCGATTTCGAAAATTATTTTTCCGCCTTTTTTCAACATATTCGGCAGAGTTTCTAAAAATCTCTTGTAAAAAACGAATCCGTCCGCTCCCCCGTCAAGAGCCGATATCGGCTCTTTTTTTACTTCTTCCGAAAGGTTTTCTATATCTTTTGTAGGTATATATGGTGGATTTGAGATTATCAGATCGTATTTTTTTGTTATTTTCAAAAAATCGTCGGAAAGAACGTCGCATATAGAAAAGCTGACTTTATCTTGAAGAAAAGTTTCTTTTGCATTTTTCTCGGCTATCTCTATTGCTTTTTCCGAAATGTCGAGCGCGTCAACGCGCGAATCTGTGTTTGCGGCGACGGCAAGCGCTATACACCCGCTTCCCGTGCATATATCGAGCACATCTTGGCACTTCTTGTTTTTTAGAAACTCTATTGATTTTTCGCATATCACCTCTGTGTCGGCGCGCGGCGTGAGGCAGGCGTTCGAAACATTTAAAGAAAGACCGAAAAAATCTGTCTTTCCGAGGATATATGAAAGCGGTTCACCACTTTTTCTGCGCTTTATTATATCTTCTATTTCGGAAGAACGGTCGGGAGCTTCCTCTCTGTAACAGAGAGAAAGCTCTTTTCTGTCCTTTTGGAATACGGAAATCATTATTTTTTCGGCTTCGTAGTCGGCATACTCTTTGCAAATTTGCAGAAGAGATTCTTTTATATATTTTTTTGTTTCAAAATATGTCATTTTTACTGTTCGTTGTCTGAATTATTTTGCTTTTCTGTCTCTTCTGTTTTGATATCTTCCGTGTTTTCGGCGGCATTATTGTCTTCGGATATTTCCTTGCCGGAATCGCTCGCGTCTTCTGCGGGCTCTTCTTTTTCGGGAGGAAATTCATCGGGCATTGCCGCTTTGAGAGAAGCTATCGCACATTCCATCTGCCCTTCATCAGGTTCGCGCGTCGTTATTCTCTGCATCCAGAGCCCGGGGGCGGAAAGAATGCGGACAATTATGTTATCATGTTTTCCCGCAAACATCAAAAATTCGTATCCTATTCCCATTACGAGAGGGAGAAGCAATAATTTTATAAGCACACGGAGAAGTTTGTTATCCCATGTTACAAAGAGCCCCGCGATGATTCCGAGAAGTATCATTACGAACATAAAACTTGTTCCGCAGCGCGGATGGAATCGGGATTGCTTTTTTACGTTTTCAACGGTCAGTTCCTCGCCTGCTTCATAGCAGAATACGGATTTGTGCTCGGCACCGTGATATTCGAATGTTCGTCTTATGTCCTTCATAAGAGAGACCAAGAGCAGATATGCGATGAAGATTACGATTTTTATGCCGCCCTCTATAACGCCTTTCCAAAGACCGATATCTCCCGTTGCTTTTTCTATAAGAGTTGTAAAAAGAGTCGGCAGATATATAAACAGAAAGAGCGCAAGTGCCACACCGAGCACCATTGCGACAACCATGATAAAATCCATTACGCTTTTGCCGAAATGCTTTTTGAGCCATTTTTCAAATTTTGTCTCCTGCATTTCCTCTTCTACTCCGAGCATTGTCGCCGATTTGTTGAGCGTATTGAGAGACATTATCATCATTTCTATAAAGTTGACTATTCCGCGGATTATCGGAATACGGAAAAACGCGCATTTTTTTCTGACCGATGAAAATTTGGAAACTTCTGTTACCTTTGTGCCGTCTTCGCGCCTTACGGTTATAGCGATGTTTTCGCCGCTTTTCATCATAACGCCTTCAAGTACAGCCTGACCGCCGACTTTACCGCGTCTTTCGGGAATATAACACTGTTTTTTCTTACTCATTTAGAAAGCCTTTCGTATATTTTATTGTGCTTTTTATGTGACATGCGGATTTTTATGGGAAAAAGTGTTTTATATTTGATATATAAAATAATTATATATCATAATTGTTAACAAATAAAGCGAAAAGCGAAAAAACAGATGCGTATAGCAGAAATTTTTTTGTGAGCTGTCGGCTGGGGCGTCTGCCGTGGGACCCCGACCAATGGACTTTCCCCGAAAAAGTCCATTGGAACCTCAAAAACTTTATCAAAATAAAATGGTACATTCGTTTAAAAGTTTTTGCGGATTTTTAAGGGGCTTTTTACAAAAAGCCCCTTAAAGCAAGGTTTGGAACG
>UQXK01000077.1 GCA_900544985.1 uncultured Eubacteriales bacterium
AGGACTTTTCACGAAAAGTCCTTTGTGTCGGGGTTTGGGGCTGACAGCCACAACATTCAATACACGCAAAAAGCACGGCATTGCCGTGCTTTTTATTATCTTAATATTCGCAGACGCCGTCGTATACAAGTTTTGCGTCGCCGGAAAGCGTGACGCGTTCATCCGTATAATTTACAACGAGGTCTCCTCCGCGGAGTTTTACGGTTATGTCTTTGCCTTTGCTGCAATATCCGTTTTCGCAAGCTGCGACGACAGCTGCGCAAGCGCCCGTTCCGCAGGCAAAAGTTTCGCCGTTGCCGCGTTCGAACACGCGCATTTTTATCGTGGCTTCGTTTACAACGCGGATAAATTCCGTGTTGACACGTTCCGGGAATATAGGCGCGTTTTCAAATCTCGGACCTATATTGTCAAGGTCGATAGCATCGACCTTATCGCAAAAGACCACGCAGTGCGGGTTGCCCATCGAAACGCATGTTATCCTGTAATCTTTTCCGCCTATCTTGGTCGGCATATCGATTATTCTTCCGTCGGAAAGAGTACAGGGAACATTCTTCCCTTCAAGGTTTGCTCTTCCCATATCAACGGTCACATAAGTGACCTTGTCCGTGCTTGTATATACATCAAGAGTCTTTACACCGCTGACAGTTTCGATTCTCATGCGTTCTTTTTTGCAGATATTTTTATCGTAAAGATATTTTGCAGTGCAGCGTATACAGTTGCCCGCCATTCTTCCTTCGCTTCCGTCGCGGTTGAAAATACGCATACGCGCGTCCGCGATATCGGAGTGTTCGATGAGAACTATGCCGTCTGCACCGACACCGTAGTGCCTTGCGCACATCGTAATGCAGAGCGATTCCGGGCAGTTTATGCTGCCATCGAAATTATCTATGAAAATATAGTCGTCGCCGCACCCCTGCATCTTCGAAAAACGAAGAACGGCGCGCTCTTCCCTCATATGATTTATATCGACAAGCTCTGTATTGTCCTCATTATATCTGCTCGCGATTATATCGGCAAGGGCGTTCGCAGTATCAAGCGAAGTAAGGCAAACGATTCCGTGCTGCAAAGCGCGGCGGTGAAGTATCATATAATCCTTTACAGTCGCGTCGTAAAGAGCGCCCGTGTAAACGATATATTCCACCTTGCCCTCGTCGAGAAGATCGAAACCGTCGTCGCCCTCGCGTATGCCGCGTACAAGCGTAACATCTATTCCGAGCGCCATTATCGCCTTGGCGGTGTCAGACGTCGCGTATATCTTCATGCCGATATCGTCAAGCTTCTTTGCAAGCGTCACGATTTCGAGCATATCGTGTTTATCCACGCTTATAAGCACGCCTTTTTCTTTCGTGCGCATATTGAATCCCGCGGCGCAAAGTCCTTTGAAGAGAGCTTCACCCAAAGTTTTGCCTATTCCCAGAACTTCCCCGGTAGACTTCATCTCCGGTCCGAGATAAGAATTTGCGTCGGTGAGCTTTTCAAACGAAAATACAGGAACCTTCACTGTAAAATACGGAGGCACGGGGCAAAGTCCGCTATTGTATCCGAGAGAAGCAAGAGAGCTTCCAACCATGACCTTTGACGCGATATCCACCATGGGAACGCCCGTGACCTTGCTTATATAAGGAACTGTGCGGGACGCTCTGGGGTTCACCTCTATAACGTAAAGCTCGTTATTGTATATAAGGTACTGTATGTTTACAAGTCCCTTTGTTCCGAGAGACAGAGCGAGCTTTTCGGAGCTTTCGACTATCTTTTTGACCATCTTATCGTTTATTCCGTACGGCGGATAAACGGCGATGGAATCTCCCGAATGAACGCCCGCGCGTTCTATATGCTGCATGATTCCGGGGATAACTACATCTCGTCCGTCGGAGATGACGTCTACTTCAAGCTCCGCTCCCGGCATATACTTGTCTACAAGAACGGGGTTATCTATCCCGCCGTCGAGAATGCGCTTCATATATATGCGTACCTCTTTGTCCTCGTGCGCGATGGTCATATTCTGACCGCCTATAACATACGACGGACGGAGAAGCACGGGGTAACCGAGCGTGTTTGCCGCATTGAGCGCTTCGTCAAGCGTCTTTACGCTCTCGCCCTTCGGTCTTTTTATATTGAAGCTTTCAAGGAGAGCATCGAACTTCTCGCGGTCCTCCGCAAGGTCGATTCCCTTCGCACTCGTTCCGAATATCTTTATTCCGTTGGAATCGAGGAACTTTGTAAGCTTTATCGCCGTCTGCCCGCCGAAAGCGACGACCGCGCCTACGGGATTTTCGGCTTTTATTATATTCATGACGTCCTCTTCCGTGAGAGGTTCGAAATAAAGTCTGTCCGCAGTATCATAATCTGTCGAGACCGTTTCGGGGTTGTTATTGACTATAACAACATCATAGCCGAGCGATTTAAGAGTCCACACGGAGTGTACCGACGAATAGTCGAACTCTATTCCCTGTCCTATTCTTATAGGACCGGAGCCGAGAACAAGAATTACCGGCTTTCCCGTCTTTTTAAACGTGCGCGATTCGCAGACGTCGTCGTATGTGGAATAGAAATACGGCGTTTCCGCTTCGAATTCGGCGGCACACGTATCTACCATTTTATATACCGCGTCGCGCGTAAAGGGAACGTTCATTCCGGAAATGCGCGAAAGCGCCGCATCCGTGTATCCGAACTTCTTTCCTTCAAGATAATTTTCTTCCGAAAGATTTCCCTTTATCTTATCTTCAAAATCAGAAAGTCCTTTTAATTTGTTTATAAAAAATTTGTCTATCTTTGTGATGTTGTGTATCTCATCTGCGGAAACACCGCTTTTCAAAGCCTCGAATACCGTAAATATGCGCCTGTCGTCTATGTTTTTGAGCCTTTCCGTGACAGGGGAATCATAAAGCGGCTTTGCATTCAGCGTATCGAGCGAAATCTCCGCACCGCGGATAGCTTTCATAAGGGCAGCCTCAAAAGTATTGCCTATCGCCATTACCTCGCCCGTGGCTTTCATCTGCGTTCCGAGCGTTCTCGACGAGCCCGCGAATTTATCGAAAGGCCACTTCGGGAATTTTACTACGACATAATCGAGCGCAGGTTCGAAACAAGCGCACGTTTTTCCCGTTATATCGTTCTTTATTTCGTCAAGAGTATAACCGAGAGCAAGTTTTGCCGTGATCTTCGCTATCGGATATCCCGTCGCCTTGCTTGCAAGAGCGGAAGATCTCGAAACACGGGGATTTACTTCTATTACCGCGTATTCGAAGCTGTCGGGGTTAAGAGCAAACTGGCAGTTGCAACCGCCGACGATTCCGAGAGCCGAAATTATATCGAGAGACGCGGTCCTTAACATCTGAAACTCTTTATCGGAAAGCGTGAGAGTGGGCGAAACAACGATACTGTCCCCCGTATGAACGCCGACGGGATCTATATTTTCCATGCTGCAAACGGCGATAACGTTTCCTATCTTATCGCGTACCGTTTCAAATTCTATCTCTTTCCAGCCGAATATATATTTTTCGACAAGTATCTGGTTTATCGGGGACGCCGAAAGTCCCGTTTCCGCTATAACGCGTAGCTCTTTTATATTATTTGCCGTACCGCCGCCCGCTCCTCCGAGAGTGAACGCGGGACGTACTATTACGGGATAGCCTATCTTGTCCGCGATTTCGAGCGCATCATCTATGCTGTTGGCAATATCGGACGGAATTGTCGGCTGACCGATCTTTTTCATCATATCCTTGAAAAGCTTGCGGTCCTCCGCCTTTTCTATTGCCGCGGCGTCCGTTCCGAGAAGTCTTACCTTGTGAGAGGCGAGAAATCCGTCGCGCGAGAGCTGCATGGCTATCGTAAGCCCCGTCTGCCCGCCGAGAGAGGCGAGAATAGAGTCGGGCTTTTCTTTTTCTATTATTCTTTTTACGGTCTTTGCCGTGAGCGGTTCAAGGTATATCTCGTCCGCGAGCGCTTTATCCGTCATTATTGTAGCGGGGTTTGAATTTACGAGCACCGTATTTACGCCCGCTTCGCGAAGAACGCGGCAAGCCTGAGCTCCCGCGTAGTCGAATTCCGCCGCCTGTCCTATAACTATCGGACCCGAGCCGATGACAAGCGTCTTTTTTATGCTTTTATCTATCGGCATTTTATTTTCCGCCTTTCATCATATCGATAAATCTGTCAAATAAAAATTCCGTGTCATGCGGTCCTCCGCACGCTTCCGGGTGGAACTGGACGGAAAACGCATTTTTGTCTTTGTAATCTATTCCCTCGCAGGTGCCGTCGTTCGCGTTCACATAGCGAAGCGCGCCGCCGGAAATAGAGTCGCTTACGACGGCATATCCGTGGTTCTGGCTCGTTATATAAGTTCTTCCCGTCGTGATATCGCGAACAGGCTGGTTTCCGCCGCGGTGACCGTATTTGAGCTTTTCCGTTTTTGCGCCGTTTGCAAGCGCCATAAGCTGGTGCCCGAGACAAATTCCGAATATCGGCACTTTGCGCATGAGCATTTTTATCTGTTCTATGCAAAATACATTTTCGGCGGGGTCTCCGGGACCGTTTGAAAGCATTACTCCGTCGGGACAAAGAGCGAGAATTTCCTCCGCTTTTGTCGTTGAGGGTACTACTCTTACCTTGCAGCCTCTTTTGCAGAGCGAGCGGATTATATTCTTTTTCGCGCCGTAATCCACAAGAACGACAAAGTATTTTTCCCCGTCGGGGGACGTGGAAAGATATGTTTCAAAATCCTTTGACGTGACGCTTTCCACGGCGTTTTCTATTTTATAATTCTTTATTTCGGAAAGATCCGCCGGCACTTCATCGCATATATAAGCGTTCATAACGCCGCGTTCTCTTATTATCTTTGTGAGTTCGCGCGTGTCTATTCCGTATATTCCGGGTATGCCGTTCGCGATAAGAAAATCGTTTATCTCCCCGTCGGAGCGAAAATTGGACGGAGTCTTGCTGTATTCGCGCACAACATAACCGCGG
>UQXK01000078.1 GCA_900544985.1 uncultured Eubacteriales bacterium
CTGACACAAGAAACTTTTCGGGAAAAGTTTCTTGGAACTTCAAAAGCTTCGCTAAGGTAAAGTGATGTTTTCGAGCGAAGTTCTTTGGCACACCTTTCTTTCAAGAAAGGTGTGTTATTTCTTTTTTACGAGAAGCGGCAAAAGGTCGAAAATATTCTTTACGGGTATTATTTCAACGCCGTCGGGAATTTTTGTGGACTTTGTGACAGACCTGTAAGGCACAACGATTTTTCTGAAACCGAGCCTTGCGCTCTCCTTTATTCGGTCCTCGGCGCGCATAACAGCGCGGCACTCTCCCGAAAGCCCGAGTTCCCCGAAGCAAAGCAGATCATCGGGTATTTCTATATCCCTCATAGACGAGATAAGCGCCATTGCAAGCCCGATATCCGACGCCGTTTCCTCTATTCTTATACCGCCTATTACGTTCAAGTAAACGTCCGTCGCGGAAAATCTGAGTCCCAAACGTTTTTCGAGCACAGCAAGTATCAGCGCCGCGCGGTTGTAGTCTATTCCCGTAGACATACGGCGCGGAGAAGGAAAGACCGTCGGCGTCGAAAGCGCCTGAATTTCCGCTATTATCGGGCGCGTTCCCTCTATAACGCAGACAGCGCAGTTTCCCGATGTTTTCTGCGGTCTGTCGGCAAGCAACATCTCGGAAGGATTTTTCACCTGGGAGAGTCCCCTGTCCGTCATCTCGAAAACGCCTATCTCGTTTGTAGAGCCGAAACGGTTTTTCATGGCTCGGATTATGCGGAAATTCTGTCTTCTCTCACCCTCGAAATAAAGGACGGTGTCCACCATATGCTCCAATATTTTCGGTCCGGCGATTGTTCCCTCTTTATTAACGTGTCCGACAAGAAGAACGCTCGTTCCGTCGGTTTTTGCCTTGTTTATGAACATAGAAGCGCATTCGCGTATCTGCGTTACGCTTCCGGGAATGCTCGCGCTTTCCACATGGTACATCGTCTGTATGGAATCCACGATTATTATATCGGGTGCGAGTTTTTCCGCTTTTGTAATAACCTTTTGCGCGTTTGTTTCGGTGAGGATAAATATTTTCTCTCCCGATACATCGAGCCTCTTTGCACGCATGGAAAGCTGTGCCGCGCTTTCCTCTCCCGTGACATAAAGCACTGTTTTCGTCGCGGAAAGCGCCGCGCATATCTGCAACAGAAGCGTTGATTTTCCTATTCCCGGCTCTCCTGAAATAAGAACTACGCTTCCCTCTACAAGTCCTCCGCCGAGAACCCTGTCAAACTCTGTCATTCCCGTGCCGGAGCGAATATATTCGGGGAGATTCCCTGTATCGAGCTTTTGCGGTTCTGCGTCCTCGTCTCTGACAAGCATAGAACGGTGAGGATTTTCCTTTTTTGCCGCAGATACCTCTTCTTCATATGTTTCTTCGGCAAAAGTATTCCAGCTCCCGCATACCGGGCATTTGCCGAGCCACTTCGCACTCTGATAATCGCATTTTGAACAAACAAATACCGTTTTGGATTTCATATTTAACGTCCTTTTTTCATTTAAGTAGATGTGTCCGAGATAAAATCAAGTATAGACATACTTATTAAAGCCGCAAGCTTATCCTGATACTCTTCATTTTTCAAAAGTTTTGTTTCCTCGTCATTCGAAAGGAAGCCGCACTCCACAAGCACCGCGGGAACTCTTATATTATGTAAAATATATATAGACGAATCGGCGGCTTTGCTCTTTCTGTCATTGTCTTTTTGAAGAAAAAGCGTTGTCTTTTCCCCTATCATATCCGCAAGAATTTTTCCTCCCGCATTATTTTTCGAATAATAAACTTGAAGACCCGAATATTTTTTCACGGGAAATTTATTCATATGGATACTTACAAATATCGCGTTTTCGTATTTATCCGCGGTATGAAGCCTCGCATTCAGGTCGTCCCTCTTCTTATGTGTTGAAGATTCCTCCGCGAGCATTATATCGCTCTCTCTTGTCATAACTATATCGATATTGCACACAGAAAGAAGCGCTTTGACTTTTTTTGCTACCGCAAGATTCAGATCTTTTTCAAGAGTTCCGTCGTCGGAAGACGCTCCGCCGTCGCGTCCGCCATGCCCCGCGTCGATTATAACGGTAACTCTTTCATTAAGCGGAACCGACGCGTTTTTATCGTTCCCGAAAGAAACTATCCTCTCGCTTATAAAAAACGCAGAGCTTACAAGAGCAAGGCACATCACGGAAAATCCGAGAAGAAAAGCAAGCTGCCTTAACAAAAAAGACTTTGGATTTTTCAAAATATTCACCGCCGTATTTTCAATAACAGTATTATTCAAAAGAACATTTATGTTTTATACGGCAATTATATTCCGAAATCTTTCTTTTTATGCCCCTACTTTTCTTATAAGAAAAGTAGGCAAAAGAATTTCCCACTGAATACACCTGTTTATTTAGGCGAAAGTTTTTTGGTTTCAAATCCACGGCTTGGGAAAAAATAAGGCAAAAGATTTTACCAACGAACGCGCATTTATTTAGGCGAAAGTTTTTGAGTTTCCAAAGAACTTTTTACAAAAAGTTCTTTGGTCAGAGTCCAACGGCGGACAGCCCCAACTGATAATTCTCCAAACTCCTATTAGATAAGCTCGTCGTCATCGTCGGCAGCATCGCCTTTTTGTTTTTTCTCTTTTTTCAGCTTTTTCATTTCGCGGCGGCGTTCTTCCTCTTCGGGATTGTCCCCAATCGGCATAAGTCTTATATTCTTCATTCCGAAAATATAGGATACTCCCGCGAAAAGCACTGTGACAAACGGAACGAATATAAACATATACGGTCCTTTATTGAAAACAACAGCTTTTATAGCGTAAAACATTCCTTCCCAGAACACGGTGCCGAAATTAAAGAAGAAATTTAAGTTTACAGCCCATTCATAGCTCTGGAAAAACCAAAATATAACATAACCGAAACAGAGAATAAAATCGGGTATCGCCGCTACAAGACCTATAAGAAACCCCTTTCCCATATAAGCCTTTTTCTTTCCGTTTACGATTTTCAGCTCGTCTTTCGCGCCGACCTCCCACATCTGACCGTATATCATAAAGAAGTAGAATATTATAGAAAATATTCCGAGTATAAGGGCGAGAAAGTGCTGCGTTTTCGAGCCTTTCGGGGTTGTGTTGAACGGCAAAGACACGGCAAGACCAAAAATGGACATCGCTATATGAACGACGATAAGTTTTACCGCCACATACCCGTTTTCACGAAAGAAATTTTTAAGCCTCATAAATTTATATCTCCAAAAAATTTTAAAAATCAGCTTCACTTTGACTCTGCGGCAATTTTTCCGCAAGCCGAAATCACAAACAATATCACTCTTTATATTATAATTTTATTTGCATCGATACGCAAGCAAAAACATCAAATATTACTTTTTGTTACTTAAAAATTTACATTTTCAATATTAAAATAAAAAAATCAACTATGGAAATAAAATCTGTATTATGATAAAATAATGTTGATACAACCATCAAAAAAACAGACGTGTCGGGGTGATATTATGGAAGAAAAAAACGAAAAAACAGCGCACCGTGACGACAAATCTCCCGTCATCGAGCGCTTTTTAAGATATAAACTCGTAATACAGGGAAGATCGAAAAAAACCGTGGAAGAATACGGTCTTGATCTGCGCACATTTTTCAGATATCTCATCGCCACGCGCGAAGGGCTTCCCGTAGAAGGAGAAGAATTTGAAAACATCTCTGTTGCGTGCGTCGACGAGGAATTTGTAAAAAGCATAAAGACCGTCGATATACTCGAATTTATGGCGTTTACCGCATCGACAAGGTCAAACTCCGCAGCGTCGCGTTCCAGAAAGCTTTCCGCCATAAGAATGTTTTTCAAATACATGACAACGGGGGAGAAGATAATAACCCAAAATCCCGCCGCAGACATAGAATCTCCGAAAAAGAAAAAAGCTCTTCCGAAATACCTCTCGGTGGAAGAAAGCCACGAGCTATTGCAAAGCGTGCTTTCCGACGAGGAATCAAAGAACAAGGAAAGAGATTATTGCATAATAACGCTCTTTTTAAATTGCGGAATGCGACTTTCAGAGCTTGTCGGAATAAACATTTCCGATATAGACAGGGAGCTTCGCTCGCTCAGGGTCATCGGAAAAGGCAACAAGGAAAGAATAGTATACCTCAACGACGCCTGCAAGAGCGCGCTTATGTCATATCTTGAATCGCGTCAAAAAAATATCGACAATATAAAGGATAAAAACGCGCTTTTTATTTCGCGTCTCGGCAAAAGAATAAGCAACAAGACCGTTCAGTGGCTCGTATATAAATATCTCGGAGAAGCGGGACTTTCGTATAAGCATTTTTCGACGCATAAGCTCCGCCATACCGCGGCGACGCTTATGTATCAGGAAGGAAATGTAGACGTTCTTTCGCTTAAAGAGATACTCGGTCACTCGGAGCTCAATACGACGCAGATATATACCCACGTAAGCGATAAAAAGCTCGAAGAGGCGGTAAAGCAGCATCCGCTTGCAGGTGTCACCGCAAAAGACATAAAAAAAGAGATTCAAAAAAACCGCAAAGAGCTTGAAGACGATATAAAAGAAGACTGACACACCTTTCTTTCGGAGAAAGGTGTGCCAAAGAACTTTACTCAAAAACACAGCTTTATTTTGGCGAAGCTTTTGAAGTTCCAAGAAACTTTTCCCGAAAAGTTTCTTTGGTCCGGGTTTG
>UQXK01000079.1 GCA_900544985.1 uncultured Eubacteriales bacterium
TTCATAGGATTTTAATATGAAAATGCCTTTAAATCAAAATTTTTAAGGATATAATAGAAATAATGAACGCAGAAAAAGGACGTCCCGCAGACGTTTCCGCACGCCTTTTAAAAGAGATCCGCTCTTATGATTTCTTGGATTCGATAGGAGTGGAATATTACAGAATAGATCATGCTCCCGCAGATAAGATGGAAGCGTGTGCCGAAATAGACGCGAAGCTCGGGGCAACGATATGCAAAAATCTTTTCTTATGCAACAGGGCGGAAACGGATTTTTATCTTCTGATGATGAGGGCGGACAAACATTTTGTCACAAAAAACGTCTCGGCGCAGATAGGCTCTTCCCGTCTTTGCTTCGCCTCTGCGGAAAATCTCGAAAAATATCTCGACCTTACGCCCGGTTCCGTCAGTATTCTGGGGCTTATGAACGACAAAGAGCGCCGCGTGAAGCTGCTTGTGGACGAAGACGTGCTTCTGGGAGAGTATTTCGGCTGCCACCCCTGCATAAATACATCGAGCCTGCGCATAAAAACGACGGATCTTAAAGAAAAGATCTTTCCTGCGCTTTCCCATATGCCGAGAATAGTAAAAGTATAGTTTTAACGGCGGTAAAGCATAATATAAAATATCATAAAGATACATAAACGGAAATACCTTCAAAAGTATTTTATCCGCATTTATTGCAATATGATAGGTTAATGCGGTTTTCGGATTAAAAATAAACAAAAAGGAGAAGAAATCATGTACTGTACAAAAAAAATAACGGACGATCTTACATGGGTCGGCGCAAACGACAGACGTCTTGCCATGTTCGAGGGCGTTTATTCCGTTCCGAACGGAGTTTCGTACAACTCATATCTTCTTTGCGATGACAAGACAGTGCTCTTTGACACGGTCGATAAAGCCGTTTCGAAAATATTCTTTGAAAATGTAGCGCATACTCTCGGAGAAAGAAAGCTCGACTATATCGTGGTCCATCATATGGAGCCGGACCATTCCGCAACTCTTTCGGAGCTTGTTTTACGCTATCCCGAGGTAAAAATAATATGCAACGCGAAAATACTCGCGATGATAAAGCAATTCTTCGATTTCGGCGATGACGACAGATTTGTTATCGTCAAAGAAGGCGATACCTTCGATACGGGACATCATACGCTTAATTTTGTGATGGCACCTATGGTTCACTGGCCCGAAGTTATGGTTTCGTTCGATTCCGTTAGCGGAATACTTTTCTCCGCCGACGCGTTCGGCACCTTCGGCGCTCTCAACGGCGCGATATTTGCCGATGAAGTGGACTTCATGCGCGATTATCTCGACGAGGCAAGAAGATATTACACGAATATCGTCGGAAAATACGGTCCGCAGGTTATGTCTCTTCTCAAAAAGGCGGGAGCTCTCGATATAAAAATGATCTGCCCGCTCCACGGTTTTGTTTGGAGAGAGAAGATCGGGGATTATATAGACAAATATGTAAAATGGGCAACATATACTCCCGAAGAAAAAGGAGTTATGATAGCATATGCCTCCGTTTACGGAAACACGGAAAATACGGCGGAGATAATCTCCTCGCGTCTTCGTGACAAGGGAATAAAAACGGTGATGTTCGATGTTTCGGTGACGCCCGCTTCCGAAATAGTTGCGGCGGCGTTCAAATACAGTCATCTTGTATTCGCTTCCACGACGTACAATGCCGGCATATTCGTGTCTATGGAAGAGCTTCTTCACGATCTTGCCGCTCATAATATCCAGAACCGCAAAGTCGCTTTTGTGGAAAACGGATCATGGGCGCCCACTTCGGGAAAGCTTATGCGCGAAATACTTTCACCGTGCAAAAACATGGTATTTGCCGAGAACACCATAAGCGTCCGCTCCTCTTTGAAGGAAGCGCAGAATGCCGATATAGAGGCGCTTGTGGACGAGATCGCCGCGGATTTCGAAAAGAAAGAGACGGATTCCGGATCTTACGATAATGTCTCTGTCGATGAAAAAGCGTTTTTCAAACTTTCATACGGTCTTTTCGTTCTCACCTCGAAAGACGGCGGAAAAGACAACGGTTGCATAATAAATACGGCGTCGCTTCTTACAAATTCGCCGAACAGAATAACGGTGTATGTGAACCGCGATAATTTCACCTGCGAAATGATAAAAAAGAGCGGCGTGTTCAATGTTTCCGTTCTCACGGAGAGCGCCGATTTCGATCTTGTAAAGCGTTTCGGCTTTGTCAGCGGAAAAAATACCGATAAGTTTGACGGATTTTCCCATGTTGCCGTAAGCGCAAACGGTTTAAAATATCTTACGGAATATTCGAATGCGTTTATTTCCGCCAAAGTCGTTTCTTTTGAAGATGTCGGCACGCATACTATATTCGTTGCCGAGGTCACGGAAGCGCGCGTTCTTTCCGATGCTCCGTCCGCGACATACGATTATTATTTTGGTCATATAAAGCCAAAACCTATAAACAAAGAAGAAAACAAAAAAGGATTTGTCTGCAAAATATGCGGATATATCTACGAGGGAGACACTCTCCCGGATGATTTTATCTGTCCGCTCTGCAAGCACGGCGCGGCGGATTTCGAACCTGTCAAATAATTTAATTTAAGGAGATACATTATGAAAAAATACGTTTGCACACTCTGCGGTTACATCTACGACGAGGAAGCGGGAGAACCCGATGAAGGCGTAGAACCGGGAACGACTTGGGATGAAGTTCCCGAGGATTTTGTTTGCCCGCTCTGCGGTGCCGATAAATCGGTTTTTGAAGAAGAAGAAAACTAATTCGGATCGTAAAAAAGCGTTAAAGCGCGTTTTTATGCGTTTTGACGGACAAGACCGCCGCAATGCGGCTTTCGGCGCAGAATTATGATCTCTGCCGAAAAGTCCGGTGCCTTTTGGTACGGGCGCATTTGCGGAAAGGCTATAAAAATAAATCGGCGAAATTTTTTCGCCGATTTTTTGATAAACGGGGCGGCAGTCGTCTTTTCTCTTTAAAAAACAACGCGGGAAAGACGTGTGCCTGTTTGAAAGCGCGCAGTTTTTGTGTCAAAAGAGAAGCGCGCTTCCCGAATTTGATAGTATAAGAAAAATCCTTGAAAGGAGATTTTTATGAAATATGATTTTATTTCCGTCCCGGACAGGCACGGAAACGACGCGCTCGCAGTGGACGGAGTGGGAGAACCTGACGGATTTACTCCCGGAAAGCCGAAGGACGGATTTTCTCTTATTCCTATGTGGGTGGCGGATATGAATTTCAAGGTTTTCCCCGGCATTGTGGATTCTGTTGTGAAGCGTGCTTCGCATCCTTCATTCGGATATTTCGAAACGAGAGATGAATATTATTCCGCCATAATAAAATGGCAGCATGAACGCCACGGACTTGATGTTGAAAGAAAAAATATAGGTTATGAAAACGGGGTTTTGGGGTGTCTTGCTACGGCGCTTCGCGTATTTACCGCGGAAAATGATGCTGTGTTACTCCATTCGCCGTGCTATATAGGATTTATCGGCACGGTAGAGCGGGCAAAGAGAAAAGCGGTGTATTCTCCTCTTTTAAAAGAGGACGGGGTATGGCGCATGGATTTTTCAGACATGGAAAAGAAAATAGTCGAAAACAATATCCGCTTTGCCGTATTCTGCTCTCCCCACAATCCCACGGGAAGGGTTTGGGAAAAAGAAGAGATAGAGAGCGCTATGGAAATATACAAAAAGCACAATGTTACCGTTTTCGCTGACGAGATATGGAGCGACATAATAATGCCGGGCAACAAATTTATTCCGACGGCGTCCGTTTCCGATGACGCGAAAATGAGGACGATAACGGCGTGCGCTCCGAGCAAGACATTCAATCTTGCAGGTCTTATCGGTTCGTATCATATAATATTCAATGACGACACGGCGAAAAAAATGAGAGAAGAATCCGCAAAGACCCATTACAACAGCATTAACGTGTTAAGCGAGCACGCTCTTATCGGCGCATACACCGAAGAGGGCGCTGTATGGACGGACGAGCTTTGCGAAGTGCTGTCGGAGAACATCGATTTTGCGGTCGATTTTATAAACAAAAATTTCAAAGGGATAGAAGTTTTAAAGCCGCAGGGCACATATATGCTCTATCTTGACCTTTCGGAGTATCTTGAAAACAGCGGAAAAACGCTTGATGAAGCGCTTTCCATGGGCTGGGACGTCGGCGTGGCATATCAGGACGGCAGACCTTTTAAGAATCCCAATACCATAAGAATGAATCTTGCACTTCCGATTCACCTGGTAAAAGAGGCTTTCGAAAGACTCCGCTTACTTTTCTTACAAGAAAAGTAAGCAAAAGAATTTCCCACCGAACCACACCACTTTATTTTGGCGAAGCTTTTGAAGTTCCAAGAAACTTTTCCCGAAAAGTTTCTT
>UQXK01000080.1 GCA_900544985.1 uncultured Eubacteriales bacterium
GGAAGATGTTCCGCGCGCGACGCAGTGGTCCGCACGGAATTCAAAAATCTCGACGTTATGCCCGCAACAATGTCGCTTGCAGGCGCGGAATTTGAGCTTGCCGACATAGAAAAAAGGGAAAGACGCCTTTCTGCGGCGCTCGACGAAATAAAACCCGATTACGATTTTATAATCATAGACTGCCCGCCGTCGCTCGGAATGCTGACGATAAACGCGCTTGTCGCATCGGACGGAACTATACTTCCCATGCAGTGCGAATATTTCTCCCTCGAAGGGCTTTCGCAAATGATGATGACGATAAAGCAGGTCAAAAAGCTCTACAATCCCGACCTTGCGCTCACCGGAATACTTCTCACGATGTACAACGGAAGACTCAATCTTTCAATGCAGGTCGTAGACGAACTGAAAAAATATTACGCATCAAAGTTATTTAAAAATACAATAGTAAGAAATGTAAGGCTTTCGGAAGCACCGAGTTACGGCAAGCCGATACAATATTACGACAAATACGCCAAAGGTGCCGACGCTTACGACAGCGTCGCAAAAGAAATTCTCGAAAGAATTTAAAAACGGGAAGGAGAAACAAATGGCAGGTAAAAAACCGGCGCTCGGACGAGGTCTGGACGCGATTTTGATAGACAACGAAGAACAAAAAGAAGAAAACGGCGTCAGAATGATCCGCCTTTCGGAGGTGGAGCCGAATCCCGATCAGCCGAGAAAAATATTCGACACGGAACCGCTTGAAGCTCTCGCGGAATCAATATCACAGCACGGCGTAATACAGCCCGTTGTAGTCCGCCCGAAAGACGGAATGTATATGATAGTCACCGGCGAAAGACGCTGGCGCGCCGCAAGAATGGCGGGACTTTCCGAAATCCCCGTAATAATCATAGAGGCGGACGACAAGAAAGCCGCAGAGCTTGCGCTTGTCGAAAACATACAGAGAAAAGACTTAAACCCCGTCGAAGAAGCGCGCGGATACGCCGCTCTTATAGACGAATTCTCATACACGCAGGAAGAGATAGCAAAAAAGATAGGGCGATCGCGTTCCGCTGTCACAAACTCATTAAGACTTCTCGATCTTCCGCCCAAAGCGCTCGACTATCTCGCGTCGGGAGAGCTTTCCGAAGGCCACGCAAAGGTGCTCCTCTCACTCAAAGACAGTGAAAAAATAGAAAACGCCGCAGAGACGGTCGTTTCAAAAGGTCTTTCCGTAAGAGACACCGAAAAACTCGTAAAATTCCTCTCGTCGGTAAAAGAAGAGGAGGAAATAAAAGTCGTTCACGATGTAGACCACACAAAAGCGCTCGAAAGAAAAGTCCAGTCTATAATCGGTCACACCGTAAAAATCGTGCAGAACGGCAAAAAAAGCAGTATAAACATCGGATTTTCCGACAATGATGATCTTGAAAACATTCTCTCGCTTCTCTGCGGAGATAAAATAAAAAACGAACTTTAATTTTACCCGAAAGGACAAAAAACAATGATAGATATAAAACTCATAAAAGAAAATCCCGAAGAAGTCATCAAAAGATTTAAAATAAAGGGGAAAGACGCAGAATCCGATATAAAACGCATTCTCGAGCTCGACGGTATGCGCCGTTCGCTCATTTCCGAAACAGAAGCGCTCAAAGCAGAGCAGAACAAAGAAAACAAGCTTATCCCCACATACAAAAAAGAGGGCAAAGACGTAACGGAAATATTCGCAAAGCTCAAAGAGATCGGCAACAAATCAAAAGAGATCGACGCCGAGCTAAAAAAAGTCGAAGCGGAATACACTTCTCTCATGCTTTCTCTTCCCAACCTTCCCGATCCCGACCTTAAAGAAGGCGGCAAAGAGAACAACGAGCCGCTCCGTTACTTCGGCGAGCCGAAAAAATTCGATTTCGAACCGAAAAACCACGTTGACCTTTGCACATCTCTCGGTCTTATAGACTACGAGCGCGGCACAAAGCTCTCCGGAAACGGTTTCTGGATATACAGAGGAATGGGCGCGCGTCTTGAATGGGCGCTCCTTAACTACTTTATAGAAACACACCTGAATAACGGATTCGAGCTCGTTCTCGTTCCGCATATGCTCGGTTACGAATGCGGACTTACGGCAGGTCAGTTCCCGAAATTTGCAAACGAAGTATATTGGCTCGAACAGTCCGACGACGATGAAAGACGCCGTTTCATGCTTCCTACGGCAGAAACAGCCCTTGTTTCTCTCCACAGAGACGAAATTCTCCGCGAAGAAGATCTTCCTAAAAAATATATAAGCTACACGCCTTGCTTCCGCAGAGAAGCGGGAAGTTACCGCTCCGATGAACGCGGAATGGTAAGAGGTCACCAGTTCAACAAAGTGGAAATGGTACAGTACACAACAAAAGAGGGAAGCGACGCAGCATTCGAAGAACTCGTTGCAAACGCCGAAAACCTTGTAAAAGGACTCGGATTCCACTTCCGCACGGTAAAACTTGCCGCAGAGGACTGCTCCGCATCTATGGCAAGAACATACGATATAGAAATTCAGATACCTTCCATGAACGGATACAAAGAGGTAAGCTCTGTTTCCAACGCGCGTGATTATCAGGCAAGACGCGGCATGATGCGTTACAAAACGGCAGACGGCAAGATAGAATACTGCCACACGCTCAACGGAAGCGGTCTTGCCACAAGCCGTATACTTCCCGCACTTGTAGAGCAGAATCAGAATGCAGACGGCTCTGTAAATGTCCCCGACGTTCTCCGCAAATACGTCGGTTGTGATGTAATAAAGGCAAAATAATGAATAATTTAAAAAGAGGAGAATTTACATGTCCAAATTGCTCGAATTGCTTGACTCGGTAAGTACAAATCCTACCGTGATCAGCATAACACTCGTCATCTGGTCAATCGTCCTCGGAATAATAATTGCTCTTTCTATTACATTTTATCAAAAAAGAGTTATCGGAAGTTTCTTCCGCGCACTTATAAAGGAAAACGCCGTCGATGCGGAAAGTGCAAAAAATATAAGTGAAATCTCTCAAACGGAAAACGATGCCGTCATATCAAAACTAAAACGTTCATCGTCTTTCAGAAAGATGGTAACGATAGTAAACGAAAACGGATCCGACACAGTAGATGAAAACACAAAATTTTACCTTTCGGAAGCTCAACTCATTCGCGTGCGCGATCAATGGGGAGAAAAAAAGGAAAATGTAGGTGTGCTCATAGGCGGAATCGTCGGAACGATAATTCTCGGTATACTTGTAACCATCGTTATTGTCCTGAATTTAAAATAAATCCCACCTCATCCGATAAAGAAAGGATCAATTTTATACAATGAGCAAAAATATTCTTGTAGTAGGCAGCATAAATGTTGACTACGTCATAAATACAGACCGCCTTCCCAAGCTCGGCGAAACGATAACGGGTCACGGATTTTCCATGAACTTCGGCGGCAAAGGTGCAAACCAGGCAATCGCTCTTGCAAAAGCGGGATGCAATGTAAAAATGCTCGGCGCCGTAGGCAATGACTTTTCAGGTGAACTCGCCGTAAAAAATCTTGCGGACAACGGCGTTGATACCGCTTCCGTTCAAAAAACAGACAAACCGACAGGCGCCGCCGTCATCACTGTCTGCGGCGGAGACAACCACATAATTCTCGATGTCGGCGCAAACGGAGAAGTTACTCCCGAACTTGTAAAAGCAAACGAAGCGCTCATCGACTGGGCAGATATTGTAGTAATGCAATATGAAATTCCCGTAGAAAGCGACATTCTCTGCGCGAAGCTCGCGCACGGAAAGGGAAAGACGGTTATTCTCAATCCTGCCCCTGTAAAAGAGGTAGACCGCGAGCTTTACAAGTATATAGATATAATAATCCCCAACGAATTTGAAGCGCAGCTCATCACGGGAATTTATCCCGACACGAGCGAGAACGCCGCAAAGGCGATAAAGGCGCTCAAAGAACTCGGTTGCAAAAATGCACTTGTCACTCTCGGAAAGAACGGTTGCGCATACGACGTAGACGGCGTAACGCATTTCACAGGTGTTTTCTCTGTAAAAGCGGTTGATTCCCCAGCCGCAGGCGACAGCTTCATCGGCGGACTTTCCGCAAAGCTCTGCGAGGGCGCAAAAATGGACGACGCCGTCGAATACGCCAGCGCTACAAGCGCCATAACAGTCAGCCGTCACGGTGCGTCAGTATCGATTCCCACTTCCGCGGAAGTAGTGGAATTTATGAAGAACAACAGCATATCAAAAAAGGCGGCTCTTGAATAAAATTATATAATAAAAAAGCACGGCGTTGCCGTGCTTTTTTGCGTGCATTGAATGTTGGGGCTTCCGCCCCAAACCCTGACACAAAGGACTTTTCGTGAAAAGTCCTTT
>UQXK01000081.1 GCA_900544985.1 uncultured Eubacteriales bacterium
AAGCGGAGGCTTGGAACGGCAGTTCCAACTATTGACGAAAAAACAAAAAACGCGGATTTCTCCGCGTTTTTTCGTATGCATTATCAGTTGGGGCTTCCGCCCCAAACTCCGACACAAAGGACTTTTCGAGAAAAGTCCTTTGGAATCTCAAAAGCTTCGCCAAAATGAAGTGGTGTATTTCGGTGGGAAATTCTTTTGCCTACTTTTCTTATAAGAAAAGTAGGTTATTCCGAATATCCGTTAGGATTATTTTTCTGCCAATTCCAGCTGTTGCGGCACATATCCTCTATTCCGAGAGTCGCCTGCCAGCCGAGTATTTCACGAGCCTTTGTAGCATCGGCGAAGCATTCCGCGATATCGCCTGCACGGCGTGCGGTAAATTTATACGGAATCTTTACTCCGTTAGCCTTTTCAAAAGAATTTATTATATCAAGAACACTGTATCCGACGCTCGTACCGAGATTGAACACTTCAAGTCCATCGTGGCTTTCAATATATTTTACAGCGGCAACATGACCTTTTGCAAGATCGACAACATGGATATAATCGCGTACGCCAGTGCCGTCCTTTGTGGGATAATCGTTACCGTAAACGGAAACTTCTTTGAGTTTTCCGACGGCAACCTGGGAAACATACGGCATAAGATTATTCGGTATTCCCTGCGGGTCCTCTCCTATACGACCCGATGAATGAGCGCCGACGGGGTTAAAGTAACGAAGAAGAACAGCGGAAAAGCTCTTGTCCGCAACGCAAACGCCTTCGAGTATGCGTTCTATCATATATTTTGTCCAGCCGTAGGGATTTGTACATCTGCCGACTGCGGCAGTTTCCTTTATCGGAACTTCATCAGGCGCGCCGTAAACAGTCGCAGACGAGCTGAATATGATATTTTTCACGCCGTGCTCTTTCATAACTTCAAGAAGCGTAAGCGTCGAATCAAGGTTGTTTTTATAATATTCAAGAGGCTTTGCGACAGATTCTCCGACAGCTTTGAAACCTGCAAAATGTATTACGGACGATATTTCCTCTTTTTCAAAAACCTCTTCGAGAGCTTTTTTATCACAGACATTTACGCGGTAAAAAGCGAAATCTTTTCCGGCGATTTCTTTCACGCGTTTTATCGCCTCGGGCTTGCTGTTTGAAAAATCATCGCAAATGACGATTTCATATCCTGCGTTCATAAGTTCTATCGCGGTGTGAGATCCTATATATCCCGCGCCGCCTGTAAGCAATATTTTCATCTTTTTTCCTCCCAGACGCATAAATAAAATTATTTCTATATTATGATAATCTTTTTTTCTCTGTTTGTAAAGTATAAGTATATATTTTTTTATAAATTAAAATATGTTTTTTTATTGAAATCGCAAATGTTTGTGGTAAAATATAGGTATATTGAAAACTCCGTAAGGAGCACATATTTTTCGGAGGATAACAATGATAACATTCGACAGATTTCCGGGAGGAAAAAGATACGCCTGCACGTTCAGCTATGACGACGGCGGCAAGCAAGACAGGCGTCTTGTTGAACTTTTCAACAAATACGGACTAAAATGCACTTTCAATTTAAACTCTTCCGCTCTTATAAGAGAAGACGGAGAAAACGTAAAATTAAAAGAAATAAAAGAGCTATACAAAGGGCACGAAATCGCCGCACATACATACAACCACCCTCATCTTGACAAGATGACGATAAAATCACAATACGAACAAATAATGAAAGACCGCGAAATAATCGAACCCGTCTGGGGAAATATCGTCCGCGGGCTCGCATACCCTTTCGGCACATATTCGCAAGATACTTTAACAGCAATGAAAACCGCAGGAATAGAGTATGCAAGAACAGCGACATCGCAGACAAACAATTTTGCAATGCCCGATGATTTCAGAATCTGGAATCCGACTACACATCACAACGAATCCGAAAAGATAGTAAACTATTTTATACAGAATGTTGAAAAAAGACCGTGGCGTGCAGGCGGACTTCTCTACATCTGGGGACACAGCTATGAGCTTGACAACGAGAGCGCTCCCGTAGGCTGGGAAAAGCTCGAAGAGATATGCAAAGCTCTGTCCGAACACGCAGAAGGCGAAGACGGAAAGGCGATATGGTTTGCCACCAACATCGAAGTAGTCGACTATGTAAAGGCGACAAGAGCTATCCGCGAATCCGCTGACGGCAAGATTTTGGAAAACCCGACAGCCACGGATGTATGGGCGGCAAAAGACAACGAAATAATAAAAATCCCTGCCGGAGGCTCAATCGTTCTTCCCTGACTTACCTTTCTTGAAAGAAAGGTAAGCCAAAGAACTTCACTCAAAAATACCACTTTATTTTGACGAAAGTTTTTGAAGTTCCAAGAAACTTTTTTTAAAAAGTTTCTTGTGTCCGGGTTTGGGGCAGATAGCCCCAACTGATAATGCACACGAAAAAACGCGGATAAATCCGCGTTTTTTATTTTGTCGTAATATGTTGGAACTGCGTTCCAAACCTTGCTTTAAGAGGCTCCCCCTAAAAGCCCCTTAAAAATCCGCAAAACTTTCACACAGACTACACCGCTTCATTTTGGCAAAGTTTTTTATATCAAATTTATTTATTTTTCTTTGCTTTTTCTGCCTTTTGAGCTTCTTTTTTCTTTGTTTTTTCACTCTTGAATTTTTCGGAAAGTCCCTCAAAAGGGTAATCCACATTTACATTTTCCGGAGGATTTTCAAGAAGCGCGGGATTTTTCAGGTATTCATTGATTCTTGTAAATGCTTTTGCATAGTAAGAGCCCGTTGCGATTCTTTCGTCCATTACGATACCGAAAGGAACTTCCTTTTGAAGATGAAAGTTGCCTTCTTTGTCCATTTTCGGTGTGTCTATGTTGTTTCCCATAGCGATTATCATGCTTGTTGTTCCGAAATCATAGACGTGATGATATATGTAATTCGTCCTTATGCTGGCAAGGTTTGTAAATACGAGCGTGTTGTGGAAAGGACTTGCGTCGATTATCGCCTTTGGAAGAATGCCGTGCTTATCGAGAAAACGCACAAGCGCCATCATGCCGCGAAGCATAAAGGCGGGCATAGCCAATATTTTTGCGAAAAGCTCGTCCGAGGAATTATTGCTTGTGACTTTGTTATTTTCTTCTATAAAGGCATTTATTTTATCGTTTATATCGAATATCGTATCGTAGAGATCGAATTTCATTTTACTCATGGAAGGATTTGCTTCGCCCGGACGCATAACGACCATTGCAAATGTGATCTCGTTTCTGGCATATATTTTGCTGTTTACGACAAAACGGTTCAACTGATTGTATTCCGAAATCGTTCTCACAAGCGCCGCGAGAACAACCGCAAGATGACTTATCTTTTGCCCGTTTTTTCTTGTTTCCATTACATATTTGTGTATGTCTTCATATGGAACACTTACTTTTATCATATTTTGCGCATCGCTTCTGTTGCGCATGAAATACGGAGCCAATTTATACATAGGGTCTACATTTTTTACGATTTTTCCGTCTGCTCTCATATTAACCTTACTTTCTGACTGTTGTCGATATTTATAACTCCGATATTTATTATATACTATTTAAAAAAACTTATCAATAGGGCATTTTTGATAAAAATTCTCGGAAATATAATACATAATCCCAAAAAGGGCTTTACAGAACATTGAATTTATAAAATCTTATTTTGCGGATTTTGATTATATGAAAAATCATGTCATTTTATAGGTGAAAAATCCGACACTTAATATTGTTAAAAAAATCTTTGATAAAACAAAAAAAGATGTTGACAAACAGATACATATATGATAAAATAATACTCGCGATTGCAAGCGGGCCTTTAGCTCAGTTGGTTAGAGCTACCGGCTCATAACCGGTCGGTCTGGGGTTCGAGTCCCTAAAGGCCCACCAAATTTTCCCGTATCACAGTCGCGGTATTTGCCGCTCCGCTAAATATGCGGTGCGGCGATTTAAATATAGGGGTATAGCTCAGTTGGTAGAGTCGCGGTCTCCAAAACCGTTGGTCGTGGGTTCAAGTCCTTCTGCCCCTGCCATATAAGAACGCTGATTTTGATACAAAATCAGCGTTCTTTCTTTTCAGCATTTGCTATCAGTTGGGGCTGTCCTTTGGAATCTCAAAATCTTCCCCAAAATGAAGTGGTGTAGTCTGTGTGAAAGTTTTGCGGATTTTTAAGGGGCTTTTTCAAAAGCCTCTTAAAGCAAGGTTTG
>UQXK01000082.1 GCA_900544985.1 uncultured Eubacteriales bacterium
CTGCCGCTGCAAAGACAAAATTCTTCAACAAAAGCGTCATCTGTTTTATGATATCCGTTATAGGCTTTATTCTGGAACTCATACTCAATTTTGCGGTTTTCAGAATGGACCTGGCGTTTTTTATAAGTCTTATATTTTTTGCGGTCTCGGCGGCGATGGCGGCGGTATTCTCCATAAACGCCATGCAGTCTTTAAACTTCGACGACGTGAAAAACGACAACATAGAAAAAACGAAAAGATATATCGCCGGAAAAACGGAAAGCGTCATATTCGCTTCATTTATACTTACGGCGTTTTCCCTTCCTCTTATAATTTTCAAAGACTCTTACAATGTATATGTAAAGCTTAATTTCTCCTCCTGGTTTTTTGCCGGTATAATATTTTCACTGATAGCCGCGGTCATATGCATTATATCGCACTCGGTAACGACAAGAATTCTTATCAAAAAAGGCATTTTAACATATTCGGAAGAAGAAAAAGACAAAATAAAAACTCTTGACAGATTAAAAATAAAATATGTGAAAATATTTTCGGTAATTATAGTCATATCGGTAATTTTGCATATCGTGCTCGCTTCTTTTATCACAATACAAACACTCGCAAAAGGACAAAAATTTACAGATCCGGAATCGTTCAAAAAATACATGGAAACCGAGACTGGTTTTGATATGCAAGATCCCGCGACCAACATTACCGGCGAAGATGAGGGAGAAATATATTATTCCGAAGAAGAAATTCTTTCCGAAGACGGAGAGGTCATAGTAAGATATAAACACAAAAATCAAAATGCCGGAATGATAGTTTACGGTGATGATATAACCGCCGAAAATTTCGAAGTGACCGTATATTCCGCGTCCGAAATAAGAAACGCTTCCATAACAAGAGAAACAATAATGGAAACATATTTTATCGTATACGCGGTAGAAATTTCTCTCGGCGTTATATTTTATTTTGTCGAAAAAAAGAAAATAAAACCGTAAAAACACGGAAAATCAAATAAAATCCACTCACTTCTTAATGGAAACTTTACAAAATATTTTATATAATATTATTTTTTAAAATTTTATATTGTGTTAAAATATCACAAAGTAAAGAAATTCTCATATAAATAAGATATACAAAATTTTAATTAAAAATATAAGACATCTCAAATCAGACTGCAAAAAGGAGTGAGAAAAATGGCAGGACGAATTTATTTTAACAAAGGTACGGACATATCGCACGTCGCCTTCATGTTTGCCTGTCCCGGACAAAAAGAGGAAAAGGCGGGAAAGGTCGTGGCGGGAAACACGGGAAAAAATCTCAACCTCCTTATCAGTGCTTTCGGCATCTGAAAACGAGAATATACGTGCGCTGTTTCCTTCTGAAAACAGATATGATTATCTTATAACGAATTCTTCTGATATAATACACTATCCCGCGCTTGACGGAACTTCTCTTCCGTCAAAATCCGAATATGCCGACGATGCAAATTTAAACAGACTTTTCCACGAGCTTGAAAATTCAAAATACGTAGTAGCATTCGGAAATCAGGCAAAGGAAGCTTCAAAGCTCGTATCACTTAAATACGATATGCGTGAAATATATCCAAAGCCCGTATTTATCACTTCTCTTCCGCACCTTTCGCTGCTTGCATTAAATCAAATATCGACCGACACAGACGGCAACAGGATAGGAAAAGGAGAAAAAGACGCAACGCTGAAAAGAATAAAAGTTGTTGCAAAAATGCTTGAAAATTCCATAATGCAAACGTTTGAACAAAGATAAAAACACAAAAAATATAAAAAGCACGGCATTGCCGTGCTTTTTTGTGTGCGTTATAAGTTGGGGCTATCCGCCCCAAACCCCAACACAAGAAACTTTTCGAGAAAAGTTTCTTGGAACTTCAAAAGCTTCGCAAAAACGAAGTGGTATATTCGGTGCGAAGTTTTTGCGGATTTTTAAGGTGCTTTTTACAAAAAGCACCTTAAAGCAAAGTTCCCTCACGCAGTTCCGACACATTCCGACAATATAAAAAAACTGTATCGCTCACTTCCACAGTTTATCGAGATCAAAACCGAAAACCTGAACTATGTCCATTTTTTCGGAGTTTGCAAGTCCTTTCGGACTTATCGTAAGTCCGCCGTTGTCGTCAAGGTCTATTCCGAAATTTTTATATGCGTACCAAACAATATGGGCACACTGCGTTTTTTCACACTTGTTTTTGTCTGTAAGTATCCCCACAGAAAAGCGGTAATCCTTGCCAGTAAGGTTTTCCGCCGCGTATTTTGCAACATTGTCTTTCGTCTCTTTGTCCGCTTTCGGAGAAAGCACGATAAACGTCGGTCTGTTTAAAAAATCGCTTATCGAACCGACGGCGCTTTCTATTCCGTAGTCATACGACTGCAAAATCCCCGCCCTGCCGGCATCGGTAACAAGCCCCGAATGCCCTATATTAAAACAGGTGAAAAATGTAGAAAGGCTTACTATTACGTCTCCGTTTTCAAGATAACAATATTCCAATGTCTTGTCCGTATAAACGGCGCATACAAAATTTAAAGAAAACTCTCTTCTTATGTTATATTCGTCAAAAAAAGATTCCTGTATGCTTTTTATCTTCTCTTTTCCGACCTCTCCTCTTGAAAGACATCTGTCGACACCGATCTTGGTAAGCCCCGTTTGCCTGTAAAGAGTTTCATAATCTTTTTCTGTAAGCTCTTCCTTTTCGAGAATATAAGAAATATCCGTCATATCGTCATCGGGGGCATGATACGAAAAGCAATATCCCGTTATAAAAACAGAAGCATACATTATCGCGATCACACCGAATATTACAGCAAACGGCAGTATAAAAAATAACTTTTTTGATTTTTTTCTTTTTCTTGCTTCCACCATAATACTTCCTTTTTCAAAATCGCGCGGAGAAAAACATAATATGTGCTTTGAGGGAAATTCTTTGGCGCATCTTTCTTATAAAAAAGGTGCGAACGTTTTTCTTACATAGTGGTTGTTATAACGACGGCGTCAGATGACAAAAGCGTTATCTTTCCCATTCCCGCGGGAACAAAATATGTATCGGCAGGAGAGAGAGCATATTCTTTTCCGCCCGCGATAAATCCCGCACTTCCCTTTACGCACATAATATGCATAAAGCTTTCCTCACCTGCAAAAAGTTCTTTATCTCCCGACGAAAGTTCGTGTTTCTTTACCGTAAAATATTTGCATTTTGCAATTACGGACGGATCGTCATCGTGCTCGCTCTTTACATTTTCGGGATCGGTGCTTTCGATGACCGCAAGCGCGTCTTTTACATGGAGAGGACGCAGATTTCCTTTATCGTCTTTTCTGTTATAGTCGTAAACACGGTAAGTTATATTTGAATTTTGCTGAATCTCCGCTATAAGTATTCCGCCGCCTATGGCATGTACAAGTCCGGAGGGGATAAAATACGCCTCCCCTGCGTGCACGGGAACATAATTCATCATCTTTTCAAGCGTTCCCGCTTCTATCGCGGAAGAAAGCTCTTCGGAAGTGTACTTCCCTGCAAGTCCGTATATCAGCTTTGAACCCGGCGCCGCGTCTATTATATACCACATTTCCGTTTTTCCGAAATCCGTCGTATATTTTGCGGCGTATTCGTCATCGGGATGAACCTGTATTGAAAGATCGCTCTTCGCGTCTATGAGCTTTATGAGAAGAGGAAAACGACCTCCGTCCCATTTTGTTCCGACTGCGTTTTTGTTTTCGTTTATATAATCGGAGAACAGTTTTCCGTCATACTCTCCGCCGATTATCGTATTTACGCCATCCTCCCTGCAAGTAAGCTCCCAAGACTCGGCTATACTTTCTCCCTTTTCACCCAGAGAATATTCATTTGAAAGGCGTTCACCGCCCCATATTGCTTTTTTTGTGACCTGAGAAAGTTTTATCGGTGTAAGTTCCGTCATTATGTTTTTTCCTCCGTATGTAATCCGCGCAAAGAGAGCCCTTTACGCTTATATAATATTTTTATTAACACGTATTATTTTATCACAAAAAGGGGAAAAAACACAATAGTTTTGTTATTATCATTATTTTTTAATAAAGTGGTATAATCGGTGGGAAAGTTCTTTGGTTTACCTTTCTTTCAAGAAAGGTAAGAAAAGGAGGTTTGG
>UQXK01000083.1 GCA_900544985.1 uncultured Eubacteriales bacterium
CAAACCCCGAACAAAGAACTTTTTGTAAAAAGTTCTTTGGAATCTCAAAAACTTTCGCAAAAACAAAGTGGTACTTTTTGAGCAAAGTTCTTTCTCACACCTTTCTCCGAAAGAAAGGTGTGAGAAAGGTAAGTGTTTTTTCTTGACTTGTTAAATCTACTATGGTAATATTATTTTAATAAACTAATTTTTGTAATATAAAGGAGAAAAATATGAAAGTCGTACTTCTTTCCGATGTAAAAAGCCAAGGGAAAAAGGGACAGGTTATAAACGTATCGGACGGATATGCAAATAATTTTCTCTTTCCCAAAAAGCTTGCAGCCCCCGCAGACAACCAGATCCTTACAGAAATGAAAGGCAAAGAGGACGCAAGGCTTCACAGCATAGAGCTTGAAAAAGCAGCGGCAAACAAAACCGCGGAAAAACTCAAAGGCGTCACGGTAAAAATCAAAGCGCAGGCGGGAACAGACGGCAGAACATACGGTTCCGTCACCGCAAAAGATATCGCGGAAGCGCTTGAAGCACAGCACAAAATAACCGTAGACAAACGCAAAATAACATTGACCGACCCGATAAAAACGTTCGGAACATATATTCTCGACGTAAAGCTCTACGCCGACATAACGGGAAAAATAACCGTATCTGTTACGGAAAGCTGATTTAAAAATTCATTCTTCAAAAGCAAGGAGGTCTGTACATGGCGGAAACAGAAAGAAAACTACCGTTCGCACTCGAAGCGGAGCAGTCTGTTCTCGGTTCTATACTCATAGATCCCGAAAAGTTCAACGATGTCACAAATATCATAACCGCGGATGATTTTTATCTTTCCGAGCACGCGGAAATATTCTCTGCCATGCGCGATCTTTTCATGGAGAACAGGGAGATAGACCTTGTAACTCTTATCGATATGCTCGTAAAACGCGGCGTATACAACGAAGAAGAAAGCAAAAAGTATATAAAAATAATCGCGCAGATCGTTCCGAGCGCGGAAAACGTGCGCGACTACGCCAATATCGTCAAATCTAAAAGCGTTCTCCGCGCGCTTATAAAAGCGGCGGAAGAGATACGCGACGACGCATATTCCGAGCAAGGCGACATAACGTACCTTGTGGATAACGCGGAAAAGAAAATCTTTGATATCTCCAACGGAAACGAATCCAAAACTTTCGTAACGATAGGCGAAGCGATACAGCAAACGTACGAAAGACTCGATCTTATAAACAAAAACAAAAAAGCCGCAATGGGAACTCCCACGGGCTACGACGGACTCGATAAGACCATCGTCGGGCTCGGTCCGGGAGACCTTCTAATCATCGGCGCGCGCCCCGGAATGGGAAAAACGAGCTTTACCATGAACATCGCCGCAAACATAGCAAAAAGCGAAAATAAAGCCGTTTGCGTTTTCTCTCTCGAAATGTCCGCAGAACAGCTCGCAACGCGTATGCTTTCTGCCGAAGCCTGCGTAAACAGCTACGCCCTTCGTTCCGGCAACCTCCAAAACGACGACTGGACAAAACTTGCGGGTGCGGCGGCAAGACTTTCAAAATGCAACATACTCATAGACGATACGAGCGGCATTACCGTAACGGGTATGAAATCGAAACTGCGCCGCATAAAGAACCTCGGTCTTATCGTCGTAGACTATTTGCAGCTTATGACAAGCGAAAAGAAGACCGACAGCCGCGTTGTAGAGGTCAGTGAGATCTCGCGCGGATTAAAGCTGATGGCAAAGGATTTCGGCGTTCCGTGCATATGCTGCGCACAGCTCTCCCGCGGAACGGAAAAGGATAAAAGACGTCCCGCGCTCTCCGACCTCCGTGAATCGGGATCTATCGAGCAGGACGCAGACCTTGTTATGTTCCTTTACAGAGACGACTACTACGGCAAAGAAAATCCGGAGAAAAAAGGAATGTCGGAATGTATCATCGCCAAGAACCGTCACGGTGAAATAGGAATAGTAAAACTCCTCTGGATAGGCGAATACACGAAGTTCGTCTCCGTAGATGAGGAGCACGGGGAATGAGCAAAAACAGCTCCGAAGTAATAAAAGAAAAAATTCTTCTCGCAAACGAAAAATTTTCTCTTTTTAATGATAAAGACAAAGTGCTCGTCGGATTTTCCGGCGGCGCGGATTCCGTGACGCTTCTCTTCTCGCTTTCGGAAATAATGGGAAAAGAAAATATTCACGCTTTTCACGTAAACCATATGTTACGCGGAGAAGAAGCGGACAGCGATGAGGAATTTTGCAAAAATATATGTAGCAAAAACGGCATATTCTTTTCCTCCGAAAAAATCGACGTCGCGTCTGCCGCAAACGGCGTGGGTGTCGAAGAAAAGGCAAGAGATATGCGATACGCGGCACTCATAAACGAAGCGAGAAAACGCGGATACAATAAAATCGCGCTTGCTCATACGGCATCGGACAATATAGAAACGGTAATATTCAATCTTGCGCGCGGAACGGGACTTTCCGGTATGCGCGGCATAGTTCCGAAAAGAAGCGCCGGGGAGCTTGAAATAATCCGTCCCCTTATCCTTTGCACAAGAGAAGAAATAGAAAATTACGTGAAAGAAAATTCTCTTTCGTTCTGCACGGATAAGACAAACTTCGACACACACTATAAAAGAAATTTCATAAGGCACAAAATAGTGCCGCTTTTAAAAGAATTAAATCCCGCGGCGGAAGAACGCGCGTCTTCGATGTGCGAACTTATCTCCCGCGACGACGAATTTATAAAAAAATACTCGGAAGAGTTTATCAGAGATCACAATATAGTAAACTCGGTCGATATTTCCCTCTTTTCGTCTCTTCCGGACGCAATAAAAAACCGCGTTGCGGAAGCGATGTACAAAAATGTTTGCGGCGAGAGTCTCGAAGCAAAACACTTTTCCGATATTTCCGCGCTTGCAAATAAGTCGAAAAGCGGCACACGAATCTCCCTTCCGGGAAAAGCGTTTGCAATAATAGAAAAAAACTCTCTCGTTTTCAAAGGCGAATCGCTTTATAAAAATGAAAACACAAAAAAAGATTTTTCAAAAAAACTGAGGAGCGGAACGGAAAAATCCGAAATCGGATTTTCGGTATATATTGCCAAAAGAGGCGAAGAGAACAAAGAAGAGCTTCTCTCCCTTTCCGAAAACGCTGTTTTCAATGCGAAAACGCTTCTTCCCGAAAACGTAATGAAAGATCTCACGGTAAGAAACAGAAAAGACGGAGAAAAATACATTTTCGGCGGAATGACAAGAACGCTTAAAAAGCTTGTATCCTCCGAAAGCCCGAAAGTCAAATGCAATCGCCCTGTATTCTGCGATGAAAAAGGGATAATCTGGTTTCCCCCTTTCCGTATAAGAGACGACGTATACGCCGAAATAAAAAGCTCGGAAAATGTATACGCTCTGTATTATTTCGAATATTAAAATTCTGAAAGGATTAAAAAATATATGGATATCGATATGAAAAACGATGTCGGCTCTGTACTTCTTTCCGAAGCGCAAATAAACGAGATCGTGGAAAAACTCGCAAAAAAAATAAAAGAGGATTATAAAAACTCCCCCAACCTCATACTTCTCGGCATACTCAAAGGCTCGGTAATGTTCTTCTCCGATCTCATGCGTAAAATCGATATCCCTTGTCAGATGGAATTTATGCGCGTTTCATCTTACAGCGGAACAAAAACAACGGGAAATATAAATATCCTTCTCGACCTTAACCGTGTTGATATAGGAAACTGTGACGTTATCATCATAGAAGATATCATAGACAGTGGAAGAACGCTCACTTACCTTAAAAAATATATCGCGGGCAAAGGTGCGCGCAGCGTTCGCACCTGCACGCTGCTTGACAAACCGTCAAGACGTGAAGTGACATTTGTCCCCGATTATGTCGGTGCGGAAATCCCCGATGAATTCGTAGTCGGATACGGTCTCGACTACAACGATTACTACCGCAATCTTCCCTACATAGGCGTGTTGAAAAGAGAAATCTACGAAAAATAATAAAAGAAAAACCTTTGCGGAGCGAGAGAAAGAAGAATGAGAAGTAACATAAAGACGATAATACTGTATGCG
>UQXK01000084.1 GCA_900544985.1 uncultured Eubacteriales bacterium
TTCAACGCACACAAAAAGCACGGCGGCGCCGTGCTTTTTATTTTGTCAGAATATGTTGGAACTTCGTTCCAAACCTCCGCTTTAAGGGGATTTTTGTAAAAATCCCCTTAAAAATCCCTAAAAACTTTTGCACCGACCACGCCACTTCATTTTGGGCGAAGCTTTTGAAGTCCCAAGAAACTTTTCCCGAAAAGTTTCTTGTGTCCGGGCTTGGGGCGGACAGCCCCAACATTTAGTGCCCGCATAAAAAGCACGGCATTGCCGTGCTTTTTTAAAATATCCGTGCTGTTTTTTATCCTCTGAAAAATGCTTCGAAAAGTTTTTCCATATAATATCCGTCGTCCGTGCCGCCGAACTCTCTTACGGAGTGCATTGAGAGCATGGGATTTCCTACATCGACAGAGCATATGCCGCATTCTGCCGAGAGGATCGGTCCTATCGTTCCGCCGCCCTTTTGATCGCTGTTGTTGTTGAACTGCTGATAGGGAATGTTGTTTTTCTCGCAGAGCGACTTGAAAAATGCCGTTCCGCGGACCGATGTGGAGTAGGATTGACCGCAGGCAAGTTTTAGAACGGGGCCGCCGCCGAGTTTTACCATGAGCAACGGATCTTGAAGCTCTTTGTAAGAGGGATGAGTCGCGTGAGCCATATCCGCGGAAAATGCGATGGAGTTTGAAAGCGCGCGGTATTTATCCTCTGTGCCGTATCCGAGAGAATCGCATATTCTGTCAACGAGTTTCATGAGAACGTTTCCGCGTGCTCCTCTGTCGGAACCTGAACCGATCTCCTCATGGTCGTATATAACGGCGATGGTGTTTTCGTTCGAATCGTTGGAACCGGCTACGGCGGATATTATCGCGTGCGCCATGGCGCAATCGTCAAGACGCGGAACGGATATAAATTCGTCGTTTGCTCCGACAAAGCAGCCGGGCTCGCTGTCATAGGGCGCGATATCCATGCTGAGTATGTCGGATTCTTCGACGCCGATGTAGTCGGCGATGTATTTCGTGAATGATGTTTTGCCGTCTTCACTTTGCGCAAAGAAGGGGCACATTTCTTTCTGTATGCTGAATTTTGCTCCGCTGTTTACGTCTTTCTTTACGTGTATAGCCGCGCTCGGTATTACGATAAGCGGCTTTTTGATATTTATATTTACGGGGTGGAATCCTTTTTCTTCATCTTTTATATATACACAGCCTGCAAGAGAAAGGGGTCTGTCGAGCCAACCGTGTACTATAAGACCGCCGTATGCTTCAAATTCCAGACGTTCGTATCCGAGAGAGACTGCGGAGGGAACGGTTTTGATGCGGAATCCGGGCGCGTCGTGATGAGCTCCGCCTATTCTGAAACCGTCTTTTTTAGGGTCGCCGCATATTCTGAATGAAGAAATTTGAGTTCCTTCCTTTTTTATATAATAAGTTTTGCCTTTTTCTATCTTCCATTCATCGCCGTCGGAAAGTTCTGTGGCGCCCGAAGCGAGCAGAATTTTTTCAAGTTCGTCTGTGGACTGATAGGGCGTCGGCGCGTTGTCAAGATAATTAAGAAGTTTTTTTGCGTATTCTTTTTTTTCGCTCATTGTGGTGTTCTCCGTTATTATGAAGATTTTTTAGAAAAATCTGTTTTTATAATGATTGTCGTGTCTTTTGTTCCTGTTTTAAAATAACTATGAAGCTTCCGAGGAAAAAAGACGAAGTTTATCCGTTAAAATGGAATTTTTGATTACATCAATGCAAAGATATTTTACCGTGTAGAAACATGGCTATGTCCGTTTGAAATACGGATAAAATTTTTCTGTTAGATGAATGCAAAGATTCTCTTTGCAGGGCTATTTTACCGTGTAGAAGCATGGCTATGCCCATTTGAGATATTGATAAAATTTTTCGGTTACATCAATGCAAAGATTCTCTTTGCAGGGCTATTATATCATGATTTAAAAATATTTCAATATAAATAATGCAAATTTCACATTTTTTAGATGTGTTTTTTGTAATTTTTACCTGCGCAAGAAATAGTATTGACTTTTTTATAAAACGGTGCTAACATACATTAGGATTTAAAAAGGGGGCTTATTTATAATATGGAATATTACAACGTGTTATTGTTGCTCGCTATTATACTTGCGCTCTCGAAGCTTCTGGTAAAAGGCTGCGAGAAGCTCAATATGCCGAGCGTTGTCGGCATACTTTTGGCGGGCGTTCTTATAGGGTTTATAAAATACATACCGGGACAGTCTATAATAGACGCGACGTCGCTCGAAGGGCTCGGGTTTATATCGAAAATCGGCGTTATACTTATAATGTTCAATGCCGGACTCGGTACCGATATGAGAAATATCAAAGCGGTCGGAGCGCCTGCGGTTCTTATAACTATTGCGGGAGTCATCGTTCCGATGGGACTTGGATTTGTTGTTGCTTGCCTTTTTAACGGAGGCTTTGGCGCTCCGTCGGATGTGCTTCTCGACAATCTTTTTTACGGCACCATACTTACGGCAACATCCGTAAGCGTAACTGTCGCAACTCTGAAAGAAATAGGAAAATTAAACGGAAAAGCGGGGAGCACTATTGTAACTGCCGCTATCCTCGATGATATAATAGGTGTTATAGTTCTTTCCCTTGTCATAGGAATGAAGAGCGGAAATGCGGGAGAAGGCGCGGAATCTCCTCTCACGGTTCTTTTGAAAACACTTGCTTTCTTTGTATTTGCTATCGTTATAGGCTTTATATTTATGAAAGTCTTCAAAATTATAGAGAAGAAATATCCTCATCACAGGATGCTTCCTGTTTTTGGCGTGGCACTCTGCTTTTTCTTTGCTTATGCGAGCGAAAAGTGGTTCGGTGTTGCTGATATAACAGGCGCTTTTGCGGCAGGAATAGTTCTTTCTACGAATCCGGAGTCTAATTATATAGAAAGAAAATCGGATATAATGGGATATATGATATTTACTCCGGTATTCTTTTCCAATATAGGAATAACAACGGAATTCGGAGCGATAGACGGAAGCATGGTCGCTTTCGGTATTTGCTTTATACTTGCCGGACTTGTCGGAAAAGTCATAGGATGCGGCGGAGCTGCTTCTATTTGCAAATACGGCGTTAAAGATTCGTTCAGAGTCGGAGTCGGTATGATGGCGCGCGCGGAGGTTGCGCTTGTTTGTGCGCAAAAGGGCGTCGAAAACGGAATGATAAGTTCGTCGATAATGCCTTTTATAGTCCTGATGATAATTATATCGAGTTTTGCCACTCCCATAATTTTAAGGAAAATGTATCGCGGAGAACTTGAAACGCCGAATGTTGATTTGGTGACGGAAAAGAAATAAAAAGAGGCGGCTTTTTTTAAGCCGCCTTATGTTTTTTTGAATAAAAGAGGAATAAAAAGGAAAAAATTAAAAAAATAAAAGTCTGAAAACACGCCTGTGATGCGGATAAACGGACAATTGCTTTTGAAAAATGAAAAATTTCTAAAAAAACTCACAAAAAGGTATTGACAAAGGGAGGGGAATATGATAGAATAATCGAGCGCTGTTGAGGAAACGGTGCGAGACGGTCCTTGAAAATTGAACAACCAAAGATTCAAACAAAGAATCTCGTTAATAACTTTGAAACTCGAAAAGTAAGAAAAAGAAGCTAAGAAAAAAGCTCTAAAAGATATTAACATCGGAAGATGATAATATACAAAATTTTAGAGAGTTTGATCCTGGCTCAGGATGAACGCTGGCGGCGTGCATAACACATTCAAG
>UQXK01000085.1 GCA_900544985.1 uncultured Eubacteriales bacterium
ATTTATTTGCTTCTTCTATTCATGATTTGTTGCACTTCTCTTGACAATTCATCTTTCGGAAAGCGCATTTCCCTTCCGATAAATAAAACTTTATTTCTTTCGCCATTTAAATATTACGGATTCAACATTTCCATATCTTCGCCAAAATGATAAATTCATTCCCCGATAAAAAATATTACAATCGCTTTTTACAAATGTCAGTATTACGGATTTTTAATAAATATAATAATCTCATTATGTTGACTTTTACTCCCTGCCGTGCAATAATAACTATACAAATTTGTTTTCAACGAAAGGTTTATAAATATGGGTGATTTTTTCGGTTCAATAGCCGCAGGAGAAATAGGCACCAAACGTCTTCCGCTTGTTTTTCCGACTCCGACACCGAAAAACGGTGTGATATTTGAGCTGTCCTGCTCCGAAAGCGAAACGCCGTTTGATGTTCCCGCAAAAATGAGCACAAAAAAAGAACTCGATATAGAAATAGAAAGACTTCGCGAAAAATACGAACCGTTTTTCAAAAATTTTGCTCCTAAGACAGATAATAAAAGAAAAAAGACGGAAATACCCGAATTTCAAATGCGAGAGGCAACAAGCGAGGATTTATCGGATTTTTCCCGCGTAGTACGCGGAGACGGAGAGTGGAAAGATGTAAAAATCCCCTATTACTTCGGTCCGACAGGAAAAGTAACGACATTTTACAGAACTGTATTGAATATAGAAAAGCCGACAGAGGATAAAGCGCTATTTCTCCACTTTAACGGAGTTGACTATATAGCGGAAGTTCATATAAACGGAACTCTTGTCGGAACGCATGAGGGATTTTTCGCACCCTTCGAATTCGACATAACGCCGTATATCAAAAGCGGGGAAAATATCCTTACGGTAACCGTAAAAAACGACTACATTTACGGCGGAAATCAAAGTCCCGTCGGGGACGCGCTAAGGCTTGAAGGCGACAAGATGTATGCCGCGACAGGTCCCGGATACGACGACGCAGAAACGGGTTGGCATCACTGCCCTCCCGGTTCGGGAATATATCAGAAAGTTTTCATAGAAGAAAGAGCCAAGATATTTATATCCGATATTTTCGTGCGCCCTGTTCCCGCAAACGATGAGTTCGAGGTATGGTGCGAAATCTACAATTCCGATTATATTCCGCCGCAAAACATTACACTCTCATATTCTCTTTACGGGGAAAATTTTGAAGAAACCGTATTTGAAGACTATGCGTATACTCCCATAACATTCAAAGACGAAGATCACGGCGAAAGCGTCGGCACATGGGAAACGGAAGACGCCGAAAAAATGAAAAACGCCGTAAAACTTTCCTTCTTAAAAGGTGAGAACTTAGTAAGACTGCGCTTCAAAAAAAGCGGTATGCGCCTTTGGACGCAGGACGAGCCGTATCTATACCAAATAAGGATAAAGCTCACGGCGGACGGAGAAGCTACGGATACGGCGCTCTCTTCTTTCGGAATGAGAAGATTTGCGGAAGATAACGAGAGCACGCCGCGCGGTATGTTCTATCTCAACGGGAAATCCATACGACTCCGCGGAGCAAATACGATGGGATATGAACAGCAGGACGTTATGAGGGGCGATTTTGACGCCCTGCTGTACGATATGCTCATGGCAAAAGCGTGCAACATGAACTTTTTAAGACTTACACAGCGTCCCGTTCAAAAAGAGATCTACGATCTTTGCGACAGAATAGGACTGATGATACAAACCGATCTTCCTCTTTTCACCGTGATACGACGCACAAAATTTGCAGAGTGCATACGCCAGGCGGAAGATATGGCAAGGCTCATAAGAAACCACCCTTCATGCATAACGGTTTCTTATATAAACGAGCCAATGGCAAATGCAAATAACCGTCCGCACAGGCACTTTGTAAGAAGCGAGACCGAAAGCTTTTTCGCCTCCTGCGATCTTGCTTTAAAGCTTGTTCATCCTGACATAGTCATAAAACACATTGACGGTGATTATGATCCGCCGGATAACACTCTTACGGACAATCATTGCTATTGCACGTGGTACAACGGACACGGAATCGATATAGGAAAGCTCCACCGCGGATATTGGCTCGGCGTAAAGGGAAATTCCTATTACGCCTGCGGAGAGTTCGGGGCGGAGGGACTCGATCCAGTTTCGCTTATGAAGAGAAGATACCCGAAAGAATGGCTTCCTTCGTCAAAAGAAGATGAAAAAACATGGGAACCGGGAAAAATAAAGGATTCCCAGAGCGGAAATATGCACTTTTTCTTCTATGATACGCAAGAAAATTTTGAAGATTGGGTAGAAGAAAGCAGAAAATATCAGGCGCTCGCAACAAAAATCCAAACAGAAGCGTTCCGCAGAGATCCGAGAATGATAAGCATAGCGATACATCTGTTTATAGATGCATGGCCTTCCGGCTGGATGAAAACGATAGTCGACTGCGAAAGAGAGCCAAAACCCGCATTCTTTGCTTATCGCGACGCGCTCACCCCGCTCATGATAAATATAAGAAGCGACAGAAAATCCGTTTTCGCGGGAGAAAAATATTCCGCAGAACTGTTTATATGCAACGATACACATAGTTCAAGCGACGGGCATAAAATAATATGCGAACTGCTCTCCCCCGATAAAAAAAGCGTACTCCGCGGAGAATATATCGCAAACTTTAAAGAAAATTCTTCTTTTATGCAGGGCGATATAAGCTTTGCCGTGCCGAATATAACCGAACGCGGAACATATACGCTTCGTGCAATACTTCTCGAAAAAAACGGAAATGTCGTCCACTATTCCGATGAGGAAATAGAAGTATTCCCGATCGAAAAAGAAGCGAAAGAAACCTCGCTTTATCTCTCTTTTGAAGAATTCGAAAAAAATAAAGAGACCGTTCTTTGTGAAGTCAATAACGGGAAAACGATTATAATCAACTCCCTTCCCGTCGGCACACACGATATTGCGGGAACAACGGTAAAAGTCAAAAACTGCGGCATGAGAGCACTCCATTTCGTTTCAAGAAAAACGGGGCACGAGCTTGTACGCGGATTTACGCCCTACGATTTCCGATATTGGTATGATGAAAAAGAGGATATGATAACGCCTTTACTGCGCCGAACATTCACTGCCGACAACATGACTCCGATACTCACAAGCGGCAACAGCCTTACGGGAAGCGCGTGGGGACAAAAGCTCTACCCCGCTCTTGCCTGCGCCGAGATGAGTTTCGGAAAAGGTAAAATCATCATAAACGAAGTCGAGCTTGATTCTCACCTTTCAAACCCCGTGGCAAAAATCTTCAAAAACAGACTCTTGTCTTACTGAAAAATCAAAAGAAAAAAGCCCTTTTACTGTGATGTGAACCCCAAAAGTTGGACAAAATAATATAGTTAATTTTCTTGTGAATGA
>UQXK01000086.1 GCA_900544985.1 uncultured Eubacteriales bacterium
CAAACCTCCTTCTCTTACTTTTCTTATAAGAAAAGTAAGCAAAAGAATTTCCCACCGACCACATCACTTCATTTGGTTGAAGCTTTTGAGATTCCAAAGGACTTTTCCCGAAAAGTCCTTTGGTTGGGGTTGGGGCGGATAGCCCCAATATTAAACGCACGCAAAAATCATGATTTTCTGTTGAAAACCTTTTGGTTGTGTGATAAAATATCGGCACATGATATATGTTTGAAAGGAAGATACAGATATGAATGTTTCGGATTATGCGGAAAGGGAAACCGAACGTGTAAAAAAAGCTCTGCCGAAGATGGAAAAGGGGGACGTCCGATTTGCATTTATCCCGGATTTTCATTATAAATCTATCGATGAAATGAGGGTTTCGCTTTCTAACATGATAGGCGCTTTGAATAAGCTGAACGATTGCGGAAAAATCGAATTTGTTTGCTTTGGCGGGGACAATGTAGGGAATTATCCGAATTCGAGAGAAGATCATATCGCAATGATGAAAGACCTTGCGGTAAGAACAAAAGATTTCGATATGCCGTGCCTTTTTGTTCAGGGAAATCATGATGATAATTCGATTCACGGAAAAAGAGCGGACACATATATCTGTGATACGGGCTTTGAAGTGACAAACGATATTCAGTACGACATTCTTTTTTCACATGAAGAAAAGTTTGAATATTATCATTCCGGAGGGGAAAAGGCGCTTTACGGATATTACGATGTCCCGTCGGCGGACACAAGATTTGTTTTGCTTAACAGCAACGATGTGCCGTACATAGTGAACGATGGCGTTCTGAAATATATTCCTCAATGGGACTTCGGTTATACGGGAAAAGAACTTTCGTGGCTTTGCGGAAAAGCGCTGAAAAATGCGCCGAAATATGTGATCTTTATAGAGCATATTCCTTTTGATAACGCATATCATTCCGATGATGTCAGAATAAATTCCGATGCGCTCGATAAAATCACAAGCGCTTTTATCAATGGAGAGAAGATTCATATTTCCTCGGAAGACGAGGACTTCGGATATGATATAGAAGCGGATTTTTCGGGAGAGAGGCATATTGTTCCCGTAAGAATTGCAGGACATTGCCATTTTGATTCCGCAACTGTTGATAAATCGGGATTTTTGAGCGTTACGACGATGCTTGCGGGGCGAAAAAATTCGGGCGTTGCGGCGGATATGAACGGAATTACATTCGAACGCGAACCTTATTCGGACAAAGAAAGCTCTATTGATATTTTCACATTCAGTCCGTCGCGCGGGAAAATTTTTGCCACAAGATACGGTTCCGGGGAAAACAGGGAATTTTCCGTATTATAAATGTAGTATTTGCGTCTTTCGGCGACTTAAATATCTTGAAAAGGTAAAAAAATATTGACAAAAATAGATATATATGATAGAATAACAAATCGGAAAAGTATCTTTTTAGAACTTTCTCCTTGCTGCGGATAATATTTTCGTCCGTGGCCTTATGTCCAAAAGGAGGTGTGATCAATATGGAAAAAGTAAAATCGTCCTATGAAACGATGTTCATCGTAGATTCTTCCAAAGGAGAAGATGCTGTTGCGGCAACTGTTGCAAAGTTCAAATCTCTTATCGAAGCAAACGGTGAGATCGAAACGTTCAACGAATGGGGCAAACGCAAACTCGCTTATCCGATAAATGATCTTACAGAGGGCTATTATGTTCTTGTAGATTATAAAGCGGAAACAAGCTTTGTTGCAGAGCTTGAACGTATCTTCAACATAACAGAAGATATAATGCGTTCCATGACTGTAAAAGTAGCGTAAGGAGGATAAAAGTACAATGGCAAGTCTTAACAAGGTTATTCTTATAGGCCATCTTACGGCTGATCCGGAGCTTAAACAGACTCCTTCCGGCGTAAGTGTGACATCCTTTTCGATCGGCGTAACGCGCAGATACCAGAAGAGCGGTGAACAGCCCCAGAGCGACTTTATAAATATAGTTGCGTGGAGGAATACGGCTGAATTTATCACAAGATATTTCAGAAAAGGCAGCGCTATTTGTATCTGCGGCTCTCTTCAATCGAGAAGCTGGACCGCAACAGACGGTTCCAAACGCTATGTTACGGAAGTTGTGGCTGACGAAGCCAATTTCGTTGAAAAAAAGAGCGATAGCTCTCGTGCAGATGACTTTCAGGCTCCTTCTTTCTCTTCCGATATGGGAAGCGCTCCCAAATTTGAAGAGGTTGCGGGCGACGAAGATCTGCCGTTCTGATTGCCGATAGAAAGGCAAAATCTTACAGAGGAGGTTTTTTAAGATGGATAGAGATAACACACAAAGACCCGCAAGAAACGGAAACAATATGCACAGAAGAAAAAAAGTTTGCGTTTTCTGCGCGGAAAAAGCTACTGCGATCGATTATAAAGATGTTGCAAAGCTTCACAAATTCATTTCCGAACGTTCCAAGATACTCCCCAGAAGAGTTACGGGAACCTGCGCAGCACATCAGCGTGCGCTTACGGAGGCTATCAAGCGTGCACGCCACGTCGCGCTTCTTCCTTTCGTTACGGACTAATCTATATAGGTTAAATAAAGCCCGCATTTTGCGGGCTTTTTTATTTTTTACGTGAGATATTTCATTTCTTGTTGCGACTTAAATATATAAATATTTATATTTGAAAGGAAATGAAAATGAATAAAAAAATTGCGATCGTGTCTATGTTGGTGGCGCTCTGCATATTTGTGATTGCTTGCGGTACTTCATGCGGCAAAAAATCAGATTCCGACGGAACTAAATCGTTGCAGAATATGACGCCGGAAGAAATTCTTTATGAAATTTATAAAATCGGCGGATACAGCGAAAGACTGTCGGAGCTTATAAATTCCGATTATTCCGAAGGCGATGATTTTACAAATCATCTTGTTACTACAAAAATAGACGCAGACAACTGCATGTATTTCTTCGGAACGGATGAAATTCCGTTTGAAAGCGCCGTTGGTTCTGAACCTGCTATAAATCCGACATTGCTTCATACGGTATGCGTTATAAAGTTGAAATCCGAAAGCTTCGGAGAAAATGCGGTAAAACTCCTTCGTGAAAATGTGGATCCAATGAAGTGGGTTTGTACCGGACTTTCTTCACACGACATATATATAGGGAGGAGCGGGGATATTGTAGTCCTTATTATGAACCGTGACGACGGAGAAAAATTACTTGATGCTTTTTATACGGTATGCAGCCGCTCCGAGTAATTACGTTTTTTTGAAAAGAAGAAAAAGCACGGCAATTCCGTGCTTTTTTGTGTGGTGTTGTCAGTTGGGGCTGTCCGCCCCAAACCCCGACACAAAGGACTTTTCGTGAAAAGTCCT
>UQXK01000087.1 GCA_900544985.1 uncultured Eubacteriales bacterium
AAACCCGGACACAAGAAACTTTTCGTGAAAAGTTTCTTGGAACTTCAAAAGCTTTTGCAAAAATAAAGTGGTGCAATCTGTGGGAAATTCTTTGGCTTACCTTTCTTATAAGAAAGGTAAGTCAGATTATAGACGCGACTTTTCTTTTGTATTCCGTAGGGGATATGCCGTATCTTTTGTGGAAAAGGTTGCTGAAATAGAACTGATTTTCGTATCCTATCTTTTTCGATATTTCGCCGACGGTGAGCTTTCCCTCCACGAGAAGGGACTTCGCATAGCGCAGTTTTTCCGATATTATGTAATCCTTCGGCGCGTCAAATGTCGCCGCTTTGAATTCCCTGTAAAAAGAATCTATCGAAAGCCCGGATATTTCCGCGAGCGTTTCCTGCATTATGTTTTCGGAGATGTGTTCCCCTATGTATGAAAAAACTTTTGCAAAAGCGGAAAAATCGCGCTCTGTTTTGTCAAAATCTTTGAGAGGCACGCTGTTTTCCGTTATTTCGGAGACTATGGTATAGAGAAATGAAAGTGTTTTTACGGCGTTTTCGAGCCTTGCGTTTGTGAATTCGTTTTCGGCGCCTATGTCCGCAACGTTTTCGCAAAGCGATATGAGCCTTTCGGCGACTGCTCCGCCGAAAAACGACGGCGTTCCGAAAAAAGACAGCAGCCTTAACGAGGTGAATATCTTCGCTTCGAAAAGAACATATACGGCTTCCGTGGGCTCTGTCGGAAAGATGGTGTATTCCGAATCGCAGGGGATAAGCAGAACTTCTCCCTTTTTGCATAACACGGTTTTTTCTCCGAAAGTGATCTTTGCCGCGCCTTTTTTCAGTGCGAATATCATTTCAAACGGTAGGGATATTCTGTCCGTGCATATGTTTTCCTTGTAGCTTCGTCTGCCGGAGGCGGAATAACGGATGCTTATGCTGTTTTCGGGATTTGAAAATTTACCGCTCATAAAAAGCCTTCCTTTATTAGAAAATTTTTAAAGAGAGATAGATTCGATGTCAAATCGGGCAGAGCACTTTTGCAAGCGCTTTTTTAAAATCGGAGTAAAGATACAGAGAACCGAGAGCTATTATTGTTTTTTTCTGCGAGACCGCGCACTTTACGGCGTTTTCCACGCCGCTTTCCATATCGGAAAAAGCAAAAGCGGGAATTCCTCTTTTGCCGAATTCTTTTGCAAGGTCATTTTCGGAGAGCGCGCGTGCGTTGTGCGGGCAAAGCGCATAAACACTGTCCGCAACGGTCGATAGTTCATCTATCATATCGGAAAAATTTTTGTCTTTCATGACGCCCATTACGAGAATCGGCTTTTTTTCGCCGAAATATTTTTTTATCGTCTTTACGGCGAATTCTATTCCCTGCGGATTGTGAGATCCGTCGTAAAAGACGTCGGGGCTATGGGAAAGGCGTTCAAAACGCGCCTTCCATTTTGTTTCTTCGAGCCCTTTTATAAGGGCTTCTTCGGGTATGTTTATATTTTCTTTTCTTAATATATCTACCGCTTTTATGACGTTTGCGGCGTTGTACGGCTGGTACATTCCGAGAAGCGTTATCTTTACGTCTTTTCTTTCCGCTATATCGAAAACGGTTGAATCAAGATCGGCTTTTTTTATCGTTATTTTGTCGGTGTCCGGAAGATAAAACGGAGAATCAAGCTCTTTCGCGGCGCGTTTTATAACTTCGAGCGCCGAAATGTCGTTCCCGCCGAACAGCACGGGAGAGCCGCTTTTTATTATTCCAGCTTTTTCTGCGGCTATTTTTTCGACGGTGTCGCCGAGAAGCTCCGTATGGTCAAGAGCTACGCCGGTTATTACGGAAAGAAGCGGTTTTTCGAAAACATTTGTGCTGTCGAATCTTCCGCCGAGTCCCGCTTCGACTACGGCGATATCGATGCCGCTCCTTTTGAAAAATTCAAAGCCTATTGCGGTTGTTACGTCGAATTCCGTGGGGGAATCCTCCATGGAATCAGCAAACGGTTTTACATATTCCGTTATTTCGGTGAGTAAAGCGTCCGGAATCTGTATGTTGCCGATCTGCATGCGTTCGTTGAATCTTTCTATAAAGGGCGAGGTGTAAAGTCCCACCTTGTATCCGCTGAAAGTAAGCACTCTTTCGAGCATGGCGGAAAAAGAGCCTTTTCCGTTTGTTCCCGCAACGTGTACGGCGGGGAAACTTTTTTCGGGATTTCCCATAAGGTAAAGCAGTTCTTTTATCCTTTTAAGGCTCGGGGTGCTTTTTGTTCTTTTGAATGAGTGTATATAGGACAGTGCTTCGTCGTATGTCATTGTATGTGTCGCCGTCTTTCGGTTTATGTGTTACTGTTCTTTATTTTCCGCTTTTTCTCGGTTGTCTTCGGACGGTGCGGGAGCGGGAAGTCTGATTCCTATTTTCGCACGGCGAAGTCCTATGCATATCGGAACGGAGAGCGTTGCAAGTATTACCGCTGTGAACATTGACGAGGTAAATCTTGCGGCGGTGCTTATTCCAAATGTGGTGGGATTAAAATACCCGTACATTTTTGCGTCTATATATGATACGCCGGTCGTTGCGGCGCTTGTTACTATCGAACCGATAACGCATGTTATGTAGAATAAAACGGTGCGCTTTTCGGGATATTTGCCCTTTTTAAACATATAAAGTGCAAAAAGACCTATTACAAGGCCTCGGAGAGTCGGCGGGATCATCCATAGCGGCATTGTGGGGGAAAATCCGTATTTTAAAAGTTGGTTTAAAAATTCTCCGCCTGCGGCGACGATGCATGCGTCGGCAGGACCGTAAAGAGTTGCGCAGATAATCACCGCGAAAGAAGCGGGTGTTATCTTCATATACTGGTTTATTTCAATGGAGCCGATGGTGTTCAAAACGAGAAAAAGCGCTATAAGCATTGCGTCCATTGTTATTCGCCTTATGTAGGCGAGCGTTTTTTCGTTCGGTTTAAACTTTTTTCTTACTTTTGCGTCTTGTGTTTTTGTTTTCATAATAGAAAATCCTCCTTAAATATACAGCGTTCCTTAAAGCTACATAATAGGGAGGAAATATATAATATGAAGTGTGCTCCTGCATATGTAACAGTGTGATGCGAGTCCGGCACCGCAACAAAGTTTTCGTCCGAAAATCAACTCACCGTATTTCCGGCACTTAACGCGCTGAACTCTACTCTGTTTTTTGTTAATCTTTATTATACCATAAGTGTCTTTGATATGCAATACTTTTTTTCCTGCTTTTCTTTCAATGTTGAGAGTATCATTAAATGCAGAAGAAACCGTTACGGTTTTTCCTGCATTA
>UQXK01000088.1 GCA_900544985.1 uncultured Eubacteriales bacterium
AGTTCTTTGGCTTACCTTTCTCCGAAAGAAAGGTAAGTCGGTGGGAAATTCTTTTTCTTACTTTTCTTATAAGAAAAGTAAGTTTTTTTTAGTAATATAGTGCAACAGGAAAAATTTGTGGTATAATAATCTCACAAGCTTTAAATTGATATAGATTTTATAATCACAAAAATAAAACTTCAAGGAGAATTTTATATATGAAACTTCCTTTCAAAATCGACCTTACGGGAAAAGTTTGCGTTGTAACAGGAGGCGCAGGCGTTCTCTGCTCCGGATTTGCAAAAACGCTCGCCGCTTGCGGTGCTTCCGTTGCCGTTCTCGACCTTAATGAAGAAATGGCAAAGAAGATAGCAGACGAAATAAACGCAGAGGGCGGTAAAGCCATCGGCGTAAAAGCAAACGTTCTCGAACGCGAAAGCGTAGAAGCAGCAAGAGACGAAGTTGTAAAAACATTCGGCACTTGTGATATTCTTGTAAACGGTGCCGGCGGCAATAATCCCCGCGGAACGACAACAAAAGAATATCTCTTCCCGGAGGATATCGACGGCGTAAAAGATACCGTAACATTTTTCGACCTCGACCCCAAAGGCGTTGAATTTGTATTCAACCTCAACTTCTTGGGAACGCTTATCCCTACGCAGGTTTTTGCACGCGACATGGCTAAAAAAGACGGATGCAGCATACTTAACGTTTCCAGCATGAACAGCTTCCGTCCGCTTACAAAAATCCCCGCATATTCCGGTGCAAAAGCGGCTATCTCCAACTTCACACAATGGCTTGCAGTTCACTTCTCCAAAGTCGGTATAAGAGTAAATGCGATCGCTCCCGGTTTCTTCCTTACAAATCAGAACCATGCTCTTCTTATGAATCCCGACGGAACTTATACGGAAAGAAGCGAAAAGATACTCTCCCATACTCCCATGAACCGTTTCGGAACGCCCGAAGACCTTACGGGAACGCTTCTCTGGCTATGCGATAACGGCGCTTCCGGATTTGTAAACGGTGTCGTAGTTCCGATAGACGGCGGATTTGCCGCTTACTCGGGAGTTTAATAATATGATATTCCCGAAAGATAAAGATCTTGCACGCGCTGTCGAATTTACGATCGAAGCGGACAAAATGAAAAGCATTCTCCGCCGTTCTTCGATATACGACGGAACGAGAAGAGAAAACGACGCAGAACATTCTTTTCATATCTGTCTTATGGCGCTTTCATTTGAAAAATACGCGCCCGAAGGGACAAATATGCTCCGCGTATTAAAAATGCTTATCGTCCATGATATAGTTGAAATCGATGCGGGAGACACATTTGCTTATGACAAAGAAGGCGCAAAGAGCAAAAAAGCTCGCGAGAGCGCCGCGGCAGACCGTCTTTTCTCTATGATAGACGGCGGAGACGAGCTTCGCTCTCTCTGGGAAGAATTCGATGAAATGAAAACGACAGATGCCCTCTATGCCGCAAGTCTCGACAGACTTCAACCGTTTCTCTCCAACTGCCTTAATAACGGCGGAACATGGTTTGCAGGCGGAGTATCAAAAGAGGATATAATTAAGCGTATGGCTCCCGTCAAAGAGGGGCTTCCCGCCATGTGGGATACCGTTGTATCGCTCATTGATGAAAATATAAAAGATGGATTTATAAAAGAGGACACATAATTCCACAAACAAAGATATAATCCCCACTTCATTTTGACGAAAGCTTTTGAGATTCCAAAGGACTTTTCACGAAAATTCCTTTGGTCGGGGTTTGGGGCGACGCCCCAACTGATAACGCACACCAAAACAAGGCACAGCATAAGCTGTGCTTTGTTTTATCTCAACCATTGGTTTAAATATTTCGTTTAAACAGTTATTGCAAGTATAAAATAACCGTTCTATAATAAAATCAAGCAGGCGCCGCTTTATAACTTCATATTTGGAGGCATAATAAATGAACATCGGAAACAAAATTAAAGAATTAAGAAAACAACGCGGAATCACACAGGAACAACTGGCAAACATTATAGGCGTATCTTTTCAAGCAGTAAGCAAATGGGAAAACAATATTTCCCTGCCTGATATCTCTATCTTACCCGTACTTGCAAGTTACTTTGGAGTTTCAATAGACGAGCTTTTTAATTTTAACATAAAAGAAATCGAGGAAAAAGCGCTCGCCATTGCAAAAGAAAGCTGGAAATATCGTAATAGCGATTGGGAAAAAGCTCGCAATATTCTCGAAGAGGGGTTAAAGAAATATCCTGATAATGACATCTTGTTAATAAATCTGCTTTATGTGACAGACAATGATAAATTCCCGGATGAAACGATTGAAATCGCCTCAAAGATCATTGACATTACAAAAGATGAAGCAATCAAATACGATGCTTGCCGTTTTATGGCGTTTGCATATAAGGCGAAAAATGATCTTTACAGCGCAAAAAAGACTATCGACATTATACCAGAAATTTATATTTCCAATTTATCAGAAAAGGCAAAAATATTAGACGGAGAGGAAAAATTTGAAGCCGCTTGCAAAGAAGCAAGCTGTTCATTGAGAAATTTAATTGATATGTATACGATCATTGCCGATTGTTATGCAGAAAAAGGAAAATTACAAGATGCTATGGTAACATATGAGAAAACAATCAAAGCTCTTGATATTCTGGAATCGGGAAAAAATTGGGATTGGGCAAGAAAGCGCAGCTCTGAAAAAATGGCGAAAATACAGTCAAAAATAAATTAAAGCAAAGCATATAATATTCGTAAATAAATCCCATTTTTATGTTGTAAACCAATCGATAGTTCAAAAAAGCACGGCATTCGCCGTGCTTTTTGATTGGTCATTATATGTTGGAACTGCGTTCCAAACCTCCTTTTCTTACCTTTCTTAAAAGAAAGGTAAGCCAAAGAACTTTCGCACCGAACACACCATTTTATTTTTGCGAAAGCTTTTGAAGTTCCAAGCACCTTTTCTCG
>UQXK01000089.1 GCA_900544985.1 uncultured Eubacteriales bacterium
CATTCACAAGAAAATTAACTATATTATTTTGTCCAACTTTTGGGGTTCACATCATAGGCGATAGGGGTGTTTTTTTGCCCTTTTTTCTCTTTTGCCGACATTTTTTTAGCTTGTCGGCAAAAAAATGTCCTTGTACCGCAAGGGTTTTTGGACTTCCGTTGAAATATACGGAAGTCTTTTTTATGAAAAGCACGGTTACAAAATCAGAAAAACAAATAATAACATATTTTACTTCTCAAAAACGCATTCAAAAAGGCATATCCGATATTGACAAATAATTACAAAAAACATGCATTCACACTATTAAACTTTTCTTTTCGTAAACAATGAATTCTCTCTGCAAAAATAATAAAAAACATCTTTTAAATTATTTCAATATGTATTGACATAATACGTCTTCATATGCTAAAATAGATTAAATTATTTTGAAACAAAAAGACCTAATTGTAAAAATCGATATATATAAAATAATTTGAAAGGAAATGCAAAAGAGGCATTTTAATAGCTATGAACAAGAAAATAAAAGCCCCGGCAAGGAAATATCTCCTCGCTTTGATAGATTTTTCGATATTATTTTTAATATACTTGATGGCATTCGGGCTTGAATGCATATTATCATCGAATATAAAAGGAAATTTAACGCTTTATCTCTATAATTTCCTTATATCCGCGGTAATAATAATGGCGGTAAGATTTATATCGCGCGTATACTCGAATGTATGGAGATATGCCAACTCGCTATCATATCTGCATATAGTAATCGCCGATATCGCTTCCGGTATACTCATCATTGCACTTACAAACTTTATTCCGGACGCCAATGTAGGTTTGTGGAAAACGCTTGCTCTCATAGCGTCGTTTAACATAGCGACTCTCTGTTCGAGATTTATATATCAGCTCAAATACATGAACTCTCACCAAAACCCGGCATCAAACAAGATAGGAATCGCCATTGTCGGAGCAGGTCCTATCGGATGTCTTCTTGCAGATGAGCTTAAATTAAATCCCAATTCACATTACAAACCGATCTGTTTTATAGACACCGACAAAGACAAGATAGGAAACCTTGTAAGAGGAATCAAAGTATACGACGAAAAAGACAACATAATAGAGAAATTAAGCACCCTTCCCGTTCAGGAAATTCTGATAGCGCTTCCGAAAATAGACGGAGAAAAAACAAAAGAACTTTATAAATTTTACAGTCAATCCGGATGCAAAGTAAAGCTCTATGACTTCCCGATAAAAGACGCTTTCGAAAAAAATCAGACAAACAGCAGAGTAATAAGAGAAATAAAGATCGAAGACCTTCTCTTCCGGGAACCGCTCAATATAAACGACGACAAAACACTCGGTTTTTATGCAGGAAAAACCGTCCTTATAACCGGAGGAGGCGGTTCGATAGGAAGCGAACTTTGCCGCCAGATAGCAAAAAGATCTCCCAAACGTCTTATAATATTCGATATATACGAAAACAACGCATATGATATAGAACAGGAGCTGAAAAGAAAATACAAAGAAAAGCTCGATATATGCGTGGAAATAGGTTCTGTAAGGGACCGCGACAGACTTGAATCCGTATTTAAAAATTATCTTCCCGAAATCGTATTTCACGCCGCCGCACACAAGCACGTTCCGCTTATGGAGCACAGCAATTGCGAAGCGATAAAAAATAATGTTCTCGGTACATACAATACCGCCGATATGTCGGAAAAATACAACGTAAAGAAATTTGTCCTCATATCGACAGACAAGGCTGTAAATCCGACAAATGTAATGGGCGCGTCAAAACGCCTTTGCGAAATGGTAATACAATGCCGTACAAACAGCAATACATCATTCGCCGCAGTAAGATTCGGAAATGTCCTCGGAAGCAACGGCTCCGTTATCCCGCTCTTTAAAAAGCAGATAGAAAACGGCGGTCCCATTACTATAACCGACAAGCGCATAATAAGATACTTTATGACTATTCCGGAGGCAACTCAGCTTGTTATGCAGGCAGGCGCAATGGCGAACAACGGAGAGCTTTTCGTTCTTGACATGGGAAAACCCGTAAGAATTCTCGATCTTGCGGAAAATATGATAAAGCTTTCCGGACTCAAACCGTATAAAGATATAGACATTGTAGAAGTAGGACTTCGTCCCGGAGAAAAGCTTTACGAAGAACTTCTTATGAAATCCGAAACACTTGAAAAGACCGAAAACGATATGATATTTATCGAAAAGGATTCTCCGCTTTCGAGAGAAGAAATCGATGAAAAGCTTGATATTTTAAAGAAAGCAATAGAAGAAAACAAAAACGAGATCGCTTCAAAAAATATAACCCAGGCAATGAAAAAGACAGTTCCAACATTCCATTCACCGAGCGAGCTCAACAAAAACGCAAACAACTCAGAAGAATTCAAACTTGTGGAAAGCGCCGTTATATAATTTACCTTTCTTTCGGAGAAAGGTAAACCAAAGAACTTCGCACCGACTACACCACTTCATTTTAGCGAAAGCTTTTGAAGTTCCAAGAAACTTTTCTCGAAAAGTTTCTTGTGTCGGGGTTTG